>CAUJEJ010000163.1 GCA_963169255.1 Actinomycetota bacterium | reverse complement strand
GTAGAGGTCTGCCCGAAGTGCGGTAACAGTGATCGTCATGTACGTACACTACATCAGATACGTACGTGCGTACAGATGCTTTTACGCCTTCATGTATTGGTCTTCGCAGAAGCCGTAGAGGTTCTTGATCTCAATCGGGCTCCCGCCTTGCGGACGGAACACGCCCGAGAACTTGCCGAAGACCTGCACGAAGTTGCTCGCAATCAGCCCCACGTTGAGGTGCTCCTCGTGGGCGCCTTCGGGTTCGAATGTCAGTTCAACCTGACCATCAGCAGTCGCAACGGACCATTGATCCTGCGCCGGTGCCGCCCGGTTGTAGTCAAAGTGCGTCGGGCCGACGGGGATCATCTGGCCGTCGATCCAGATGCAGTTCTCGCTGAAGCTGGTTTCGTTAACTCCACACGACAGGTTCAGCCCAACGACGTGATCATCCGCGCGCCCCGAGAAGCAGGCCCAGTTCCAAAACGTCTCGCGGCGCATGTAGCCAATCGAGTAGTCGTAGTGGGCGCAGGCTCCGATCGTCGCGAGGTCCAACGTGCCGAAAGATCCACTGACCGACCCTTCGGCTGTAACCCCGGCGATCTTCTCAGTGAAGGTCCAGCCCGTTTTACCCGTTTGCGTGAGCACAGCCATCGGCTGGGTTTCAAAGGGACGCGCGAGGGAGAACTTTGCATCGACCTTGAGCCCACTGCTGAGTTCGATATCGAGGCTCACCGATCGCGGCTCCGGCTGAGCGTCGATCCGAATCTTGCTGCCCTTCGCGTTGACCGTCGAGGTTCCGTCCAATGGGCGATTCGTCAGCTCGAAACCCTGCGCCAGCGGCACTTTGATTGAGAACTCTTCAAGGTTCTGCGTTGCCGGCTCGTAGGTGTAAACAAACGCAACCCCGAGGAAGCTGAAGTCGGCCAATGCGCATCCCACCAGCAGTTCGTCGCTGACGACTCCGATGTACTGAAACTGCTTACGATCGAGGTAGTTGCGGATCCGGTTCTGCGTGCCACCCATCGGCGTCCGGTAGATGAAGTCGTCCCAGTTGATTACCGACGGCGTCTGCGGGAAGTAGCCAAAGGTTGGCTGACCGTTTGGCTTGATCACATTGAGTTCGGGCATGGGGGCGAGGCTACCGGCATCAACGCCCGATGTGCGGGGTGTGCATTATTGATCGGGTATCGAATGGCCGCCGCCCGCAAGGAATCCCTAGGAGACACCAATGGCTGACCAGACACCTCAGTTCTGTACGGCTTGTGGCGCGCGGTTGGCTGCTGGTGCACAATTCTGCGCCTCGTGCGGTGCAGCGGTTGCCGGTTCTGCGCCAGTGACTGGTTCGCCCGCGGGCGCTGGTGCCGTCCCACCCCCGCCGCCGAGCACGCAGCCCGCTGGGTATCCGCCGCCTCCATCTCCCACGCCAGATCCCAATCCCACCCCAGCGTCGAACAACCGGATTGTCTTGATCCTCGCGGCGGGCGTTGTGGCGCTGCTCCTCATCATCGGTGTCATCGCGGTGGCTGTGAACCGGAACTCTGGCGCAAGCTCTGACCAACCCGGTGGCTCGCCATCGGCGTCTGCTTCGGTATCGAAGAGCCCAGCAACCAACGGCATGACGCAGGTGACGCTCAACGTCGCCGGGTGCGACGACTGCACGATCAAGGCGGTCTGGGCAGCCTTCAGCCCGACGGCAGTACCAAGTGACATTTGGAATTCCGGCCCGCTCCCGGTCGTCGCGGGCAAAGTTTCGTTCCCCGTGCCAGTCGCGAAGTCCCAAGGTTTGAGCTTTGAACTCAGCTCGCCGCGGGACAAGAAGGAAGCCGTCACCGTTGCCGTGGTGCGTTACGAGCAGTCCCCCGTCGGTGCCCCCGTGACGCCAGCGCTGGCTGCTGGCAGCACCCTCGCCTACGGCTGCTGGGCGGGATCGACCTTTGCCGAGGAGACCCTTGATCTGCAGGTCGATTGGTTCCCCGGCACGGACTTCGATGGCAACCCTGCCCAGATGATGCGCGCCTACTTCAATCCTGGGCTTGCGACCTACGGGACGGCCTCGGAGACGATGAACGGCGACCTCGCGCACCAGAACGTGTGGTCGTGCACGCCTGAGGATTTGTAGCGACGACGGGCTAGTCGCAGGAAAGTGGGGTATTTCTACCCACAGATCAATACCGGGTTGCCGGGTTACCTTGCTTTCAGGCGTCTCCACGTGACGCCGACGAGAGCCCCTTGCGACCCGGAATATGCCATCCCAGTGCGCCTGCCCGGGTCGCAAGGCACCGTCGCGCTGGCATACCCGAACGAGTGAATCTGTGCTCGATTCGTGAAGCCTCATTCTGAGCAATCACCCCTGTGTAATACTGATCAAGGTCAATTTTGAGTGTGCCTGGAGCCTTTTTTGCTCGGCCATTCACCTCGGGGGGAGATTTGCGATGCGGTCAGTCGTGGACGGCTACTCGATCGGCGACCCAATTGGCATCGGCGGCTTCTCGACTGTGTATCGCGCTCGCCAGGACCAGTTCGACCGAGACGTCGCGCTGAAGATTCTCAATATCCGCCTCGATGACCCTCGCGCGGTCAAGCGATTCAACAACGAGTGCCTCGCGCTTGGGCGCCTCGACTTCCATCCCCACATCGCCGACATCTACGCCGCTGGTATCGGTGAGGACAGTCAGCCTTACATCGCCATGCGCTGGTACCGCAATGGCAGCGCCGCAGATCTCTTGGCGGCCAAAGGAACGCTACCGATCGAGCAAGTGGTGTCGCTTGGGCTGCAAGTCGCGGACGCGCTCGCAGCAGCGCACGACCTCGGAATCATCCACCGCGACGTCAAACCACAGAACATCCTGGTGTCGGATCGGGGGACCTTCGCGCTGTCAGACTTCGGGGTCTCGGTACTCGAACACGAATCAGCAAACACCGTCACCCAGGCGTTCACGTACGACCACGCGGCACCTGAGATCTTGGAGACCGAAGAGTTCGGGCCTGCTTCTGACCAATACGCACTCGCCTCCACCCTCTACACGCTCGTCGTCGGATCGGTTCCTTTCCCGGTCAGCGCACCCGCACAACAGATCCGAGCGATCGCAACGAGCAACCCGGACCTCACTGATCCGCGACTCGCAACGATCGCGCCAGTGCTCGCACGCGCAATGGCGAAGAATCCGGACGAACGCTTCGAGTCGATGAGCGAGTTTGCGAACGCACTAACTGCGGCTCACGCGGGGACGACTCAGGGAGTTCCGAGCTCGCGGCCCACGCATGCCGACACCGTGATCAAGTCCGGCCGGGCCCGCTTGCGCACCGCGCAGGCTCAGCCGCCATCGGGAAGTCCCGATTCGGTGTGGGGCCTCAACCTGAACCCACGGTTCACGACTCCATTCGCCGCCGGACTCGTCGTGGTGGCGACAAGCGTGATCTATGCCGTATGGCGATGGCTGATCCTGGCGACACAGGATGAGGGCGCCCCCGCGAATGCGGAATGGATCTCGTTCCAGAGCGCGCTCGCGATTCTGGCTGCCATCACGGCCGCGGCGTTGATGAACGTTCGAGGCCCGTGCCGAGCGCTCGGCTATGGCGCGGCGCTGTATGTGCTGGTCGCGCGATTCAAGGTCTCAACCGGTGCGCTCCTGACCGCGTATCACGAGAACCGCATGGTCGCCGTCTCGCTCTGGGTGTTGTTGCTCGTCGTCATCGCCGGGGCACTAGGCATCGTCTCGGTGTCGGCCTGGCGTCACCGCGCAGTGCGACCGCGAGGCAGAAGCTCGCTCATCGCGCTGTGGATCATGCTTGGAACCGTGGCTGCGGCTTCTGTCTACAGCTTCTGGACGTGGTCCGGAACGATCAAGAACGTCAGCGACTTCGCGATCTTGTGTGGCGTGATCGCGATATCCACCGCGGTCACCGTGTTCACGATCGTGATCGCCTATCGGTTTGACGGTCAACTTGGGCTCCTCGGCTACGCCGGGATCTTCACGATTCTGCACGCCCTATTCGTACTCGGCGCGGCCCAGAACCTGCCCTCCATTAGTCATCGGCTCTGGTACGAGATTCCGCTTCTGATCGCGTTGATTTCGGCGACCGCCTTCGCGCTGTATGCCGGCTACCCAGCGATCAGGCGTCGGTCAGATTCCGTCGATGACGTCATCGATATTCGATCACGCGGAGCCGTCGAGATTGAGGTCAATCGCAAGCCGCGTTAGGTCGACCCGACGACGCAGTCCTGACTTGTCGCGGATCCGGTCAAGGTGGGAGTGGACCGTCTTGACGCTGATAAAGAGCTGCTCGGCGATCTCTCCATCAGTCTGACCAGAAGCTACCAAGCGCAGAACTTCCGTCTCGCGCTTCGAAAGCCCGAGAGTGTCCGCGACCTCCGTGCCAACCAACACTGTCTGACCAAGCGAAGCCAACACATCGGTCGTTCCGTCGACGAGGTTGAGCGACGATGAACCGACACTCACTCGGTCGCCAGGATTGATCAGGGTGGGAGTGGTGATGCGCATTCCATTGACGAAGGTTCCGTTGCTACTGCTGAGGTCACGAATACGCCAGTCGTCATCGGTTCGTTCCAGCACCGCGTGCTGGCGAGAGACCGTTGGATCCTGCGCAAGTATGAGGTCGTTGTCGTCGGCACGACCGATCGTGACCCGCTGCTGACGCAGCGCCAAAATTCGCTGTGCGTTCCCTGTTCCGACCTCAAGAAACCTCATGGCAGGCACCCGTCCACGCGGTTGCCAGCCATCAGAAAACACGCTCCTCAGTGATCGTTTACCGTCACCCCCGACCCTACGCCGGACCCCCACCGGGAACGGTGGTTTCGCGCCCCCAACCAGACCATCGACCGACGGTGATCTTCCTCACCCCTGCGCGCCTGTTTCGCCGTCAGGATGGTCGATTGTGGCCTGCGCGGGGCCACAACCGACCACCCTGACGGCGATAGGCGACCAAGGTCCGGCCGGCGGGATCGCTTGGGTTCGGTAGCGTCGCAGGCATGAGTGGATCAGTGACCGTGACGGTCGGTGCAGTCCTGTGCGATATGGACGGCACACTCGTCGATTCAACTGCAATCGTGGAACAGGTGTGGACGGAGTTCGCGCAGCAGTTCGGATTGGACGTAGAAGAGATCTTGGCGACCTCTCACGGTCGCCTCACAGAGGAAACCGTCGCACAGCACGCTCCGGCGGGCTCCGACATCCAACTCATTTGCGATGAGCTGGCGGCGGCTGAGCTAGAACGCACTCAGGGCATTGTTGAAATCCCAGGTGCCGCAACCTTGATGCACGCGCTGACATCGACCGATGTTGTCGCGCTCGTGACCTCCGCGCCGCGTGCGCTCGCCGAGCTGAGGATGCGGGCGGCCGGAATTCCAATGCCAGTGGTGACGGTGTGCGCAGAGGATGTGAGGAATGGGAAGCCCGACCCGGAGGGGTTTGTCAAAGCGCTGCGCGATCTTGGGCGGACTGACCAGGAAGTGGTGGTGTTTGAGGACTCCGAGGCCGGTATCAAGGCCGGGCTTGCTGCGGGCGCGCGGGTGATCGTGGTTGGCAACGTCGCATGCCGAGCCGCTGACGGCCTGCTCCGCGTGACGGATCTTCGAGGCGTGGCGTGCGACGTGAGTGTGGACTCCACCGGTCGCGCGATGGTCACCCTCACGGTGCCCACCAACGACGCCCGCTAGCTCCTCCCGCCAATCGTCGCAGCGGTCCCATCCGGCTGCGGCGCGGCCGCCAGGTGGGTTTTGGGGGGGGGGGGCCCCCCAGACCCCACGGGGGGGGGGGGGGGGGGGGGGGGGGGGGGGGGGGGGGGGGCGGGGGGGGGGTT
>CAUJEJ010000162.1 GCA_963169255.1 Actinomycetota bacterium | reverse complement strand
ACGCAGCAATTGGCCGACGGACTTGTGCCCGCCGGTGAAGGTGCAAGCGCCCTGGCTGACGGCGGAACCAAGCTCGCTGAAGGGCTCGTCCCAGCGGCGGAAGGCGCGGGCCAGATCGCCGACGGCTTGGGGCAGGCTTCCGATGGAGTTGTTCAGATCGAAGACGGCGCTGGGCAGTTGAAGACTCAGGGAACCGACAAGCTGATGGACTCAGGCGATCAAGCGGCGTCGGAATTCGCTGGCAAGGTTGCGGTGCTCAACGCCTTGCAAGTTGAGGGTGAAGCGGGTGCGGGAATTCCCTATGGGAACGCAACCGGCCCGAACACTACGACCACCGGCGCGTACCAGCTGATCCTGAGCCCCGCGGCCTCGACCGGCGCAGACAATGCTGCGCGATACACCGTCGGCATCCTCGGGTTCCTAGTCGCCGGGGCTCTCGCAACCCTTCTCTGGCGCCGACGCACCTCCGTCTAGTCACCTCTTTCGCTAGTGGCCATCGTCAGCCCGTAGCTTCAGCGCGCCTTCACGCCGACGTGCTTCGTCGACTGTGGACGTTGTTGCTGGGCCTTACCGGGCAGACATCGGTGGGTGTCGGCGGTGGGTGTCGGCGGTGGGGCCGCAGCTCGATCGCCCCTAGCCGAGGCGCTTGTTTGGGGGCAGCCGGTGGTGCGAATCGTCGGTGGGGAACGCGATCGAACCGTCGCTGGCATTGACGATGTACTGCGGGCGGGGCGGAGCGACTTGCGCCGTCGCGGGGCGGCGCGGTCCGGACCACAGGGCAGGGACGGCGTCGATCTTCAATGCCAGCGAGTAGACGATCTGCTCGTACATCATCCGCCAGTCGCGGAACAGCGGCCAGGCTTCCTCGCCCGCGCGGTGGGGCTCGTAGCCGGAGTTGATCAGCATGTCGACGGCGTCGAGGAACTCCTGCTCGGTCAGCAGGATCGGGTCGCCATGCTTGGGGCTCGGGTCGAAGTGGATCTTCTCGATGACCGCTAGATCACGCAGGCACTCGATGCCCTGGCGCAACATGATGCGCGCCGAGACCTGCCGATCATGAGGGCGCAGAACGATCGACAGTGCGGCCGCGTCCATCACTGCCAGCAGCGCGATCAGCCAGTTGCGCAGCGGCCGTGCGCTGCGCGTGTGAATCAGCGCCGGGTAGGAGGTGTGGCTCTCGGAGACATCGGCGGCCCAGCGCTCCCAGTCGCGCCACATTTGGTCGAGGTGGGCGCGGTCGCTGTCGAGCGTCGCGTGGCGGGCGAGGATCTCCGGCCCCCAGTTGGGTTCACCTGCGCGCGCTTTGAGGATCGCGACGTCTAGCTCGCGCCGGTTGTAGGAGCTGTACAACGACGGCAGGTAGCTGATCATCAAGCCGATGGTGATCGGACCGGTCGCGGCGGCGATGAAGTCGATGATCGACAGCTGCGTCCGATCGCCGGAGGCGAACCCGAGTGTGAACAGGCTCGATCCGGCCTCTCGGAATGAGGTGCTGATATCGAGGCCTTCGATGCCGGAGATCATCAGCGAATACCCGACGAGGTACAGCAGTAGCCACGCGCTCAACGAGCCGACGAGCATCATGGGCGCGATCCAACTTTGGATCGAATCGCGGCGTAGGTAGTTCTTCGACTGGCGCGCGAAGAGGTTGATGAACCACGCGATTGGATTTGCGAAACAGGTGCGGATGATCGAGCGTGAGCCGCGGGTCATGATCAAGGTTCGGATGACGTCGAGCGCGGTGAAGCTGACGATGAGGCTGCCCGCGAGCAGCGACAACCACTCGAGCCCGGTGGCCGTGCCGTTGGCGACGCCGGAGCCGATCGCGCGACTGCTGCTCTCGACGATGCCCGGCATCCTCGCAGCGTAGGCAGAATCGGGTAGCGCACGCGAGGCGTGACAGCGTTATGGTTGCGGTCGTGTCTGATTCCACCGCGCCCGTGCTGTACGGCCTGACGATTCTGTGCGTGCTGGTCGCGGTCTTCGCGGTGTTCATCGCTGCTCGGGCGCAGAAGGTTGCGCGCGAGGCCAAGCGCGACTATCAGCGGATCGCCACCGCCGACTCCGACGTCGTCGACGTGCTGCTTGATCGGATCTCCGGAATTGATGCGGCGACCAAGACCGTCGAGCAACTTGCGGAACTGGTGCAAGCCACCCGAGATGACGTCGCGCATTCGTTGCGCCACGTGGCGGTCGTTCGGTATGACGCGTTCCGCGACCTGTCGGGGCGGCTGTCGTTCAGCGTCGCGCTGCTTGATGACACCGGTGACGGGATGATCCTCACGAGTCTGCACGGCCGGTCCGAAACCCAGTTCATCGCCAAAGGCGTGACGCAAGCCGACCCCGAGGGTCTGAGCCCCGAGGAGCAACAAGCAGTGGAGTACGCACTCAAGGGAGCGCAGTGATGACTGAGGGTTCGACCGCCACGGGTGCGGTTCTGACGGACGCGGCGTCGGCTGCTAGGTCCGGAGGGCACGTTCACCGAGATTGCGATGCCGGTCCAGTTCGCCCTGAATGGAGCGCCGTGATGTCCGAACGGTCTGGCACGGGGGCGGATTTGACGCACGCGAGTTCGGTTGGAGTCTTGGGTCGGCGGGGCGTGTTCTCGGGTGCCGCTGAATCCTTCGAATACGCCGTCAAGGGAGTGCAGTGATGTCGCAGGGTTCGACTGCTACGGGAGCGGTCCTGACGGCCGCTGATTCTGTTGCGTACTTGGGTCCGCAGGGCACCTTCACTGAGGTTGCGATGCGCGCGATGCCGTCGGTCGGCGATGCGCAGGCAGTGCCGATGACGAGCGTGGATGCAGTGCTCGATGCGGTTCGCCGTGGCGACGTTGCCGCGGGAGTCGTGCCGATCGAGAACTCGTTGGAAGGCCCGGTCACGACGACGCTTGATGCGCTCGCGCGCCGGGACTCGCAGCTGGTGATCACGCAGGAGTGGGCGATTCCGGTGCGGTTCTCGCTGCTGGTGCGTCCGGGGGTTTCGTTGTCGGAAATTCGGCAGGTCGCGAGCATCCCGATCGCGGCGGCGCAGTGCCGCGGCTGGCTCAGCGAGAACCTGCCCGATGCTCACGTGCTCGCGGCGTTGTCGACGGCGAGTGCCGCGCAACGCCTCGGCACCGAGAACCCGCCGCCGTACGACGCGGCGATCAGCCCGGCTGTCGCGGCGCAGCACTACGGCCTGGAGGTGCTTGCCGACGACATCGGCGATAACTCGGCCGCGTCAACGCGGTTCGTTCAGGTGCGTCGGCCCGGCCCGCCGCCGCCACGCACGGGTGCGGATAAGACGACGCTGATGTTGTTCATGCGCGAGGACCATGCGGGGGCGTTGATGGAGATCCTCACCGAGTTCGCGGTGCGGGGTGTGAACTTGACGAACATCGAATCGCGTCCGACCCGTAAGCAGCTCGGTGACTACTACTTCGCGATCGACTGCGAGGGCCACGTCGCAGATGCCCGCGTGGGCGAGGCTCTGACTGGGTTGCGCCGGGTGTGCGCTGAGGTGCGCTACCTCGGCTCGTACCCGCGCCACGACGGCAAACAGCCCCACGCCCGCCCTGGCACTGCCGACGAGGACTTCGCCAACGCCGCCGCCTGGCTAGCCCAAATCCGCTCCGGCGCCTAACCCGGCCCTCCGCCCCAGCGGGCTTGCCCCGCCCCTGTCCAGCCCGGCTGTCCGCCCGCCCCTGCGTACGATTTTGGTGTAATCGCGCGGCCCGCCGGCATGTCGCACCAAATTTCGCTGCCCGCGGTCTACCCAACGGCTCGCTGCCTGCGATCTACCCAACGGTCGGCAAGTGGCTAGATGCAAAACAACGTGGTCGATCGTGGGGCCTATGACCCCGACGATCGACCACGTTGCTATGCGAAACAGGGGCTACTTCGTGCCGGTGATGTTGAGGGTCATCGTGGTGGGGGTTGCGGTGCCTGACTGGACGGGGATGGGACTGGTGGTGGTGAGGGTGGTGCCCGCGCCCGTTGTCAGGTAGTTGATCTGTCCGCCCTTGCCGGTGACCTTGAAGCTGACGCCTGGTGCGGTGAGGCTGCCGCTCTCGACGTTGCCCTTGCCGTCGGTCTTGAGGTTGAGGATCCAGTCGCCCTTGGTCGCGTTGCCCTTCGCAGCGACCTCGACCGATCCTGCGAGTGGCCCTGTGCCGCTTGGCGTCGAGATCATGGTGCCGCCAGTCGCTGGCCACTTACCTGCGCCCTGTCCGGCGATCTGCGCGTAGCTGCCGGACTTGACGGTGTACTTGTTCGAGGCGGACGTGGGCTTGGGTGACGCCGACGTCGGGCTCGATGTTGGCGATGCGGAAGCCGAAGTTGGTGCTGGCGTCGGCGACGAACTCGGTGTGCTGTCGGAGTTGCTGCTGCAACCTGCAACAACAAGCACGGAGGCCGCGCCTAGTCCGGTAGCTACCAGGATTGATCGCTTGGTTGACGCCATTTGGGCTCCTTTGAGTTCGCCGGATCACCATGATCCGATGCCGACATGATGCTAGCTAAACGACGGCCTTGATGCCCGGGGAGCCACGGGCGCGAAATGTGCACCGGTCCACCTTGGTTGTCTCCACAGAGATTGCACTTCGCTGGCGAGCGATTGGCCAAATTCGTGGATCGACGGCATGTTTAGTCGGTCGCGCGTGTGGAGGGGCGAGCGTGCTGGATCCTTGGGTGGCCAAGGTCGTCGGGTCGCGCCTCGCCTAGAGACATGGGAGTTGACTGCGAGCCCGGGATGGCGGAGGCGTGCCGCGCTAGGTAACGAGGGATTCGAGGACGCCAGCAACACCATCGGCAGAGTTGGGCCCGACGACGTTGTGCTCGCCGACCGCCTCAAGGACCCGCGGGTGCGCGTTGCCGACGGCGAGCCCGCGCCCAGCCCACGCCAGCATCGGAAGGTCATTCGGCATGTCGCCGATCGCGATGATCTCCTCGCGCGCGATGCCGTGGTGAGCGGCGAGCGACGCCAACCCAGTCGCCTTCGAGACGTCGTTGCGCGACATCTCAAGTAGCACGGCTGCGGTGGTGGAGTGGGTCACGGCGACCGTCCCGGTGAGAGCGTCGGCGATTGAGTGCATCGTGGCGTCGTGATCTCCGGTCGCATCCGCTGGACCCCGGGCGAGAAGTTTGACGACGTTGCCCATCTCGATGAGTTCATCTATGGGCGCGGTGCTTGGCATCCGCGGGTGCTTCAGTGCGAGCCCTCGGTACCCCGGCTCGTGGCCGAAAGCGGGCGTCTCGGGCGGGCCGTCGATTGCCGAATCCGCGCGAGGATCACGCGGGTCGACCAGCGGCACCGCCGAGCCCGCGTGGACGTACTCGACGGCGAAACTCGAACCCGGCAGGATGTCGCGAACGGCATCGACGGCCGCCCGCATGTTCGGCTCGGGGATCGGGAAGGTCTGCTCAACACGTTGCTGCTCAAGGTCGAGCAGGACTGCACCGTTTGCCGCGACCGCAAGGCCGTGCCAGCCGGTCTGGTGAATCACGGGCGCGAGCCAGCGCGGTGGGCGGCCGGTGACGAGGGTGACGAGGATCCCCGCATCGCGGGCCGCGTTGATGGCGGCGAGGGTGCGCGGGGAGACATCCGAATCCGGGGTCAGCAGGGTGCCGTCGAGGTCAGTCGCGACCATTCGTACACGTGTGGGCACGGTCTTCACCTCCGTTGGCTGGTTCGGGCGTGCTCACAGTATTCACGCACGAACGGCTCCGGCGTCGGGCGGTTTCCCGGGTGGGCAGGCACGGTGGCCGTTGCCCCTTGACTCTCCGACCACTGGAGGACCCATGTCCCCGGAGTTGCGAATCGCGGGGCGTGACCGAGAGCGGCTACTGAGTCCGGTGTCGTGATGGCGTAGCGACCTTGCACAGTTATGACCCCGACCGTCGCGGACGGGATTCAACCCTGGGCCGCAGAGTGTCGAAGGCGGACCTTCGTCCAGGCCCTACGTGCACCGCTACGCGGTGATGGACTCGATGCCGCCGAGGTAGGGCCGCAACGCGATCGGCACGTAGACCGAGCCGTCGGCCTGTTGGTGGTTTTCCAGCAGCGCGACGATGATCCGGGTGACCGCGCACAGGGTGCCGTTGAGGGTCGCGACGGGCTCGATGCCGTCGGCGCCCCGCTGGCGGATGCGCAGGCGCTTGGACTGGAACTGCGTGCAGTTCGACGTCGACGTCACCTCGCGGTAGCGGCCCTGCGTCGGGACCCATGCCTCGCAGTCGAACTTGCGCGCCGCACTCGCACCGAGGTCGCCGGACGCGACGTCGATGACGCGGTACGGAATCTCCAGGGCGTCGAGGAACTGCTTCTCCCAGCCGAGCAGCCGCTGGTGCTCGGCCTCGGCCTCCTCGGGCGGGCAGAACGAGAACATCTCGACCTTGTCGAACCAGTGGACGCGGAAGATGCCGCGGGTGTCCTTGCCGTGCGACCCGGCCTCGCGGCGGAAGCACGGGGAGTACCCGGCGTAGCGCAGCGGAAGATCGTCGGCGTTGAGGACCTCGTCCATGTGGTACGCCGCGAGCGGGACCTCAGCGGTACCCACGAGGTACATGTCGTCGGCCTCAAGTTTGTAAACGTTCTCGGCGGCCTGGCCGAGGAATCCGGTGCCCTCCATCGCCGGGGGGTTCACCAACGCGGGCGGAATGACGGGGGTGAATCCGTTGGCCATTGCCATGTTGATCGCCAGGTTGACCAGCGCGAATTCGAGTTGCGCGCCGACTCCGGTGAGGTAGTAGAACCGGCTGCCCGACACCTTCGCGCCACGCTCTACGTCGATCGCCTTGTGGAGTTGCCCGAGTTCAAGGTGGTCCTTGGGTTCGAACCCCTCGGCCGCGAAGTCGCGCGGGGTGCCGATCTCCTCGAGGACAACGAAGTCTTCCTCGCCGCCGACGGGTGCGGCTGGATCGATGAGGTTCGACAGTGCGCCAAGCGCTTTGTCGGCTGCTTCGTCGGCCTCGCGTTGGGCCTGTTCGCTGGCCTTCACCGCATCGGCGAGTTGTCCGGCGTTCGCCATCAGTGTGTCGACCTGTTGCTGCAGCTGGGCACGAACCGCGTCGTCGGTTGCCTTCTTCAGCTGGCCCTGCAACGGGCCGATCTGCTTGCCGAGGCCCTTCTGTTCCGAGCGCACGGCGTCGAACGCGGCGACCGCGGCCCGCCTGTCGCTATCCGCCGCCAGCGCTACGTCCACGAGCGCGGGGTCCTCCCCGCGCGCGGTCTGCGAGGCACGTACACGGTCAGGGTCGTCGCGCAAAATCTTCAGGTCGATCACGTCCGCAAGGTTACTGAGGCGCGCACGCTGATGTCCCCGCGGTGCCTGCCGCTCGCGGGCGCCGCTGCTCTGCCGCGGGCGCGCGGCGTCGGTCGCGAGCAGCCCGCGCACGCCGTTCGCACTGCCTGTGCCGCCGATTTTGGGGTTGCGGTGAGCAGTGTGCGTGAAAGGTGTCGTATAGCCACACAAATCACGCACGCTGTTGTGGAACGCGGTTGTTGGTGGTGGTGACCTGAGGGTGTGTGGGGTGTGGTTGGGGGCGCTGGTCGGCTGCTGCCGCGTGTGGTCTGCGCCCGCGATTCGCCCCGCCCGCTATGGCGTTCGCGTTTCTTGTCCCGCGGATTTTTGGGTCGTCAGTGAACAGCGTGCGTGAGAGGTGTCATATAGCCACACAAATCACGCACGCTGTTGCGGAAAGCGGTTGCCAACGACGGTGACCTGCAGGTTTGTCAGGTGCGGGAACGGCTACAGGTAAGGGCCCGAGGGGGCGGGGGCGCTGGGGTCGGCGGGCTCGGTGCCGATGGCGGCGCGGCGCCGCATCTCTTCGAACTGGGCGCGTGCCGTCATCTGTTGGGCGAACAGCGCGGTCTGAATCCCGTGGAACAGACCTTCGAGCCATCCCACAAGTTGCGCCTGCGCGATCCGCAGCTCGGCGTCGCTTGGGATGGAGTCGTCAGTGAACGGGAGCGTCAGTCGATCGAGTTCCTCGACCAGTTCTGGGGCCAAGCCGTCCTCGAGTTCGGCGATCGAACGCTGGTGGATCTCCTTGAGCCGCGCTCGACTTGCATCGTCGAGGGGTGCGCTACGGACCTCCTCGAGGAGCTGCTTGATCATGCTGCCGATCCGCATCACCTTCGCGGGTTGCTCGACGAGCTCGGAGACGTTGCGAGCGGTCTCGTCGCCGGTGGCCGCAAGATCGCCGCCCGCCGCGTCGGGGTTCACGATCACAACCTGGGCCTCGGAGCCGTCAGTACCGTGCGCGGCGTATGGGTCCGAATCTGGGGAAGCAGGGAACATGCCTCCATTGTGACCCCGCGGATTCTGCGGTGGCACGCGGTTGTCTCTACCTGTGGATTACTCGACGGTGAGAAGGATCTTTCCGGAGTGGGTGCTGTCGTGCATGAGTTGGTGCGCGGCAGCGACTTCGGTGATCGCACACGTGGTGTCGACGATGGGT
>CAUJEJ010000161.1 GCA_963169255.1 Actinomycetota bacterium | reverse complement strand
TCAAAGATCAGGTTGTGCATCGGGCAGTTCATCGGCTTGAGGTAATACTCAGCGGCTGCCCGGCGAATATTGCCCTCAGAGTCGCGCTCTTCATCGAGTGCCATCGGTGGGTACATACCCTCGGCGTACCAATCGAGGTGGCCTGACGTCTCGAACAACGCTGCTTTCGTGATGTGCGGGGTGTTCACAAACTGGTATCCCGCCCGCTCGTGCTGACGCAGCGAGTAGTCCTCCATTTGGCGTCGGATCACGCCACCCTTTGGATGGAAGACAGCGAGGCCAGAGCCGATCTCGTCGGGGAAGCTAAAGAGATCGAGCTCCACACCGAGGCGACGGTGATCGCGCTTCTCGGCCTCTTCGAGCATGTGCAGGTAGTCGCGCTGAGCGTCCTTGGTCTCCCACGCGGTTCCGTAGATCCGCTGCAGTGACGGGTTCTTCTCGCTCCCCCGCCAGTACGCCGCCGCAGTGCGCATCAGCTTGAACGCCGGGATCACGCGGGTGGAGGGGATGTGCGGTCCTCGACACAAGTCAGACCACTCGGTCTCTTTGGTGCGGGCGTGCAAATTGTCGTAGATCGTCAGCTCGGCTCCGCCGACTTCCATGACGTCATCGTCGGGCGCGCCGCCCTTCAACCCGATGAGCTCACACTTGTACGGCTCACCGGCAAGTTCCTCACGCGCTTGCGCCTCAGTCACGACACGCCGCGAGAAGAGTTGCCCCTCCTTCACGATCTGCTGCATCCGCTTGGTCAGGGCGGCGAGGTCCTCGGGCGTGAACGGTTCCTCAGGATCGAAGTCGTAGTAGAAGCCGTCCTTGATGGGCGGCCCGATTCCAAGCTTGGTGCCAGGGAAGAGATCCTGAACGGCTTGCGCCATCACGTGGGCGGTTGAGTGCCTCAGCACTGCGCGACCTTCATCAGAATCGATGGTCACCGGCTCTACGACATCACCATCGGCCAACGGCGTCGCCAAATCGCGCAGTTCACCATTGATGCGGGCGACTACGACCGCGCGGTCATCGAACAAATCCGCTGCGCGGGCCTGATCGGAGATCGATTGTTCGATCTCATTCGCAGCCGTTACAACCTTGACCGAAGCCATGCCCCAACTCCCAAGAAAAGTGATTGTGCGCGTCGCACACATCGCAGACCCGGTGAGCCTATCGGCGACGTGGGATTCTCGCGTGATCCGCACGCCCGAATTGGCGGTTATCGACCGCGTGAACTCCGGATGTGCGACTCGTCAGCAGCAAAGCAACCCAGACGGACGCGGACTCAGGAGCAGCGTGCGGTCACGAACTTCATGGTGTTCCAGTAGACGCCGCCCCAGCTTGCAGCGCGCTTGAGACTCTTCACCCCGACGTGTGTGAAGCCGTTGTTCAAGATGTTGGCGCGATGCCCGGGTGAGTTCATGTACATCGAGAACATCGAACTCGCGCTACCGGAGGTGTAGGCAACGTTCTCGCCCCACGAACGAACGCTCGTGCAACCAGCCTTCGCAGACACGCTCGCCCGTAGCTTGGGGTCATGACTCAGCGCGCGTTTGGCAGCGATCTTCTTGGACCACTTACCCGAAGCCTTCGATAGCTTCTTCGTCGTCTTCAACGGCGCGATCCCACGGGACGTGCGGGCGTTGTTGATGAGACGTAGCAACGTCTTGTCGTAGCTACTGGAGAAGCGTGGCGCAGGCACCGATTGACTCGTTGACGCGTTGGCAACTGTCACAGCTTCCGCCGGCGCAGGTCCCGCGAGTCCCAGCAGGCCCAGAGTGAATCCGAGCGCGATGAGTGCAGCCATGACTCGGGCCGTTGAGGTGCGTCTCGACGCACCTTCGGCAGTAGCAAACGTGACCATGACCTACACACCCCACCAACGCAGAATCTGCGAACGAGGAATCATCCGCTCCTAAGAGCATCGGCGGATGGCAGTCAGTCAGGATGGGCCAATCGGGTGAGACTTCCCAAGGGGCGGTAAACCTATGTCGTCGTTCTGACGCATTCCAATGACTTCGTGACCTAGGCGTGCGGAAGGACCCGCAGCCGGGGCTAGCCGAGGCGGTAGAGCGTCCCCGAGTACGTGACCGCGAACAGTTCGCCCTCCTCAGACTCACCAAACGACGTCACGTATCCAAGCGAAGCGAGTTGGCGAGTCTGGCCGTCGCGATACGCGAACACCCGCCCGGTGATGAAGTCCGCAAACACATACGCACCCACCAGGGAGAGATTCGATCGACCTCGGTAGACGTGCCCACCAATGATCGACTTCCCGATCAGTGGCGCGCTGCAACCAGCTACCTCGCCCTCGTGACACAGCGTTGCCACGGGAGCAACGTAGCCCGCGAGGTTTCCGCATTGGTCGTTGTTGAACCCCGCCGGACCCTCCTTGCAAGACCAACCGAAGTTGACGGTCCGCTGTGCTGGGCTGACGACGTTCACTTCTTCGTATTTACCCTGACCAACGTCAGCAACCCAGAGGTTCCCCGTCGCGCGATCAATACTGATCTTCCACGGGTTCCGCAACCCGTTCGCGAACACCAGACGCTTCGTTGAAGACGGGGCCTTTCGGTAAGTGTTCTTGGCGGGGACGCAGTATCGCTTCTTGCCGCAGGACTTGTTCACATTCAAACGCAGAATCTTGCCTAGCGGGCTCGTGAGCCTTTGAGCACGACGCTGCGGGTCTCCCCCGCCGCCACCATCACCAGTTCCGAGATACAGCAACCCATCCGAGCCGAATGCAAGGCTTCCACCGTTGTGGTTCGTCGCATCGGGATGGGGAACCGTCAGCACGGTCTTCACGCTCGACTTAGGAACCTTGTTCTTGCCAGGCTTCTTGGCTTTGGCCCTCGCCAGGACGAGTGCTCCGTTCTTCGCCGTGTACGTGACGAACAGCGTGCCGTTGCGCTTGAATCCAGGCGAGAACGCAAGACCGAGCAATCCCTGCTCTCCGGAACTCGAACCAACCTTGCTCTTGATGTTGAGGTAGGGCGTCTTGTAGCGCTTGCCCGACTTGACGACCCGAATGACCCCCGCGCGCTCAGCGACGAACAGCCTTCCGCGGCCATCTTGGGCAGCGGCGACCGCAGTGGGGCTCTGAAACCCCGCAACGTAAGGGTTCAGGCTGGCGGTGACACCTGCTAATGAGCGGGCAGTCGGCACTGGGTCCGCGGTGTTCGTTGCGGCCGAAGTCGGAACGAACACCAACATGGACGTCGCCAGAAACGCAGCCACAACAACAGAAACGCGCGGTACCGACAGAGTCATACCGCAATCGTCGCACGCATCTACAGGTCCGAATTGGCCAGCCGCGGTACCGGTATTCCTTGAGTGCACCTGCCCAGACTCGAACTGGGGACCTCACGCGTGTGAAGCGTGCGCTCTAACCAACTGAGCTACAGGTGCATGCTGCGTCAAAGGCGCAGCGGTGTTCGACCGCCTACCTTAGACGCCGCAGCGAATTGACGTGCTGCCACCCAACCATTCCGCGGCAAGACGTCGCCCTCCATGATCATCAGCACGCTAGGTGACGTTCTTCCTACGCAGAGCGACATCGTTGGGCCAACTAGAGGTTTCCTGCCCGATTTCAGTGTTTGTCGGGATCCCCAGCGGGCATCACTACGTCGGAGCCCACGAGGAGGAAACAAAATGACTACCGGACCATTGCCCACCATCGTCACAACTGAGATCAACCTGAAGCTGGTGCTGACGGCCGATCGCAGCGTGACCGTGCTCGCGCTGATGGATTACGCCGCGCATGAGCCGTACTCGGTGCGTGCGACGTTCCGTACATCCGAAGGCGACGTCAACTGGGTGTTCGCTCGCGATCTGCTCGCCGAAGGCCTCAACAAGCCCGCAGGCGACGGAGACATCGCTGTGTGGCCATCGCGCAACTCGACCGGCGACGTGTTCTGCCTTTCGCTGTCATCGCCGAGCGGCCAGGCCCTCATGGAGGCGCCGCGTGCCGAGGTTGAAGAGTTCCTCGCCCGCACCTACACGGTTGTGCCCGCAGGTTCCGAGAGCGGCATGATCGACATTGACAGCCTGATCGATCAACTACTTGAAGACGGCGGACCCGCCACGCTGTAGGCGTACCTGCAAACCGCATCGCGACCGGCCCGGACTACCTTGATTCGCATGAACGAATCTGTTGGTGTCCGGGCCGATCCTGTTGCGGACCGGATAGTCCACCTCACACAACTTGAGCCACTCGCGGAAGAACGCCTTGCTGGCCCCACCTGGGACTACGTTGCGGGCGGGGCTGCCGACGAACACACCCTTGAGGACAACGTTGCCGGCTGGTCACGCATCAAACTGGCGCCACACACCCTCGTGGACGTCTCACATATAGACACGACCACCACACTGCTCGGCCACGCCCTTGCCCATCCGATTCTGATCGCCCCCACCGCTCGCCATACCGCGTACCACCCGGACGGGGAGGCGGCGACCATCCGCGGCGCGAAGGCTGCCGAGGCGCTGTACGTCCAAAGCTCGCTCGGTGGAACCGGCCTGACAGAGGTCGCGGATGCCGCGCGATCAGCGGACCAACCGTGGTGGTTTCAGCTCTACATCCAACGCGATCGCGACTGGACGCAAGAACTGGTCGAACGCGCGGTCGCGGCGGGCGCGACGGGGCTTGCGGTCACCGTCGACACCCCAACTTTGGGCGCGCGTGACCGTGACAAGCGGGACAACCTCGGCGCTGCCGCTGGTGCGTTCTACCCGATCCTCGATGGCGCGCCGGTCCTGCCCGATGCCACACCCGCGCACCGCCGGATCTACAACCCGCACCTGAGCCCGAACATCACCTGGGCCGACCTTGAATGGCTAGTGGAGATCTCACCAGTTCCGGTCATTCCGAAGGGGATCCTGCGGGCCGACGATGCTCATCGTGCCGTCGATCTCGGTGCCGCGGCCGTGATGGTTTCCAACCACGGGGCACGGAACCTCGACACCGTGCCCGCGACTGTTGATGCACTGCCGGGGATCGTTAGCCGGGTGAGTGATCGCGTTCCGGTGATCGTCGACGGCGGAATCCGCCGAGGCACTGATGTCGCGAAGGCGCTGTGCCTCGGCGCAACAGCCGTGATGATCGGACGGCCAGTGATATGGGGCCTGGCAACCTATGGCGAACGCGGCGTGACGCACGTGGTCGAAATGCTGCGCACGGAGTTCGAGATGGCGATGGCGTTGCTCGGTGCACCGCGACTGCGTGACCTCGGACCAGACCTGCTGTGGGCGAACCAGCCGTAGGGCTGATCTACGGGTCGATGCCCTCGGCGGCGCGTTGTTTGAACGCCTCGATCGCTTGCGCACCAAGCGGTCCCGGTGACGCGTAGATGTGGTCGTCGCAGCGCGCTACCGGGATCAGATTCCGAGTCGAGGACGACAGCAGCATCTCCGTGACCGTCCCAAGTTCGGCGAACGCAACGTCTTGCTCTTCGACAAGCCCCCACTCGATCAGCAATGACCGCGTGACGCCGCCGAGGCACCCTGTCTTCAGCGTCGGAGTCACCAAGCGTCCGCCGACACCTAAGACAATATTTGCCGTCGTCGCCTCGCAGATGCGCCCCTGAGTGTCGGAGATCAACGCCTCGTCCGCACCCTTCTGACGCACCTGTTCAAGCACGGCGAGGTTGTCGGCGTACGACGTCGTCTTCGCTCCCACGAGCGGTCCACGCTCGTTGTGCGGCCACGGAACGCTGCGGATCGTGAGTTCGGGTGGATGTGGCGCCTGCGGGTCTGCCGTTAGGACGAGTGTGAGGTGTGACTCCCCCCTCGACGGCACCGCACTGGCGCCGCCAGGGCGCCCCGCCGTCAGAGTGATGCGGAGTCGACCGAGCGCGCCGAGTCGCTCGGTGTTCGCCGCGACCGTCTCCGCAACAGCGTCACGCAGCACGCGCTCCGTCGGTGGCGGGAATCCAATGATGTGTGCTGACTCGATCAAGCGCTTCACGTGCCGCGTCAGCGCGAACGGCTTCCCGTCTACCACCTTGAGGGTCTCGAAGACTCCGTCGCCGGAGGTGAAGCCACGGTCGTAGACGCTTACCGTCGCATCCTCTGGGGGAACCAGGCGCCCATTGATCCACACAATTGCCGGTGCAGCGCTCATGTCCACTCCCCTGCAGCAACTGTTGTCAGATGACGTGCCTTCAGTGCTGACTCTTCCCATTCTGAGTCCGGATTGCTACCCCAGGTGATCCCTGCGCCAGTACCAAAGTTCAGCGTCGCAGCGTCCCGAGTCCGATTGAGCCAGAATGTGCGGATTCCAACCGCAAGTGTCGCCGCGTCAGCATCGGCGTCCACTACCCCGATTGCCCCGCAGTACGGCCCTCGTTGAACGGGCTCGAGGTCAGCGATCAGTTTGAGTGCGGTGTACTTCGGCGCTCCCGTCACACTGCCGGGTGGGAACGTTGCCCCGAAGATTTGCGGCCATGTCGTCGAATCCGCGAGCGTGCCCGACACCGTCGAGACGAGGTGCACGACGGTCGGGTGTTGTTCAGTGCGCAGCAAGCTCGGCACGGCCACCGACCCTGGAACGCAGATTTGACCGAGGTCGTTGCGCACCAGGTCCACGATCATCACGTTCTCGGCCTCGTCCTTCTCCGACAGGTCTCCCGCGGTCTTGCCTGTTCCTTTGATCGGACCTGACGAGATCGAGTTGCCATTGCGCTGAAGGAACAGCTCTGGCGATGCGCTCGCCACCTCAAGTCCCAACTCGGGCACCCGCACGCATGATGCGAACGGCGCTGGGTTCTGCTTCTCCAGCAGCGCGGCCAACCCCACAATGTCGGCCGCGTCCGCGTCAGGCAGCTCGGCAGACAGCACCCGGCAGACATTTGCCTGGTAGAGCGTCCCGAGCGCGATCGCGTCACGGACAGCGTTGACCGCTGCGACGTACTGGGTCTGAGACAAGCTGCTGGCGTAACCGTCCACGGCTGGTCCACGCCACGTGCCTGCAACCTCCGCAGGCGAACCGAGCCGCCAATCTTGGAACCGAAGACAGCGAGCCGAGCCATCAAAATCGACCACAACAACCCATTTGCCACGGGAATCGAGCGCGGACAGATCACTGGTGTGATCGACCAAATTCGACGCGATTTGGCCGCCAACGCAGGCCATCGCAGTCTCGTTGATCATTGACTTCACTCCAGGTTCTTGGCCTCATGCCTCCCCACAGGTGGGCGAAGCTTCACCGATCAGATAAAGTGTGCCCGCACCTGGCACAGCGATCCTGCGTCGGGTGCGTTGCGGACGTAGCGCAGCTGGTAGCGCATCACCTTGCCAAGGTGAGGGTCGCGGGTTCGAATCCCGTCGTCCGCTCGGAATGCCGGAGGGTCTCTCCCCGTTGAGGGGAGAACCGTCTGGTTCCACGGTGGAGTGGCCGAGAGGCGAGGCAACGGCCTGCAAAGCCGTCTACACGGGTTCAAATCCCGTCTCCACCTCGCATCAACGCCGCGAGGCCGCAAGAACAGCAAGACCACGCACCTGTAGCGCAGTCCGGTTAGCGCACCTCCCTGACACGGAGGGGGTCCCCAGTTCAAATCTGGGCAGGTGCACTCACAAAGGAAACGGTCGGCCCAACGGGTCGGCCGTTTCCTTTGTTTGGGGTTGGTGTCCAGGTTTGGGGGGTTAGCGGCCAGATTGTGTGTCTGCCGTTGGGTGTGTCAGCTTCGTCCGGCCCAACCACGGCGTAGCCAGAGGCCTTCTTCTGCGTTGAGTCCGGTGTCGTATTCGGCGGGTCCGACGGGTTCCTCGATCGGGTCGGCTGGTGCGGCGGTCTGGTGGTGTTCGGTGCGGATGAGGCTGGCGGGATCTGGTGCACTGATCGCGTGAGTGAATAGCCACCATTCGATGGCGCGGCGCTGATGATCGACCGTCATTCCGCGGTGGCGTCGCAGTAGGTCGCGTAGCGCCGCGTTAACGCCACCCTCGATTTGGTTGGTCGTGGAGGCGATCGCGAGAGCTTCGAGGTCCGGTGCCAGATAGGTGAACAGATGGTCGCGTTCAGCGAGTTTGGCTAGCAATCGGTAGGCGCGGCGCAGGCGGTCATGGGTGTACCACCATCGCTGACCCGGGCGAACCCAGGTAGGAGTCCCGTCGGCTTTCCTCAGTTGGTTGAGGTAGGTGCGTTCCTTTGTCAGATGCCCGTAGATCCCGTACCACTGGTTCAGCGCGTTGAGCCAGTGCACTGCTTGGGTGGCGTTGCAGATTCGGGTCAGGTTGCGGGCCAAGCCCCACAGCGTCTTGCCGGCGTCGGTGCGCGGCCTTGTCGTCAGGTAGGTCCGAACGTTGCGTTGAACATGGACCAGGCACCGCTGAATGCGGGTATCAGGCCACGACGCAGCGACAGCGGCGAGCACCCCGGATCCGCCATCGCAGACGACCACTGTTGGTGGCGGGAACTGTTCCAGTAGTGCCTGCCAGGCCACAGTTTTCTCGCGGTCACACCACTGCCACGCAACGACCTTGCCCCGATGAGTGGCAACCAGACAACACCAGTCAGATCGCAGATAGATCCCGTCGACTTGGATCTCGTCATAAATCTCACCGGTGACATCAAGTGATGGTTCCACCTGCCAACACCACGCGTGATTGCGCCGGAATGTTCTGGCCGAGGAGTCAATCTGCTGCTGCGTGGCGTTGCCTAACAGCCAGCTAACGAAACGGGCCAGCTGCGCTTTGCGCGTGACGTCTGGACGCTCCCGGGTGCGTGAAGCGCCGCAGGCCACACATCGCCAACGAGTCCGACCAGCGCTCGTTCTCCCGTTCCGTTTGAGCTTGCCACCGCAAAGCACACAACCATTCCGATGTCCATCACCGCTGCCCGTCATGCCCCCTAGGGCATAACAACCCGCCGAAACGCCTAACCCACCAGGTCAAACACCGGAATCACGGACACACATTTTGGCCGCTAGCCCGGTTTGGGAGGAGGCTCGCCCAGCGAGCCGACGGCTCTGGGCAGGTGCACTCACAAGAGAAACGGTCGGCCCAACGGGTCGGCATCGCCGAGAGACCTCCGCCACAAAGCTGACGGAACACGACGATCCCGGCGCCGATCAACGCTCAGGCCGCGAGGATGACTGCGAACTTGGATTCCACTTCGGTAGTCGGCGTGCGCGGTTCGTGCAACTGCGTCCGCGTCCGGTCATACACCCCGCCGCTGGGACTTGCCCACCGCACGACTGTCTCAACAGACCCATCCAGGTTGACCTCGTCGGGTATATGGATGCTCACGCGCCATCGGTTGTGGGTTTTCAAACGATGATGCCGTCGGCATAGCGTGATCAAATTGTCTGCGCTCGTTTGACCGCCTTCGCTCGTTCCGGTCCACGGCACCACGTGGTCGAGGTCGCAACGCCAGCCGG
>CAUJEJ010000160.1 GCA_963169255.1 Actinomycetota bacterium | reverse complement strand
CAGCCCAATGCGGGACACCTCCGCCATTGCGCCTGGAACGCTGGATCAACAACGTGACCTGCCTGTCATCGTCGCGATCGCTGCGGTCTTCTTGCTCGGACTGAATCAACAACTCGCGGCTGGGATAACGACCGGCACGCTCGTTGTCGCCTTCCTCTCGCCGGTCTGGATTTCGACCCTGCGAAGGTTCCGTTTCGCCGTTGTCATCAGTGTGCTCGCGCTGGTCTCGCTCGTCAGCGGGATCGCGCTCACCCAATTTCAGGGCGACCGGGGCTTCGACCAATCGCTGGCCACCGGATTCGCATTGGTGTTCCTTACCGGCATTGGCGGTCTGGGCCTTTTGCTGTGGGCGCGCACCGTCATGCCGACGTACCAGGTTGCCATCGTGTTCGGGCTTGGCTACCTACTGCGGGTGATGCAAGACGTCGCGAGCTCACCAAACCCGTGGAAGTACCAGCTCTCCGTGCCAATCGCGATCATCGTGCTTGCATTCGCAGCGAAGACCCGCGCAGCGCTTCCCGCCGTCGCCAGCCTCGTAGGTCTCGGCATCATTAGCGTCGCTTTCGACTCCCGCAGCTTCTTTGGTTTCTGCCTCCTTGCGGCCGTGCTGGTCATGTGGCAACGGCGCCCGCGATCGACCGGCCGCGGAATGAACAGACTTGCGGTGTTTGGGCTGATCTGCGCGGCACTCTTCGCGCTCTACTCGATCGGCACGACCTTGCTGGTTGAGGGCTATCTGGGCCAGGCGAACCAACAACGAACGGTTCAACAAATCGAAGACAGCGGTTCACTACTCGTGGGCGGGCGCCCCGAGTGGGCGGGAACCGTCCGGCTGATGATCGATCACCCCATTGGGTTCGGGCTCGGCACGATGCCCGCCGCCGAAGACGTACTGACGGCAAAGGCCGGAATCCGGGCAATCGGCACCGATACCGAAAACGGCTACGTCAATAACTACATGTTTGGCGGCCACTTCAAGCTTCACTCGATCGTTGCCGATTTCTGGGCAACGTTCGGCATCCCCGGTCTCGTGCTGGGTCTCACCATGATCGCTGCCCTGGGCTATTGCCTTATTGATCGCCTCACCACCCGAACGGCCAGCGGACTCGTTTGCCTATTCGCGGTGCTTGGGATCTGGGATCTCGCCTTTGGTCCGATCTACAAGAATCTCCCCGATGTCATGCTCGCGTTGGCCGTCACCCTCACGATGGTGACGCGTTCATCGGAGGCACCGAGCGACGAGTTGGAGCCAACCCATGCCTAATGCTTCACCGCGGGTATTGGAATCCTTCAAACAGCCCGGCAAGACAACGAACCCCTACATCTCCATGCTCTTCGACGCGCTGCGCGCAGCATGCGTGACGAAGCCTTTCTCGTGGCGAGAGGCACTCACCGGCGACTACAACGTCTTCCACGTGCACTGGCCGGAGATCTTGCTCTACAGCGACCGTCGGAGCCGCAGGGTTGGTCGTCGGGTCGCGTTTTGGCTGCTGCTTCAGCGGATGAAGTTTCGGCGAGTAGCAGTCGTTCGGACGATGCATAACCTGAAGCCACACGAGACTCCGTCGAAGATCGACACTCGGCTATTAGCAAAGCTCGACTCGATCACCACCGCATGGATTCGGCTGAATCCGGTAACCGAACCTGACGAATCAGCTGATGTGACCACCATCTTGCTCGGGCACTACTTGGACTGGTTCGAAGAGATTCCAGCCGTTGAACCAACGCCTGGCCTGATCGGGAACTTTGGCCTCATCCGGCCATACAAGGGTGTGCCAGAACTGGTCTCTGCGATGCGTTCAAGTGGCGACCCAAACCTGTCGCTCGTTGTCATGGGCGCACCTTCGAGCGCAGAACTCGCGGACGAAATCACCAAGTTGGCCGGAAGTGATCCACGAATCACGCTCGAGTTGACCCACGTCGATGACGCAACCCTGGCCCGCGAGGTGCGGCGATGCAGTGTCGTCGCGTTGCCGCACCACAACATGCATAATTCATCGTCACTGCTACTCGCCCTCTCGCTCGACCGCCCTGCACTAGTGCCGAACACCCCGGTGACGCGACACATTCAAGCGGAGGTGGGGCCAGAATGGGTCTACCTGTACGAATCCCTTGACGCCGAAGCGCTTGAAGCTGCAGCACGCCGAGCCACCGACGAGCCACGAGCCGAACATCCCGACCTCTCACAGCGTGAGTGGAAGCAGGTTGCAGCCGCTCACATCGCCGTATTCGATCGCGCACTCGCTGCTGCTCAAATGGCTGACTAAGCCGGGTCGCGCGTTTAGCGAGGGCGATGCCGGGCATCACTGCCGGTAGTAAGCAGGGTGAATACGCAGGACAACTGGGGGAATCTGTGAGCAAGTACGCCGAGGCCGTTGCGCGACTTTCTGCTGCCCAGAAGCCGGCGTACGGCGCGCCTGCCTATTCCCGATTCATTAACCGTCCGGTAGGGCGCCGCATCGCCGCGGCGTCGTACGCGCTGGGGCTCACTCCTAACGGCGTGACCGCGATCAGCGCCGCCCTATCGGTTCTCGGGGTTCTCGTCCTGGCGTTCGCGCCCATTGCGATCTACACCGGAGTCGGTGCCGCGTTGCTGTTCGCGCTTGCCTACGCCTTCGACAGCGCAGATGGCCAATTGGCACGACTCACTGGCAAGGGTGGCCCGGCGGGTGAATGGCTAGACCACACCGTCGACATGGGCAAGACCGTCTTGTTCCACGGGGCCATCCTGTTCTCACTCATCTTGCACACCACAAACGTCAGCGCGGGCCAAGCTGCGCTTGTCATTGGGTTCACCGCAGTCAACGTCGTCGCGTTCTTCGCGTGGCTCCTCGTTGACCTCCTGCGCAGGGTCAGCCCTGATCCCGCAGCAACTGCTCCCCCGGTCGGCCACGCGCCGCTCTTACGGTCGCTACTTCGACTCCCGAGCGACTACGGCGTGCTGTGCTGGGTATTGATCTTCTGGGGGACACCATTCTTCTGGTGGCTCTACGGACTGCTGTTCCTAGCCAACCTGGTGATTCTGCTCGCGGCACTGCCCGTGTGGTTCAAACAGGCGAAGGCAATCAACGTCGTGCCACGCCCGGCTGCTTCGGGGGAAGCAACCAGCTAGTGGCACGACTCACCAGCACTGGCAGTAGCCATTTCGAGGTTTGTCACTAATACTTGAACGAGGGGAAGTCGCACGTTCTGCGGAGTTTGTAGAAAGTGCGCAATTTTTGGGGGATTTTGTTATGGCACGCTCACGCCTACTACTCGGGTCATTCGACCTGTTCAATATCGGTCATCTCACCCAGCTCAATGCTGTCGCGGCGGACAACGCACGCCTGACCGCGGCTGTGATCAGTGACGCCGGCATCGCCGAACTCTCGGGCTCGCACCCCTTTCTTCCCGAAGCAGAGCGCTCTGCGGTTATCTCGCAACTGCGAATCGTTGATGCCACCTGCATTACCGGGCCAGAGAGCCGCTGGTCGCTGCCAGACCACGACGAGCTCTACGTCGACGCTGGACTGTGGGATCTCCTCACCCATGCGGGCCTCGACATCCGCCACGCATTCTCGGTGGAGCCAACGCGGCTGCCCACAAACCCAGCGCTACTTTCGGCGCTCAGCGCCGCCTAGCACTTCGCTACTTAGCGGCCTGCTTCGCCAAAACTGCCGGAACATCGCTGACCATCATTCCTTGGGCACCGTTTATCTTTGCCTGGTCCAGCATTGCTTCGCTTGAGATGAAGAACGCGATCACCGGCTTTCCTTGAGCAATCACCGTTTGCCATTGCGCGGGTGTGGCGTTCAACTCCAGACCCAACATGTCCCAGTTCGGTGCGGTTTCGGCCAGCCGCGAGAGGTCCCGGGCGTAGTAGTAGCCCCACGTCTGGATTCCCGCTTCGCGAGCGGCCTTCGTCAGGGCGACGTTGTCGTTGTATCCCTTGAGCACCCAATGCTCCGCCGGAGCGGCCTCAAGCATCTGATCGATCAGGTCTGCGCGCTGCTGCGGGTCACCGATGTACTTCGGGTCGACGAAGATCACATGGTCGCGCGCGAACTCACCAAAGATCTCTGACACCTGCGCATACGGGACACCGTCCGGAGTCGATGCGTTGAGTTTGTTCTTGTACGTAGCGTTCAGTTCAGCCCACGTCAGCGTGGCGGGGTCGATGTTTCCTGTGACCTCCGACGTTCTATCCAACGTCTGGTCATGGAGGCCGAAGAAGACGCCATCCTTCGTTCTGGCCACGCTGACCTCGAGGGCGCCAACACCAAGCC
>CAUJEJ010000159.1 GCA_963169255.1 Actinomycetota bacterium | reverse complement strand
CATCGCGGCGCCGTCATACGGTCCACCCATCGTGCCAAGCGCCATGATGTAGGCGCCCACCGCAAAGGGAACGAACATGCCGTTGAGCTTGGGGCCGTTCGCCATCGAGAGCACCATCAGCACCATGCCGAACGTCAAGATCGCCTCGAACCCAACCGCTTGCCACGCCATCCCCGGTTGCGGTTGAGTCGCGGCGAGGTTGCCTTCAATTCCGAAGAATGCCCGAGCCGTAAACGCCCCACAAGCGGCAGCGATCAGTTGCACCACGATGTAGACGCCCGCCATCACCGCACCCATGTCGCGGCGTAATGCAAAGGCGAACGTCATCGCCGGATTGAAGTGCGCACTGATGTCGCCGAGGAAGTTGACGGCTGCAACTAGCCACAGCGCTGAGACAGCGGACAGCACGAATGCCGTCTGCCAGACCGCGACCTCACCACCTGCGTAAAGCGCGAGGATTGCCGCGCCCGAGGACAACACAAACACCAGACCGAACGTGCCGATGAACTCCGACAACAGGCGGCGCATCCGGTGATCCGGGTTCTTCCAGTCGGCACTGAACCGATTGCCAACCTGGGCCGCTAGTGCTTGCTCACCGCGCAACGCTGGCTGCGCTCCAGACGGTTCGCTCATTTAGAGATCCGCGGAGCCTGGGTGCGTCATGTTGATTGGCACGACGATCTTGTCGAACATCTCCTCGGTGACGCCGTTTGCGAGCGCGGCTTCCTTAAGCGTGAGGTCCTTGTCGATCGCGTAGTGCGAGATGGCAGACGCCTTGTCGTAGCCGATGACCGGCGACAGTGCCGTCACCATCATGACGGAGCGATCAATGTTGTCCTTGATCTTGGCTTCGTTCAGCTGTGCGCCTTCGATCATGAACTCACGGAAGTGATCGCACATGTCGGCCATGATCAGTGCAGAGTGCAAGTAGTTGCTGATGATGATCGGGCGGAATGCGTTGAGCTCGAAGTTGCCCTCCGCGCCACCCATCTGTACCGCGACGTCGGAACCCATGATCTCGATGCAGACCATGAGCATTGCCTCGGCCTGAGTCGGGTTGACCTTGCCCGGCATGATCGACGAGCCTGGTTCGTTTGCGGGCAGGATCAGCTCTTGCAGGCCTGTGCGCGGGCCGGATCCGAGCCAGCGCAGGTCGTTTGCAATCTTGTACAGCGTGACGGCTGCCGTCTTGAGCGCGGCGTGCGCGCGAACCATCCGGTCCAGCGTTCCCTGCGCAGTGAACTTGTTCTTAGCAGTCTTGATTTTGAAGCCGGTCAGCTTGGACAGTTCGGCCGCCACCTCGTCGCCGAAGCCGACGGGCGAGTTGAGCCCAGTGCCGACTGCGGTTCCACCCATCGCGACTTCGAGCATCCCTTCAGTCGCGTGCTCAAGGTTCGCAATCGAATCATCGAGTGCACCTACGTAGCCGGACCACTCCTGGCCGACCGTTAGCGGCGTTGCATCCTCAAGGTGCGTGCGGCCGATCTTGACGATCTTGTCCCATTCGCGGGACTTCTTCTCGATCGCGTCGCGCAGTCGTCGCAGCGAGGGGATCGTCTGCTCTGTCGCCATCTTGTACGCCGCGATATGCATTGCCGTGGGGAAGGTGTCGTTCGAGGACTGCCCCATGTTGACGTGGTCGTTCGGGTGGATCGGCTCCTGCGCACCGAGCACCCCACCGACTAGCTGGATGCAGCGGTTCGAGATGACCTCGTTGACGTTCATGTTGGATTGCGTGCCCGAACCTGTCTGCCAGACGTACAGCGGGAACTCGGCGTCAAGCTGACCGCTGGTGACCTCGCGGCAGACTTGCTGAATGAGTTCGCCCTTCCAGGCGGGTAGGCGGCCAGCTTCGGTGTTCACGATCGCGGCGGCCTGCTTCACGTAGCCGTAGGCGTGGTAAACCTCCTTCGGCATCCGGTCGTGACCAATGTCGAAGTGGTGGAGAGATCGCTCCGTCTGGGCTCCCCAATAGTGGTCGGCCGGAACCATGACATCGCCGAGGCTGTCGAATTCCTTGCGCTCACCGGTGGCGTCAATACCGATCGGCAGGTCGAGGATTTTGGGTGCGGATTCGCTGGCGGCAGGAGAGTTCTCAGACATGTTCGCAACAGTGACGACTGCGCTTCAACGTCGCAAGTTGGAGCACCAGTTTGGGGCGGCGCACCGGTATCGCCACAGCAGCGGGCTCTCGTGGATTGGTCTGGACCGAGCGTTCCGCGCTAACGCACGTTCGTGATGGTTGCGAGTAGGTTATTGCGGCGCTGCGCCACGATCGTCGCGGACTCAGCAATCAGCGCATCTTGACCGGGCGCGAACCCCTGGGTCCGCATCCGCACGTCGGCATCGAGCGCTTGACGAAGGCTGTCGACCGCATACGCCACCGCGCGGGGCGCTTGAGCCCGCTTCTCACTTGGCGCGACGCTGGACAGCTCGTAGAGCTGTTGCGACAACGTCGCAACACGTGGTGCGCCATCAGTCCAGGTTCGAACGATCTGGGCCGACCCCATCGTGCGGTCTGCAACCGCCAAGGTCAGCGAGTCGGCGAACCACCGAGCATCAGCGATTCGCAATCCAAACGACCGCTCCCACTGCGAGCGCTTTCGGCCACTGTTGCTCAGCGCGATGAGCAAGATGATCAACACGATCACCGCGAGCAGCGCGGCCACCCAGACCCAGAGTGGGAGGCCCATGTACGAGCTCGGAATGGCCACCGAACTAGACGACGGCGCGGGTGTTGCGGTGGGGAACGGATCCGGCAGCGGGATCGTCGGCGCGGGGACGGGATCTAGCGTCGGCTCGGGCGAATCTGAGATGGCAGCAATCACCCCGCTATCAAAGCCGACTGCGGACCCAGGTTCCTGTTAGAGAAACCGAGCTAGTCCAAAGGGCAGGCTCCGGTGGCGTACTGGGCATAGGCATCCGCGATCAGCGCTGGATTGGGCTTCGCGACTTGCGTAGTGATCACCTACTTGCTGGAGCCGAGGTCTAGTTCGGATGACACGGCGACTGAGGTTCGCTAGCTTCGCAAAATCACATTGACGATGATTGGAAGATCCACGTGGAACAGGCCAGCCTCACGTACACCCCCGTAGACGAAATCCCCGGAATCGTCGACAAGGTGAGAAAGACCTTCCGATCAGATGTCACGAAGTCGCAGGCTTGGCGCAAGCAGCAACTCGACGCGCTCGAACAAATGCTGCTCAACGAACAAGACTCGTTCCTAGGCGCTCTCGAGGTTGACGTACGCAAACCACGGCAAGAGTCCTACGCCTCCGAGATCGCCATCGCACTTGAAGACATCCGTATCGCCCGCGACAACCTCCACAAATGGATGTCGCCGGAGTCGGTGAAGATGCCGATGCTCGCCGGTGTGGGTGCGTCGACCAAGGTGATTCACGAGCCGCTTGGGGTGGCCCTGATCATCGGTGCGTGGAACTACCCGGTGATGCTCACGATCGGTCCGCTTGTGGGGGCAATCGCTGCCGGTTGCACCGCGGTCCTGAAGCCAAGCGAATTGACCCCCGCGACTTCCCTGGCGATGGAGAAGGCCGTGGCGAAGTACCTCGACCCTGCCGCCTACACGGTGGTGCAAGGTGGGATTCCGGAGACCACCGCCGTTCTGGAGCAGCGATTCGATCAGATCTTCTTCACTGGCAGTCCTGCCGTGGGGAAGATCGTGATGGCTGCCGCAGCGAAGAACCTCACTCCGGTCGTGCTCGAGCTCGGTGGCAAGAGTCCAGCGATTGTGTGCGAGGACGCGAAGCTTGATTCGGCCGTTCGCAGGATCGCGTGGGGCAAGTTCTACAACGCAGGTCAAACCTGTATTGGCGTCGACTACGTGCTGGTGCACGAGTCGAAGTACGAAGAGTTCTTGACCAAGACCTACGAGACGATCGAGAAGATGTACGGCGCCGATCCGCAAGCAAGTCGTGACTTCCCGCGCATTGTTGACAAGCGCAACGTGGCACGAATCGAAGCGCTGTTCGCCAACGAGTCGGTGGTGTTCGGTGGTGAGGTCGACCTCGACGATCGCTACATCTCGCCGACCGTTGTGCGCAACCCAGCGTGGGATTCACCAATCATGAACGAAGAGATCTTCGGACCCGTCATGCCGGTGATTCCGTTTACAGATCTTGAGGCGGAACTCGATCGGATCATCGATGGTGAGAAGCCATTGGCGACTTACATCTTCACCGAAGATCACAAGACGGCCGATCACATCCTGGGCCGGGTCAGCTCAGGTGGCGCCTGCGTCAACGACACCTTGACCCACGTCTCCGTTGGGCGGGCGCCGTTTGGTGGCGTTGGGCAATCGGGCATCGGGCGATACCACGGGCATGACAGCTACCTGTCGTTCACGCACCGCCGCACGGTCCTGACCCGGACTACCGCGTTCGAGCCCTCGTTCCTGTACCCGCCGTACAACGCCACGAAGGATCGGATCGTCAAAGCGATCGTGTGAGCGAGCAGCGGGTGGTGGTGGTCCGATTGCCGCTCGATGGAAGCTACGGGCATGACCAGATCACGCGGAACTTCTCGTTAGCATCGGCGCTTCTATGAAGGAGACCAGTCGGTACTTCTGAAGGGAGCCCTAAATGCGTCGCATTGTCAGCGATTGGCGTCCGCCTGAACATGGTCATTCCGGCGAACTTGCGCGGATGTTGCCGGACGGATTCGCCGCATACGCGCGAATCTTGCACCCCTTCTGGAGCCCCGATGG
>CAUJEJ010000158.1 GCA_963169255.1 Actinomycetota bacterium | reverse complement strand
GGCTGCGGTTCCTCCTCGGCTTCGGGTTTGCACTCGTGCTGCTCGCGATGCTCGCCGCGGCGATCGTGCATTACCTGTATGGCGGCATTCGCCTTCAGCAGCCGGGCCCTCGCGTCAGCGATGCCACTCAGACGCAGTTATCGATCTTGCTGGGCATCTTCTGTCTGCTCAAAGCTGCTGCATATTGGCTCGACAGGTATGGGCTCGCGCTGAAGAATGAGGACCTTGTTCAAGGTTTCACCGGGCTGAAGTTTCGCGATGTCAACGCGCTCCTACCGGCCAAGTCGATTCTCATGGTCATCGCGCTGATCTGCGCGGTCATCTTCTTCGTCAACGCGTTCCGGCGCTCATGGCCGGTCGCCGGGTCGGCCCTTGCGCTGCTTGTGGTGTCCGCAATTCTCATTGGTGGGATCTACCCGGCGATCGTCCAGCAATTCCAGGTCAAGCCGAGTGAATTGGTCAAGGAAGAGCAATCGATCCGCTACAACATCGATGCCACGCGAGCCGCGTACAACCTCGACGATATTCAAGTCGAGGAGTACAACGCGAGTAAGGAACCAAACAAGGCTGTACTGGCAACGCAGACGGGGACGCTTGAGAACATCCGCATCGTCGACCCGTCGGTCGTCTCTCCAACGTTCCGAGCGCTGCAGCAGAACTTTGCGTTCTACTCGTTCCCTGACGTGTTGGATGTTGATCGCTACATCCTTGACGGTAAACAGCGCGGTGCAATTGCGTCGGTGCGTGAGCTCAACCTGGATGGTGTCCCAGCGGCACAGCGGAACTGGGCGAACGATCACCTCGTTTACACCCATGGCTACGGATTCGTTGGTGCCTATGACAACGAAAAGTCGCCGAACGGCGAACCCGTCTTCTTCGAGTCGAACATTCCGCCTTCGGGTGCGCTGCCGATCGACCAGCCTCGGGTCTACTTCGGGGAGAGCTCGCCTGAGTACTCCATCGTTGGCGGAAACCCAGCCGATGGGACGGCACGCGAACTCGACTACCCCGATGACACAGCTCCGAACGGCCAACGGAAGAACACCTACGACGGCACCGGTGGAGTGCCCGTTGGTTCGTCGTTGGATCGGTTGCTGTTCGCCATCAAGTATCAAGAGCCGAACATTCTGTTGTCAGACCTGATCAATGACGAATCACGAATCATGTGGGACCGCGATCCTCGAACGATCGTTGGCAAGGTTGCGCCCTGGCTCAAGCTCGACAACGATCCCTACGCGGTTGTGGTTGGCGGACGCATCAAGTGGATCGTCGATGCCTACACCACGTCGAACTCGTACCCGTTCTCTTCACGGGTGACGTTGAACGAGGCGATCAGTGACTCTACGTTGACGCGGACTTCGCCGAACCTTCCACGTGATCAAATCAACTACATCCGGAACTCAGCGAAGGCAGTCGTTGATGCCTACGACGGAACCGTTGACATCTACGGCTGGGACGAAGAAGATCCGATCCTCAAGACGTGGTCGAAGGTGTTCCCAGGAACCGTAAAGCCCAAGTCGGAGATGCCCGCCGACATCCTTCCGCACGTGCGTTACCCCGAGGATGCGTTCAAGATTCAGCGGATGATGTACAGCCGCTACCACGTCACTGACCCGGCTGTGTTCTACAGCGGTCAGGACTTCTGGAACGTTCCGGTTGATCCGACGAACAGCCAAGAGAACCAGTTGCAACCGCCGTACTACTTGCAGTTGCAGATGCCCGGTCAGACGGCTCCGCGGTTCTCGCTCACCACCACCTACTCGCCAATCAACCGGCCAACGCTTGCTGCGTTCATGGCGGTAGACAGCGATCCGGGGGAGAACTATGGCAAATTCCGGGTGCTTCAGTTACCGAAGAACACCACCATTCCGGGGCCTGTACAAGTGCAGAACAGCTTCGACTCGAATGCGGCGATTGCCAATGAAATCAACATTCTGAGGCAAGGCGGATCAGAAGTTCAGCCTGGAAACTTGCTTTCACTGCCGGTCGGGGGAGGCATGCTCTACGTCGAGCCCCTGTACGTGCGCGCTGCCAATAACGGCTATCCGTTGCTGCAGAAAATCCTCGTTTCGTTCGGGGATAAGACTGTTATGTCGGACAACCTGCCGGATGCGTTGCGAGCAGTTGGGGTGATCCCTGGAACTGCGAAACCTGACAAGGGTGGCGACACTCCGAATCCAGTAGCGCCGACCGAGGCATCGCTACTGGGCCAGCTTGCCGAATCACTGGCCGAGGCGCAGTCTGCGTACAACGCTGGGCAAGAGGCGTTGAGGAATAGCGACTTTGCCGCCTACGGTGAGGCGCAGAAGCGACTCGAAGCCGCACTGAAACGAGCGACTGAACTGCAGGCGCAGATCAACGCGTTGGCGGCTTCCGGGACGAAGGAAGGTGCCGCAGCCAGCGAACCTGTCCCGCAAGCAGGCGTGCCGTAAACCGAGAGTCAGGGACTACTTGACCCTGAAAGTCTTCTTCACCTTTGCGCTGGCGCCATAGGAGTTGTGGGACGTCACGATCAAGGTGTACTGCTTGGAGTTGTTTTTGCGGTTCTTCAGGATGGACTTGCGAGTGAACTTGGTCCGCGTCTTCGTGGGGTCAAGCATCTTCTGCGTGACTGTCGCTGACGAACCCTTCTGCTTCACCCTCGCTCGGATGTAGGAGCCGATGTTCGTGCGAGGCAACGTCCAACTTGCGGTGCGCTTCTTTGCTTTCGCTTTGCCGCTGACGGTGAGGTTCGTGACGGGGAATGGCGCGACGCTCAGGGTCGTGATCTGGACGAAGCCGTCAATGCCGGAGACCACATCGCCGCTGTAGTAGCCGCCTTGCCCGTAGCCCACGCCGCCGAAGTTCAGCGGTCCTGGGTAGTAGATCGCCGAGGCTGTCTGGGAATTGGTACCTGTTTCGGCTGCGAACGAACCTCCGGCTCCGCCGCCACCTTGTTCGCCGCCACCTGCGGCGCTTCCGCCCCCGCCCCCGCCGCCGTATCCACCACCGCCGCCAGCGCTGAATCCGCCGCCGCCCCCACCGAATCCGGCGCCGCCCCCACCCACGTTCATGTCAATTTGCCGACCGAAGTACGAACTGGTGCCGCCGACGTCTCCTCCGGACGATGAGCCGCCAGTGCCGAAGGCCCAGTACCCGCCGCCCCCGCCGTTGCCGTTGCCTCCGCCGCTTGCAGCGCCGTTGCTTCCACTCGGGGATAGCTCCGCCCCGCCGTTGCCTCCGCCGCTACCGCCTCCATCGCCCCCGCGTCCGCTAAGGACGTTGCCGTTTCCGCCTGCGCCTGGTTCAGGCCCCGAACCGTTGCCGCCCGCCCGTGAGTTCGCCGCCGCGCCGTTGCCCCCGTCCAACGCGGCGATTGCACCCCCACCGGCTCCCGACACGACCACAGGTGTTCCGTTTGCGCGCACGATTGAGGTCGCAGAGCCGCCGCTGCTCGCACCGCTGCTTGCGCCGCCGACCCGGATTTGGAGGGTCTCGCCGGCACTCACCGCTTCGACTGTGACGACCACGGCCCCATTGCCACCTCGAGCAGCCGAGGGGCCGGAAGGTCCGCCACCACCAGCTCCGACCGCGGTGATTTCGACAATGCCGGTTTTGGGAGCAGTCCAGTTTGCTACCGCGCCCGTGTACGTGAAGTTGATGGTCGCGGCGGCAGCCTGGGTCGCGCTCGTGATTGACCATGCAGCGCATAGGCCCGTGATGGTCGTGATTGCGACGGCTTGTTTGAACTTCACAGCGACTCCAACGTCGTTGAATGGGGGAGAGAAACTTGGGTGTGACGCACATCACGATGCCATGTCCATGGGTCTTCGACAGGAATTACGCGGCGCTGCTCGCTCAGATGGAGTATTTGTCGTTCGTCGACGTGCGTCGCCTCGCTTGGGTGCGACCTAAGGCTCAATCCGCCACAGGCTCGATGGCGATCCCCTCGCTGGTGTGGAATTGTTGCGGTGGCAGCGCGTCAACCTGGCACCTGCCTGACCAGCAACGCGCGACCTCGTGATTGGAGTTGCTCGGTGAGTGCCAGTAGCGACCTGAAGCCCCGCCTGCGAGGGTGGCTGCATTTTGGAACGGCGCCACTGGCGTTCGTACTCGGGCTCTGTCTACTCGTTGTCACGCCGACCCCCGAGCTGCGAGCGGGCGTGGCGGTCTATGTCGGCTCAGCGGTTCTGCTGTTCGGTGTCTCCGCGGCGTATCACCTTGGCGCGGGTGGCCCGCGAACGAATGAGTTCTTGCACCGCCTTGATCATGCGAACATCTATTTGTTCATCGCTGGCAGCTACACACCGTTTGCCGTTGACCTTCCCGAATATGGCTCGCTGCTGCTCGCGATTGTGTGGAGCATCGCGATCATCGGCACGATCATCGGTGTCGCTTGGTGGAGTGCGCCGCGATGGCTTGTTGTTGGGTCGTACCTAGCGTTGGGTTGGATCGCGGTGATCTTCTTGCCGCTGATGTGGAATGCGTTCGGCGCGGGGATCGTGGCGCTCGTTGCGCTGGGCGGTTTGTTGTACAGCTTGGGTGCGATTGTGTATGCACGGAAGAAGCCGGACCCGAGCCCGGATTGGTTTGGGTACCACGAGATCTTTCATAGCTTCACGATCGTTGCGTTCCTTGTCCAACTGGTCGCAATCACGATTGTGGTGACCGGATAGTCCAAGTCTTGCTGCCTTGGTCGAACCGACTTGGCGCGACCCATAGTGGGTAGGTTAGACTTCTCCCACCGACGCGGGGTGGAGCAGCTCGGTAGCTCGCTGGGCTCATAACCCAGAGGTCGCAGGTTCAAATCCTGCCCCCGCTACTAATGAAAATGGGACCCTCACTGAGGGTCCCATTTTCATTGGCGAACCCGGTGGGGACACTTGAGAGCAATCTCGAGCTAGTCTGATCGAGTCGGACATGACGCGCTTCCTATGTGCAACGTGGACGGGTGCACAGACTCAGCCAGATTGGTACTTCGGCCGAGAAACCGCATCGAGCGCTCGCTGAGTGGGATTCTGGACAACGAGCGCGGTGGCTGATCCGAGTAGAGCCCCGAGCGCAACATCGCCTGGATAGTGAACCCCCGTGTGAACGCGGGAATAGCCAACCGCGCCAGCAATGCCAAACATCGGCAGTGACGCGGTCGGCCAGACGGCGAGGACCCCAACCGCAAACGCGAACGCGGACGCAGTATGCCCGGAAGGGAAGGAGTACGAAGTCGGCATTCGGACGTAGCGCGACGTACCAGCGGAGTTGGACGAGTGCTGTTCCGAACGTTTTGGGCGCGCCCTGCGAGCGAGTGGCTTCACTACCGCGTTCGCTGCCACCGAACTCACGGCCACAGCGGCGAGCCCAACAACCGCCGCGCGGCGACCACGGGCACCGCATAGACCAAGGCCAATGGCAAGGGAGATTGAGATCTTTGAATGGTCGGCCAAGTTCGTGAACCGTGCAACTGCGAGGTCGAAGTTCGGTGCTACGGGCCTAGAGAGCGCGAGGTACAGCCGCTGGTCTCGCTCAGACAAGCTGCGGTTGGGGGTGGGCACCGTAGTCCCTTCCATGGTCGTACGTCTCGGTCGGTCTTCGTGCGTCTCGGCCTAACCGTGCTCGCCGTCGGCTCTCCGGTCAGCGTGCCACCTCTAGGTGCACACTGCGAGCGTACCCATCCTGGAACAGCGGGCGAACTTTGTTAAATGATCATATGGCGTGTGTGAGCGCAGACCTAGCTGCCGGACTGTGTCGAACTTGGCGTAGGTTGAGTTGTGCAACCTCGAACAAAGGTAGGTCTCCATGTCGATCGAGAGAGCCCGTGCGAATCGCGCGGACTGCACGTTGCTACGGCCAGGCATTCCCGGCGTCGTTCACCCAACGCGCACGACCCTCGCTCGCTATTCGAAGATGCAGCAGACGTCGACCGATGCATAGTCAACGCGGAGCAGCACTACTCGCACTGATCCTTCTCGCGATCACGACGGTATGGGTCATCTATGTGGCAGCTACGGCTTTCCCGACAGGGCTCTTTGCAACAGCGTTGATCGCCCTGGCGTTCGTTTTGGCGTGGCAGTCACTGGGGGCCACAGTGGTGGCTCGCGTGCTTGCCGCAGCGGCAGTGCTCTGCCTGGGCGCGGCGCTGCTACTTCTGGCAATTGAGAAGTTGTGGCTTGACCTATCAGTCATTGCATTGTTGCTCGTGGTGAGCGCCGCGGCCACGAAGCGAACCTTTCGCAGTAGCGCCGACCTGCCGAAGGTTGCGCGCCCCAAGCATCCGGTCGTTGTCTGGAACCCCAAATCGGGTGGTGGGAGGGCTGTCACGGCGAACCTGGAAGCAGAAGCGAAGGCTCGTGGGTTCACCACGATCGAGCTTCACGAAGGTGACGATTTGGAGGCGCTGGTGCGGACTGCGATTGATCGCGGAGCCGATGCGCTTGCTGCAGCAGGCGGCGATGGGACCCAAGCGATCGTCGCCGGTATCGCTGTGGAGCGGGGATTGCCCTTCGCCTGCATACCGGCGGGCACACGAAACCACTTCGCGCTTGACCTTGGCGTCGATCGAGATGACCTTGTTGGCTCACTCGATGCGTTTGTGGATGGCAAGGAACGCGTCGTCGACCTCGGCTACGTTAATGGCTCCCCCTTCGTGAACAACGTGTCGGCAGGGTTGTACGCCGAGGCCGTGCACGAGGCTGGATACCGTGAGGCAAAGATTCGGACCCTGCTCGGGGTTGGGACTAGATCGCTTGGTGAGGGCGGTGAAGCGCCCGACCTTCGGTATCTAGATCGTGATGGCAATGAGCGTGATTCCGCGGCGATGATTCTGGTGTCGAATAATGCGTACCGCCTTGGCGCCAAACCAGCGACTGGCAGCAGGCCGCGAATGGATGAGGGGAAGTTGGGTGTCACGGTGGCTAGCGCGCCTGGTGACCCCGACGTCGGGCAAGGGAGGTCGCAGAGAAAGTTGCTGCAGCAGTGGACAGTTGAGAGCTTTCGGATCGATTCCACCGAGCCCGTCGCACTCGGTGTGGATGGGGAGAAGCGCACCGTGGAACCACCTGCAGTCTTCGAAGTGAAGCCGGGTGCGCTGCGCGTCAGAATCGCGGCGCATCACCCAGGTGCGTCACCGTCCGCTGCGATCCCGCCATCCGTGCGAGAGGGGATCGCCGAGCTCCTCGCGATAGCGTCCGGTGCGAGCACCCGTGTAGAGGAACCTTCATGATCGACCCAACTCGAGGCGCCCGTCACTACGACGTCGTTGCGTTCGTCGGTAGCTTGCGCAGTGGTTCGTACAACCGGATGTTGTTCAACAATGTGCGGCGGCTTTCTCCCGCGAACATGGCGATCAGTGAACTCACGGGTTGGGACGAATGGCAGACCCTCGACGTCGACCTCCTCAATGACGGCATACCGGACGCGGTGACTGCGATGGCACAACGAATCGCTGAGTCGGACGCCGTGTTGTTCGTTTCTCCCGAATACAACTACTCGATACCGGGTGGTTTGAAGAACGGGATCGACTGGTTGTCCCGAGTTAGTCCGCAGCCATTTACAGGCAAGGTCGTCGGCATCATGGGGGCGTCGACTGGTGCTATCGGCACGGCCCGCATGCAGTATCACCTGCGCCAGGTCCTGGTCTTTCTTGATGGGCATCCGGTGAACAAGCCGGAGGTCATGGTGGGTCGTGCGGCTAAAGAATTCGACGGCGAAGGACATCTGGTCAGTGAGTTCTACCGCACACAGGTGACGGAACTGCTGGAGAATCTCGCGCGGCAAGCGGACCGATTCAAAGACTGAGTGAGTCCACCAAACCACTGACGGTAATCGGCAGGGCCGCTTGTGGCTGTCGGCCTGACAGAGAATATGAAGCCGCGGCGAGCGAGCGGTAGCGGGCGCGCCGATCCTGGTCGAGTAGCGCCTAGGATGGCGAGAAGCCAGTGTGTCGATGAGGAGTTGTCATGAGCCAGCCAGTCCCGCCAACGCCCGGAGTTCCGCCCGCACCTGAAAAGGCCAAGCTGGGACTAGGTGCCATCGCGTCGATCAGTGGCGTTGTGTTGCTTCTGCTCGTGATCCTGCAGAACCGGACCGACGTCACATTCAAGTTCCTGATTTGGGACCTGACCTGGCCGTTGTGGATCTACACGATTGTGGTGGCGGTATTTGGTGCATTCGTCTGGATCGGCATCGGCGTGATGCGTCGACGGCAGCGACGCAAAGAACGCCGCGGTGACTACTAGCCGCACCTTGTTGACATCGGTCCACGACTAGCGCGCAGCCGCGAGGGCCAGGCGGTGTGGGCAACGAGCTCTCAGGTCAACTCGGCAAGCTCCGCAGTGTCACGCTCGCGTGAGCGCAGGATCCACGGAACCGTGTACCGCCGAATGATTTCTAGCGCGACTAGCGAGACGGCCGCCCCGATGACGGTGCACACGAGGCGCATTAGGCCGA
>CAUJEJ010000157.1 GCA_963169255.1 Actinomycetota bacterium | reverse complement strand
GTCATCATCAAATCGAGCGTGCAACTCGGCAAGAACCGCCAGCGCATCCGGCCTTGATGCTTTGCGGACGTGCACGGCGACGCCAGAGGGTTTCGGCTCCAAGATAGTGCCCGGCCGGTGCTCGGTGATGCGGACGCACTCGGCTGTGACGGCGGTCAGGAGCAGCACGGTCTCGTCGGCTAGGCCGTTGATCGACCCGAGGTCAAACTCGGCGCCGTGACTGCCGACGAGGTCTATCTCGACGGGGAGGCGCGACATGGCTGCCAGGTCACGAAGTGCACGTCCGGAGATCACAGCGACTGTGGTGTCAGACAACCCGGCGAGGTGTCGCAGGATCTTGACGGCTTCTGGCAGTGGGCGAGCTTCGTTGGGATTGGCGACAATCGGCGAGAGCGTTCCGTCGTAGTCGCACCCGACGAGCAGATGCTTCGTCCGGGAGATCTCGCGCAAAGCTGTCCTGAGTGCGGGGGCGAGTTGTGACGATGGTCCCGAGGTTGCGTCGTCTTCGGGGACCCCGACCGTGTACGTCGCGGCCGCTCCTGCGTGGCGTTGCGGCGGGTGGTGCGCGGAATCTGATGGCTCACTACCCATAGGTTTTGTGACTCTCGTGTGTCAGTGGTCCTTGGCGACGGTTCACGCGGTTCTCGGGTCGAGGCTGGGTGTCTGGGGTATTCAGGCGGTCCAAGAACTCGCGGGCCCAACGCTGCACATCGTGTTCGGCGAGGTGTTGGCGCATCGCCCGCATCCGGCGTTGGCGCTCGTCAGGACTCGCATTGGCTGCGGCGACGATCGCTTCCTTGACCCCGTCGGCGTCATAGGGATTGACCAACCACGATTGGGGGAGTTCGCGGGCGGCCCCGGTGAACTCACTGAGTACAAGCGTGCCGTCGCCATCAATTCGAGCGGCAACATATTCCTTGCAGACCAGGTTCATTCCGTCGCGCAACGGCGTAACCAACATGATGTCCGCCGCCTGATAGAGCGCAACAAGTTCCTCGATCGGCAAGTTGTTTCGGACGTAGTGAATTGCGGGAGCGCCGATCTGCCCGAGGGAGCCATTGGCGTGGCCAACGATGAGTTCGACCTCATCGCGGATTCGCTGGTACTCGTCGACGTTCTCTCGGCTCGGGGTCGCAACCTGAACGAGGACGGTCTCGTTGGGATCAAGCCGCTTCTCGTGGAGGAGTTCGGTGAACGCGTGAAGTCGGACGCTGATGCCCTTGGTGTAGTCGAGGCGATCGACGCCGAGCAGGATCGTTCGCGGGTTGCCAAGGTCGTTGCGGAGTTGTTTGGCTCGGGCAGCGGTCTCCGGTGCCCGAGCGATCGCGTCGAGGCGATCAACGTCGACCGAGACAGCGAATGCACCAACGTGGGCTTCGCGTCGACCACCGTGAGCGCCGGGCACCTCGACGACGTCACCGTTTGCAGGCCACCCGAGGAGTCGCTCGGTAACCGCGAGGAAGTTCCGCGCCCCACCAGTGGTCTGGAATCCGACGAGGTCTGCGCCGAGGATTCCGAGCACAATTGGGCGCCGCCACGGCAATTGTAGGAAGAGGTCGGGCGCGGGGAACGGTATGTGGAGAAAGAAGCCGATGCGCAGGTCCGGTCGAAGTGAACGCAACATCGCTGGCACGAGTTGCAGTTGGTAGTCGTGGATCCAGACTGTTGCTCCCGGTGCCGCAGCGCGTGCTGCGGCCTGGGCGAAGAGCATATTGACGCGTCGATAGGCATCGAACTGGTGGCGATGATAGGCCGGAGTCGCAATCGCATCGTGATACAGCGGCCAAAGCGCTGCGTTGCTGAAGCCGTCGTAGTACTGCTCGACGTCGTCGCGGTCGAGCGGCACTTCGACAATCCGATAGTCGCGCTCATCATCGGTCTCGGGGATGGGCGGAAGGCCGTCTTTCGTGGGGTCTTGATAGTGGCCGTTCCAGCCGATCCACACACCCTTGCGGCCTTTGAGCGACGGCTCGACTGCGGCGACGAGGCCACCAGGTGAGACGTTCCACGTCGTGTTTCCGTCAGAGTCCGTGACAGCCTCGACCGGCAGCCGGTTGGCCACGATGATCAGTTCCTCATCAGACACGCTTGTCAAACTACCGTGATTGGCGCTGATCCGCGAGGCACAGCTTGGCAGACTGCGTCTGTGGCTACGTACCGAGATACCGCAGTGGTGCTTCGGACGCAGAAACTTGGCGAGTCGGATCGCATTGTGACGGTCCTCACGAAGACCCATGGGCGAAAGCGCGTAGTCGCCCGTGGAGTTCGTAAGACGTCGAGTCGGATCGGTGCACGACTCGAGCCATTCAGCCTGGTTGACGTGCAGTGCTACGAAGGTCGAACACTGGATTCGGTCAATCAGGTTGAGGCGCTTGCAAGCTACGGCGCGGACTTGTCGCAGGACTACCAGCGATGGACGGCCGGGCAAGCGATGCTTGAAACTGCCGAGCGCTTGACGAGTGAAGAAGGCGAACCCGCGGTCCAGCAGTTCTTGCTCCTCGTTGGCGGCCTTCGGACACTCGCGAATGGTGAACACGAGTCTGGTTTGATTCTTGATTCTTTCCTCTTGCGATCCCTGTCGGTGGCGGGTTGGGCTCCGACTTTTGAGGAGTGCGCGCGCTGCGGTGCGGGTGGCCCACACCGTGCGTTCCATCCCGCGGCGGGTGGTGCGCTGTGTGTCGATTGCCGCGTGCCCGGCTACTCGTTGCCCTCGGAAGGCACCCTCGAACTCATGGGCGCTCTCCTGGCTGGCGACTGGCCCCTCG
>CAUJEJ010000156.1 GCA_963169255.1 Actinomycetota bacterium | reverse complement strand
GCTAGGACACTCCTCAACCTCACTCATCGGATTCCTGCCGGGATTGATCGTGATTGGTGCTGGCGTGCTGACCTGCGCCATTCCATTCGGGAATCTCATCCTCAAGGAAGCACCGGCGAAGTTCTTCGGTCCCGTTACTAGTGCGCGAACGACCATCGGCCAACTTTTCTACTCAATGGGATTCGCGCTCGCAACGGTCGCGATCGACAAGCTGACGCTAGGTGGAACTGTGAAACGCCTCGAGGCGGCCGGTGTGCAACCGAACGAAATTGGAACTGCGTTGGATGCGGTGAATGCCTATGCATCCGCGAGCACATCCCCAGACACGTCGCTCGGCAAGCAAGCACTCGCGACGGCAGAAGTCTCATATGCGACCGCGTTCCAAACCACGATGTTTGTGGCGGGGTTACTCGTCCTTCTCGCCACGATCGGTGGTGTTCTCTTGCTTCGTCGGGGCGAGGGGCGGGAGCATCCAGAGTAGTTCGAATAGTCGAGAAGGAGTTTTCTGATGCCAGCTGACCTCATCATCAAAGCCACCGCAGTGATCACTATGGAACCCTCCTCGCCTCGGGCAGAGGCGGTCGCGGTGGACTCTTCCTCAGGTGAGATCGTCGCGGTTGGCACAATTGCAGAGTGCCAGTCCGCCGCACCAGGCGTGGCAACGACGGACCTGGGCAACACCTTCCTGATGCCAGGCTTCATCGAACCGCACAGCCATCCGATGCTCGGTGGAATGATTACCCAGGAGCCCGCCCAATGGATTTCTCCGTACATGGGCTTTCCGACGTACGCGGATGTCGAGAAGTTCTGGCGAAAGCTCGACGCGGAGCTCCCCGCCGACACGCCGGTGATCTGCAATGGGCTCGATCGTCTCCTCCAGGGCGCACCCGAGCTAACGAACACAGATCTAGACAAGTTCTTTCCGAATAGGCCCGTTGCCATCCTCGACAACTCCGGGCACGAGGCGTACTTCAATAGCGCACTGATCGCAACGAACAACTGGCCCGACAACAAGCCGCCAGCAGATCCTGAAGGAAGTCACTACGGGCGCAACGAGGACGGAACCTCGAATGGTCGCGCCTACGAAACCAAAGCGATTCTCGCCGCAATTGGGGCCCATCTGAAGAAGGCGGTTCCGCATCCGTTGTTGTCGGGCGCACGGTGGTACCGCCTGATGGCAAGCAACGGCATCACTACTACGACCGAACACACCTTCCAAGATGACCTTCTCGCCGGATATGAAGCGTTGGCTTCGGTGCCGGATTCACCATTGCGAATGGCGCTTTACCACATGTCGATCGAGGATAGTTGCGGAGACGACATTGCGATCTCGAACCCTGCCACGAAGCTGTGGAAGCAAGGAATCAAGTTGTGGGCAGACGGCTCACCGTGGGTTGGCACGATTGCATCATCGTTCCCATATCTAGACACTCCACAAGTTCGCGCGGCGCAGATTCCGCTGGGGCCCGGCGGCGAAAAGATGCTCAACTACTCGCGCGCCGAGTTGGACGAAATCCTCGACACCTACACACCCAAAGGCTGGCAGTTCGCCTTCCATGTGAACGGAGATGTGGGTCTAGACATCGTGCTCGATGCCTATGAACACGCTCTGGCGAAGCACGACCTGCTCGGAACCGACCACCGCTGGCGGGTGGAACATTGCGGCGGGTGCCGAGGGGATCAGTTTGATCGGGCCGCAGCACTCGGCGTTTCAATCTCACTTCCCCCATTTCAGTTCATCTACTGGGGTGACCTGCTCGACGGAGTAATGTTCGAACCTGCGATCGGTAGCCAATGGGTGCGGGCAGGCGATGCATTCAGGTCTGGAGCCGTCGTGACTTTCCACAACGATGGTTGCGTCAGCCCGCCAATCCCCCTGTTGAACATCCAATCGATGGTGACGCGACGCACTCCGTCGGGTGCAGTGCACGGAAGCAATCAGGCCGTCAGTATCGACGATGCGTTCCGCGCCCACACCGTCAACGCCGCGCACCAGATTGGGCGTGACCACGACCTGGGATCGATAGCGATAGGGAAGTTGGCGGACTTCGTGGAACTCTCTGCGGACCCGTTTGCCGTTGACGCCGAAACACTTGCATCCGACGTCACGGTAAAGGGGACCTGGCAATCGGGGCGACGGGTCGACCTCGATGCGTTTCTCGCGCAGGTGGAAGCAATTGATCCAAGTGAGCACGGTGACCTGGCGCACAAGCATGGTGCGCGCAACTGCTGCTAGTCATGGCGTAGTGCAAGGCGCGCTACGGATCCGACGTTCGTGTCAACTCGCGGACGGCGTACTTGCTACCGAGTGGTGTCGATTTGCGTAGACACGTCATACGGCGGGCGTCTCACTCCCCGACTGCCCGCGCAGGTGCCGCTGAGCAAGCAAGTTTCGGGCGGGACTTGCTGTCATGACGCCCCGTTGGCTCGGATCGATCTGAAGGAAGGCCTCCCACCCGGGTTTGGCTCAGCGCGTCCGCCCAGCGCGAAGAACCCGGACGCGCTGAGCTGATGGCGCCGCAAGGTGCATCAAGCAACGTGCCAGAGTCTTCGTCGTCTTAGGTGTCGTGTCTGGTTGCTGAGGCCGTCGGGTGTCGAAGGCTCGCGTGAGTGGCGTGAAGACGGGTCGAGTCGCGGACGTCGGATCTCGGAGCTACGGGCAGTGACGTCCGTATTGGCGATCAGGGCTCGAAGCTCGGCAACTGGGTCAACCGCAGGCGCCGGGTCATCGTGCACTCGAGACAGCTTTCTAGGGCAATGATCGAAACAAACGGGCATCGTCTCTGGCGTTGCGCCACGATGTTTAGTGATTGGAGGGACTCGATGCCCAAGGTTGTTGATCATGGCGAGCGGCGACAGCTGATAGTCGATGGAATGTGGGCGATCGTTCAGCGCGATGGCTTTTCGGCAGTCTCGGTGCGATCCATCGCTACGGAGGTTTGCCTATCCAAGAGCACTATCGCACACTACTTCAGCAGCCAGGACGAGATTCTCGCTGTCGCTGTACGGCAGCAGATCGATATGAACAATCAGGAATTCGCGGCGCTCGATTTGCAGCGCTGTACCCCTGGCCTTGCCCAGCAAGCGATGCTGGTCGCAATTCCGACTACGACCCAGCAGCGCCGCCAATCGCAGGTTTGGCTGGCACTGCTGGAGCATTCTGCCGCGAGCCCACTTGTCGCCGATGCGTTGGCGCAAATGAATCGGGAGATCCGTGCGACCGTGCGGGTGCTTCTCAGTGCGTTGGACGCAAACGGCTTCGTTGCGCCTGAGCGGGACCTTGATCTTGAGGCAGTGAAGTTCCACGCGGCGATCGACGGGCTGTCAGTGCAGAGCCTCACCGATCAGCAGTCAGCGGAACCCAGTCTCGTCCGAGAGGTTCTAGCTGCGATGATCGCTGATCTGGCGCATCCGAATTCATAACCCTGGCGCGCCGTGACGGCTACGTGACGACTTCGTATTTGACGTCGACCAAGTCGAACGCCTCGGGGTGCGCGCATCCGGGTGCTGGCTGCCCGGCGCCCGGAAGAGCACCGGCAACCCTCTTCCCCGGGGGACGTGGAGCCGTGGCAGCGGTTGGAACCGCGCCATCGATCCACGCCATTTCCAGAACCGGGGTGCGTGTTCGTGCGCGTCACATGTACACTTGACTGTCGCGCTCAGACAGCGTGAAACCTGCCCCCTTAGCTCAGTCGGTAGAGCGTCTCCATGGTAAGGAGAAGGTCTACGGTTCGATTCCGTAAGGGGGCTCGATGAGGCGCAAGCCTCACAACATGGCGGGGTAGCTCAGCCTGGTAGAGCAAGCGGCTCATAATCGCTGTGTCGCCGGTTCAAGTCCGGCCCTCGCTACCACCCAAGCACCACCAACAACGCACGACGAAAGGCATCACCGTGGGCAAGGCGACCGATGTTCGACCAAAGATCACGCTTGCATGCGCTGATTGCAAAGAACGTAACTACATCTC
>CAUJEJ010000155.1 GCA_963169255.1 Actinomycetota bacterium | reverse complement strand
CTGTTACGGGTGAAACCCTGTCGGTAACCGATGGCACGTGGACTGGCGAACCGTCGCCGACGTTCTCGTACCAGTGGCGCACCTGCACCACAGCGGATTGCACAGGTGGCACCGTTACAAACATTGCTGGAGCTACGAACGGCACCTACGCGTTGACAAACGACGAGATCGGCCTATTCGTCCAGGCGGTCGTGACTGGCACCAACGTCACTGATGGCGTCCCCGCATACTCCAACGTCGTCGGTCCCATCGAAAAGGCCAGCCAAACGATCAACTTCACCCAGCCGCCAGACATTGTCTACGAGGTGGGCGCAACGGTGCCGTTGACAGCATCAGCATCGTCTGGCTTGACGGTGAATTTTGATTCGAACGACAGTGCGGTGTGCACGGTGGCCGGGTCGACGGTCACAGTCCAGACTGCGGGTTCCTGCAGTATCACCGCGAGCCAGCCAGGCAATGCGAACTACCTCGCTGCTCCGGATGTCACGAACGTATTCGATGTCGGGCAGGCAGCCCAGACGATCACGTTCACGCTGCCTGATCGCTACTCCCTTGAGGTCGCAACGCTAGAGTTGACGGCCACTGCGTCGTCTGGCTTGCCTGTCACATACGCGTCGCAGACCCCGGCGGTGTGCACTGTCTCGGGAGCCACCGCAACCCTGCTCACGCAGGGAACATGCACGCTGGTAGCGAGCCAAGCAGGGAATACGAGCTACACGCCCGCGCCGGACGTGACGGCGTCGACGTTGCTAGAACCGCTTCCCCCGCAGTTAGTCGATGTGTGTTCCCCGAACGGTTCCTGCGCTGGTGCCGACCTTGAGGGTCTGGACCTCGCCGGGGTGAACATGGCCGGCATCAACTTCACCGGCGCGAACTTCACCGGCGCGAACCTGACGGGAGCGAGCCTGCGCGGCGCGAACCTGACCGGGACGAACCTCACCGATGTCGTAGGGAGCCCGATTGACCTTCGCGATACTAACCAGACCCGTGCGAACTTCACTGGTGCCAACCTTGCGGGTGCGCTCTTTGCTAACGCGCTGCTCGCCGGCACCAACTTCACAGGTGCGAACCTTGATCGGGTGGACTTCACGAAGGTGCGTAACGTGCCCGCGCCGCGGGGTGACCTGAAGCGGCTCACGATCCGTCAGGTGAACTTCACTGATGCCAGCTTGCGTAGCGCGAAGTTCAACTGGATGCAGTTGAACAATGTGCGGTTCACCGATGCTGATCTGCGCAAGGCGAAGATGAAGGGCGTCATCATCAACAAGGGTGCCGGTGTCCGTGCGGATCTTCGCTCAGTGAACCTGTCGAACGCGACGCTGCGAAACACGAACTACATGCAGGCGAACTTCATGTACGCCAATCTGCGCAACACCCGATTCATCAACGTCAAACTCGCCGGAGCGAACCTCTACAAAGCGAAACTCGGCGGTGCCAAGTTCACGAAAACCAGCCTGAAGAAGACGATTAGGGGGCCAGGCGGACGCCTCGCACCAGAGACGCCAACGACCGCGACTCCATCACCGGCAGCGCCATCGCAACAGCCAGCGCCGACCACCGCTAGTGAGTCACCTCAAGCGACTTCACCCACAGCTACAACATCCCCGAGCGAGCAGTCGGAAGGCAACTCGCCCACCGACAATTCGGCACCGGAATCAGTTGGCGGAAACGAAGCGGAATCAGCTAGAGCTGGCAGCTAGCGCCCATCGCGCAAGTCTGTTGCCTACGTGAACTTCTTCGACACAAATGCGCTCATCCGCCGACTGATCGACGGCGGGGTGACCGTTGCCGAAGCGACGATCACTTGATTCAGCGCACCCGGAATCACCGTATGGCGACCACGATCGAGTTGGGTGAGCGCGATTCGCGCGACATCCTCAGGATCCATCCACGCGATCGATGGTAAGTCGCCCTTCGTGTCGGTCGCGCGTTCGTGGAACTCGGTTCGGGTGAACCCGGGCAGCACCGCGAGCATCTGAATACCCGTTCCACGCAGTTCCTCCGTCAGCGCATGCGTGAAGCTCGTGACAAACGCCTTGCTCGCGGCATAGACCGCCGAGTACGCCATTGGCTGAGCGCCCGCGGTACTGGAGATGTTGATGATCGCACCGGAATTCCGGCTAAGCATCGGCCCGAGCGCCGCGTGGCTGAGTCGCACAAGCGCCCTAATGTTCAGATCAACCTGACCTGCTTCAGCATCAATGTCGAGTTCCGCGAACGCACCATAGCTGCCATATCCCGCGTTGTTTACGAGGAGATCAATATTGTTTGCTGGATCCGCCAAGAGGTCCTCGACCCGCTTCAGGTCCGCCTCGTTGGTGAGGTCAGCCGGGACCACATCAACCTTCACCCGGTGACGCGAGGTGAGCTCCGCAGCCAGGTTCTCTAAACCGTCACGTCCGCGCGCAACAATCACCAAATCGGTGCCACGCACGGCAAGGAGTCGGGCGAATGCAGCCCCGATCCCACTAGATGCTCCTGTGACGAGCGCTCGATTCGACACCTAGGCCACCTTCTCCGACTTCAACGCAGCAGATACCTCAGCGACCGCGCGTTCCGCCGATTCCACAGCGCCTTCCATAAACCCGCAGAACTCCTGGGCAGTCTCCGTGCCGGCCCAATGGACGCGGCCGACGGGTTCACTCAGTGCGTCGGCGAATTGCAGGAGCGTGCCTGGGCCGAAGTTCCCCGTTGGGCATCCCTTGCTCCAGGGATCTTCCTGCCAGTTCTTCTCGTGATATTCGATCGGGTTGCGAGCTTTAGGTCCGAAGCATGATGCGAGTGCATCAAGCACCGCGGTGCGCCGGTCGTCGGCAGAGAGCTTTGCCAGGTCTCGCGCAAGGCTTCCCACGCTGAATCCGAGGAGGGCAGGAACCGAACCGTCCGCGCTGGTGTTGTCAAAAGCCACGGCCAACGGGCCAGTGGTCATCACGGCCTCGCCGGACAATCCGGCCTCGCGCCAGAATGCGCGGTCGTAGATCGCCAGGCACTTTGTGGTTGCCCCCATCGGCATACGCTGAACGAGTTGCGCTCGTGCGCTGGGGAGATCAGGGGAGTGGGTGATTCCCGCTGTCATGGTGGGAGCCAGAGCGACGATGACTCGCTTCGCCTTCCACTCGCCGGTGTCGGTCGAGACCGTCACCGATTCTTCTGTCTGACTGATAGAACGCACGGGCGAGGACAACTTGACGCGATCACCCAATTGTTCAGCGAGCTTGACCGAAACAGTCTGAGCTCCATTGACGAACCGACTCTCTTGGGCGCAGCCCTCGATGCCGATCAATTCGTCGACGGTGTTGCTCTGCGAGATGTAGTAGAGCGCCCAGAGCATCGACAGTTCGCTCGGATCGGCCCCAAAGACCACTCGCAAACCTGCATCGAGGATCGCCTGCCCCGCCTTTGACGGGATGTTGCGCTTGCGCCAAGTGGCCAGGGTTTGAGCATCAAGCTTCGCTGCCTTTGGCGTGCGCTCTGGGTGTGCAACGTCGACCCGCTTGGCAAGTCGATTCGTCCCGCTCGCAGCGTTCTGCAGTGCCAGCAACGTGAACGGATTGAGCTTCGGGATGTCGCCGCGGTACGTGGATCGTTTCCCGTCAACGACCACAACACTCTCGCCGGAGTGGTAGGTCGGGAAGGTCTCGATGTCGAGTTCCTTCACCAGCGATTGCATTCGCTTCTGCGCGGGACCAATCCACTGGCCACCTACGTCAAAAGTCGCACCCGCGAACTCGCGTGACTCGGTCCGTCCACCAACTCGGTCGCGTGCTTCAAGTACTGCAACCGAGAAACCCGCACTCACTAGCTCACGCGCGGCGGACAGACCGGCGATTCCGGCACCAACAACAACTACGTCAACGTCTTCAGGCATGGGGAGGACGCTACATCGAGATGCCGCCATCGACAGGCAAAACTGTTCCGGTGATGTAGCCGGATTCTTCACTTGCAAGGAACGCGATCGCGGGTGCGATCTCGTCAGCTTCAGCGAAGCGACCCATTGGAATCTGGGCAGTTAGGTATGCCATTTTGTCTTCCGGGATCGAGGCAACCATGCGCGTCTTGGCATTCGGGGAGATCGCGTTCACGGTCACGCCGAATCGGGCGAGTTCCTTGGCCGAAGTCTTCGTTAGCCCAATGATTCCGGCCTTTGCGGTCGCGTAGTTCGCCTGGCCAGTATTTCCGTGGAGTCCCGTGTACGAGGTTACGTTGATGATTCGGCCGTAGTTTTGAGCGCGGAAATGAGGCACCGCAGCGCGAGTGAACTTGAAAGTTCCGCCAGCGTGAATCGCCAAAACTTGTTCCCAATCCTCGTCCGTCATCTTCCAAAGAACGGTGTCGCGCAGGATCCCGGCGTTGTTAATGATGATGTCGATTCGGCCACTCTTCTCCACCGCAAGTGCTACTGCTCGTTCGACATCCTCGGTGTTCGAGACGTCCGCGCGAATTCCCGTCGCACCAATTTCCGCTGCAGCCGACTCCACGAGGTCGCCATCGAAGTCGACCAGGAAGGTGGTGGCGCCTGCCGCCTGGAAGAAGCGTCCGACCTCAAGCCCGATGCCCTGAGCTGCGCCCGTGACGATGACTGTGCGGCCAGTGAAGTCAAAGTTGATGTTCGGCATGAGGAACTCCTAAATTCGTCGGGCAAATAGGCTGTCCACCGGGCGTGCCCAGCAGTGATTCTTGGCTGAGGATACGTGCGCCCGGTGAGCGGATTTGATGCCCGCCCTGTCACCGCCCGGCTGGAATGGGCGTGTAAGACTCACGCCGTGTCTGAAGCGAAGAAGATCCTTGACGCCCATGTCGAATTTGAGCTCGCGCGCTGGTCTGGCGATGCGCGCAACGAACAGCTCACGGAAGAAGTGGCTGAGGCCTTTGCATGGCTCGGCACGGTCAAGCTGAATCAGCTGTTTACCAGTGCTGAGGTCGTCGACTGGTGCACCAGATACGCGCAAGAGGTCGATCTCACCGATGAGCTCTTGAAGATGATTGGCGCTGCTGCCCGCTCGGCATACGTGGTCGCAAGCAAAGACGAGACTCGTTTGGTGGACTTGGTTCCACAGGCCAGCTACGAGACCGTCGCCGACGCCGTCATCGACATGACCGAGCTTCGGGAAGAAATCACCAAGCAGATCACCACGAGCGAGGTCTACTCCCAGCTGATGTCCCACGTGGTCTACCAGGGCATCAAGAACTACCTGCAGGCGGAGAACGTCATCGCACGAAAGGTCCCGGGGGCCTCGACGTTGATGAAGATGGGACAGTCGGCGATCAACACGGCAGCACCGAAGCTCGAGCAAGCCGTCGACAAACAACTCACCGCATTCGTCAACGCGAACATTCAAGACAACATTCGCGAGAGCAAGCGCTACATGGACAAAGTGCTCGACAAAGCTGTGCTATCCGCTGTTGCCGGCGAGGTTTGGGATACCAACGCGCAGGCCACCGTTTCCGAACTTGCCGGACTCGTGCCGGTCGATGCGGTGGACGAGGTCACAGACGCCGCGCGCCAGGCTTGGCTGTCCGTGAGGGGCAACGAGTTCTTGACCGCGGTACTCACCCGCGTCGTCGACGATTTCCTCAAGCAGCAAGGCAAGCGCAAAGTCGCGGACGTCCTCGCCGACATTGGCATCACCGAATCCCTTGCGACCGAGGTCATCATCGATGTCACAGGACCCGTTATCGACAAGGCCGTCGCGGATGGATACCTGGAAGCACGGATCCGTGCTCGCCTTGAGCCGTTCTACTCGGACTACTTCGGCGAAAGTTAGGCGATCGAGCTAGCTCGCGGGGGAAGGCTTGGCGACTTCGAGCGCCGCGATCTCCTTGCTAAGGAACTCCTCCACGGGCTCGGCAGCCTTTGCCTTCCCAAGTTGGCGGTACATGGCCAGGCCAGCAACTGCGATGATCACTGCAAAGATCACGAGCGTGATCCGGAACGATGACACATACATTGAGGCGATTGCGTCGCGCGAAATTTGAGCGAGCGCAGAGTCTCCGGTTGTTCCCTTTTGCAGATATTCAGTGATCTGGGTCCACGCGTCGTCGCCGGATACTGCGCCATTCGTTGCGTCCGAGACCTTATTCAGCGTGAGCAAGCTGATCAATGCGGTGCTGCCGGAAAGGCCAAGTGAATAGCCGAATTGACCCACGGTCACTTTGCTTGAGGTCACCGGCCCGAAGAACTGTTTGGGGGCCAACCCGATGAAAAGGCTGCCTTGTGAGGTCGCGTTGGACATCCAACCAAAGGCGGCCAGGATCATTCCGGGGATGAAGACCAGGATGCCGGCCTGCACGCCTGGAACTGCAAGTGCCAGGAAGCCAGCCACCATCATGATGTAGCCGATACCCGAGACGTTCTTCGCCGGTGTCCCGCGCCCGAGCAGGCGCCCACCCCACACCGCTCCGCACGCGGCAAACAGTGCGATAAAGACCTGATATACCGCGACGCGACCGGTGCCCCAGCCTTCGATGTACTGCCACACGTTGGGCAGCATCTGGCTAGCAGCACCGTTTGCGAAGTTCCAGAAGATCCCCATGATCACTGCGCCGAGGAAGGCAGGATGGGTGAGCAGACGGATCGGGAACACGGCGTACGTTCGCTTGGACTCGACGGCTGCGAATACGACGAGGGCGATCAGGCCGAACAAAATTGGTCCCCAGCACGAGGGAGAGGTGACGGACTGGGCGGCGTTGCTTACTCCGTAGAGCAGGCCGACGACGCCGAGGCCGATGAGCACCATCCCAAGGATGTCGAGTTTGCCCCCAGGGAGCTTTGGAACGTTGGGCAAGATCTTTGGGATCAGGATGAAACACACCGCACAGGCGATCGGCGCGAGGAGGTACGCCAGGCGCCAACTGGTGAGGATGAGGATTCCGGCAATCACGACCACAACCGCAGTCAAGACCAGATTCATGACGTTGAAGAGTCCCATCGCGGGACCGAGTTTGTCGGCAGGTGCGACGTCACGCAGCAGGCCGTACGCAGCACCAAAGACAACGCCCAAGGCGATACCTGCGATGACGCGACCGAGCAAGTACATCGAGATTGACAATCCGAATGCCGTCGTGAGTTCACCGATGGCTGTCACGACCAACGCACCCATCAACACCCTGCG
>CAUJEJ010000154.1 GCA_963169255.1 Actinomycetota bacterium | reverse complement strand
GTCAGACAGAGTCTACAAACTACGCTGTGTAGTGCGGTTCCGAGTTGAAATCGTCGACGGACCCTCCTCAACCTCGCGCGCTTTGTCAGCTCAGGATGCGCTTGAAGCGCGCTGTCGGGCCCTCGGCGAGGTAGTACTTCGGGGGTGTGAACGACAGGAAGCGTGCGCTCGGGAATGTCCCGTTGACCACGGGCCGGATGCCCGGTTCGACCTTGTGCGGCATCATCCAATAGATCGCGTCCGTATCGGGATAGGCGACGTTGACCTTCTGGGCGTCGGTCACGATCGGCCATGCCCAGGTCGTCGGGAGCGTGCGGCCCGTCAGGGAAGCGCTCACGGGGAGTAGGGCGTGATCGGTGACCGGGTTCGCGATCGAGGCATTGGCCGCTGTCACAGCAAGCATGGCGGTCACCGCACAGCCGAGCACGTCAGCACACCGATCGGCGCACGCCCGGCGGCCAGTCCAGTGTTTTGGCACTAGCATCGATCATTCCAGCGTTGGCTGTTTGGCGGCGATTGGATCGAGTGGAGGTTCGATGAAGAAGTTGTTGATTACGACGGGCAATGGCATGTTCGGGCGCGGTTTGGTGAATGCGCTCGCCGGCAGCGGCGACGTTGAGGTACGTGCGATGGTGCGCAGCTTGGACGCGTTCGATGTCGACGCCGCAAACGTGTCCGCCGTGCATGGCGACATGGACGATCCAGCGACCTTGGCGGGCCCGGTTGACGGCGTTACTGACGTCTTCCTCTGTTCCCCGATGGACGAGCACATCGCGACTCGTGAGATCGCGGTGATCGACGCCGTCAAGGCCACCGGTGCGGACGTGCGGATCCTCAAGTTGCACGGCGCGGTGAACCACCGTGGCGATCCGTTGAGTCAGCTACACAAACAATCGATCGAACACCTCGAAGCGTCGGGTTTGCGATGGACGTTGATCTGTCCGAACTCGGTCATGGAGACCTCGCTGCTGCCGTTGTCTGCGTCAATTCAATTTGGCGGAATCGCCGGGACCAGTGGTGATGGCAAGGTCGGATTTGTCGCGCTCGAGGATGTTGCCGAGGCGACGGCGCGCGTAGTCGCTGGTGGCGGGTTCGTTTGCGAGTCGGTGACGCTGACCGGGCCCGAGGCCGTTGATATGGCGCAGGTCGCGCAGGCGTTCACAGAGGTGCTCGGCAAGCCCATTTCGTACACGGATATGACCGAGGATGACTTCGCGAAGATGGTCATCGAATTCGGGGCCTTCCCGGACCGCGAGGCGTGCGAGATTGGCGTCCTGTGCCACTACCGCGCGTGGCGCCGCGGCGATGCCGATGTGGTTGCAGACGGGTTCACCCAAGTCACCGGACGCGCACCGCGTTCGGTCAAGACGTGGATCGCCGAGAACAAGGCGCACTTCGAGTCTTAACAACTGCGCAGCGGCGTCACGCCGCTGATGCTCGTGAGGCATGTGAGGATGGCGGCATGAGTGAACCGACGGTTACTGAGTCCATCCGCATCGATGCCCCCGCCGAGGTGATTTACGACCTCGTTGCTGACGTCGCACGGATGGGCGAGTGGTCGCCGGAGGCCACCGGTGCGCGAGTCTCTGCGCCGAGCGGTTCGCTACAGGTTGGGGACCGGTTCACCGGAACCAACAAGCACGGGTTGGCGCGCTGGTCGACACAATGCACGGTCACCGAGGCCGAGCGCGGCAAGTCGTTCGAGTTCACCGTCGCGGTTAAGCCGTTCAAGATCTCGACGTGGCGGTATGAGTTCGCCGCCGACGGCGACGCGACGATCGTCACCGAACACTGGACGGACGAGCGCGACGGTGCTCGCGGTGTGGTCATCAAGGGCCTCGGGCAGGTTTTCATCCCAGGATCGCGCCCGGATCACAACCGGCGCAACATGCAAACCACACTCACTAACCTCAAAGCGTTCGCCGAGGCAGCGCAGAAGTAGGTGGCTCTAACGGCGGCAGTCAGGCAGCGCGGCGGGTCTAGTGGCCTGCGAGTGATGATTTGAGGATCGCGATCCCGAGGCCAAGGGCGAGCACGATCACCCCGGCAAGGAACGCGTGCAGCTTTGAGCGATCGGACCACCGGGCAACCCGGTAGCCGGCGACTCCCAAGACAGCGGCCGGGCCGAGCACCACGGCGTAAAACAAGTAGTCCCCATGGACGAGCAGGACAGGAATTGTTGTGACGACAGCGACGGTCGCAGCTCCGCCGAGTTGAGCCCCGGCCTCGGAGATGTCGTGCCGCAGAATCCGGCCGCCCCGGAACCCGACCGCGGCGACGTTGAACGCGAACCAGTGGGCGAGCGCGAGGCCGATCGTCGTACCCCAGATGGTCAACAGCAATGTGCCGAGTCCCTTGTCGGATTCCGTTCCGAAGCTGGCCGGGAGCGACACGATCGCGGCGAGCAGCACGATCGAGATGTACAGCGCCATGACGGTTGCTTCACGCCAAAGTTCGTCGGCCTCGGAGAGGTGGTGACTCGGGGCTTCAGAGGTGGGTTCGTCGCTCACAGATGCGACTTTGTCAGATCGGGCGAACCGCGTCGCGCCGACTCGGTCGCCGGTGTCTGCGGTTCGTGTCTCTGGTGCTGGCCGTGGCCACGTGGAAGGCGAGAAGGCCTTCGGAAGGAGTAGATTCTTCTCGGACTTGTTGTTACGCGGATCGCGGTGGCGACTCGTTCGCTGTGGGTCACTGTGTCGACGGTTGGAGCAATGCCATGAAGGTTGCGGGTGCGCGCGTATCGGTGCCGTTGTATTTGACCGAACACGTGCGATCGCTGGGCACATTTGGCTGTTTGCTCGCTGGTCA
>CAUJEJ010000153.1 GCA_963169255.1 Actinomycetota bacterium | reverse complement strand
CCCTCGAAGTCTCGCAGGCCGACGAGGTCTACAACCTGGGAGCTATTTCCTACGTTGCTTATTCGTGGGACCAGGCGCTCCTCACTAGCGAAGTAACCGGTCGTGGGGTCCTCAACATTCTTGAGGCAGTGCGACTTTACGAACAGATTCATGGGAAGGCCCCCCGCTTCTACCAAGCATCCTCATCGGAGATGTTTGGCAAGGTGCAGCAAGTCCCTCAGAGCGAAGAAACTCTGCTTTGGCCTCGCTCACCTTACGGTGTGGCAAAGGTATTCGGGCACTACACGACGATCAACTATCGCGAGTCGTACGGCATGCACGCCTCATCTGGCATCTTGTTCAACCATGAGTCACCGCGCCGTGGTCCGGAGTTCGTCACGCGAAAGGTCTCACGTGCTGTAGCTCGCATAAAGCTAGGCCTGCAGGACGAAATTGTGATGGGAAATCTTGATGCGAAGCGTGACTGGGGATTCGCAGGCGATTACGTCGAGGCAATGTGGTTGATGCTGCAGCAAGACGAAGCGGACGACTATGTGATTGCGACGGGCGAAACTCACTCGATTAAGGATCTCCTCGATGCCGCGTTCACGATCGTCGGCATCGATGACTGGGCGCCTTTCGTTCGGCAGGATCCCCAGTTTATGCGCCCGGCCGAGGTTGACCTATTGATCGGTGATCCTAAGAAGGCGAACGAAAGGCTCGGTTGGAAGCCGCGGGTTGCGTTCCCCGAGCTGGTTCAGATGATGGTTGAGAACGACCTCAACGAACAGAAGAGACTGCACGGAGTGTGAGTCAGCGACGCGCCCTGATCACGGGTATCACCGGACAAGACGGCAGCTATCTCAGCGAACTACTCGCTTCCCAAGGTGTGGAAGTTCACGGGTTTGTACTTCCAGGCGATCCAGCGCTGCCCGCGCTTCAGCGTTTGGTTCCAGGCGTTGTGGTCCACGATGGTGACCTCAGCAGCATGGACTCAGTTCGGGCTGCAGTAGCAGCGAGCGCACCCGATGAGATATTCCACCTCGCAGCCGCGTCCTCGGTCGGCGCGTCGTGGGACAACCCAGTGCTGACGAGCGATCTCAACGGAACTGGATCGGTCCGGGTGTTGGATGCTGCGAAACGCTTTGGCGAGCAGACTGGTCGGACGCCCAGGATCCTTATCTGTTCGACAGCAGAAATGTTTGGTCAGCCGATGGAGAGTCCGCAAAACGAAGAGACTCCGATCGCGCCCGTGTCACCGTATGGTGCCGTGAAAGCCTTCGCCCATCGGATGGCACACGTCTCGCGAAGCACCGGTCAGCACGTGTCTACTGTGATCCTCTACAACCACGAGTCGCCTCGTCGCCCAGAGGGGTTCGTCACTCGCAAGATTACGAAGGCTGCGGCCCGGATCGCAAGTGGTTCCGCTGAGCCTTTGCAGTTGGGCAACATGGCCGCGCGTAGGGACTGGGGATTTGCTGGTGACTACGTTAAGGCAATGGTTGCCGCGATTCGACACGATGAACCCGACGACTTTGTCGTAGCGACTGGAGTTTCGCACAGTATCGAGGACTTCGTCGTCGCCGCATTCGCCGCTGCGGGGATCGATGAATGGCGTTCCCATGTGTCGGTAGATGAGGGCTTGCTACGGCCCAACGATCCCGCGGATTTTGTTGGCGATTCGTCGAAGGCGGAACGTGTACTAGGTTGGAAGCCGGAAACGACATTTGACGGACTGGTCAGAATGATGGTCGAAGCCGATCTTTCCAGAGTCTGATGTTCTCGGGATCGTGAAATACGTCGCCGAAGCCTTGTCGTGTCAGATCGGTTACAGGAACAACCGTTAGCATCGCAACATGCAAGGTGAAGCGGCAGTGCCTAACAACCCAGTGCTGTCCGTCGTAGTCCCAGTTTTCAACGAAGTGGAAGGCATTGATGCCTTCCACGCAGAACTGTCTCGTGTGCTTGCCGAAATTGGGGAGCCTGCGGAAGTCATCTATGTTGACGATGGGTCAACGGATGGATCATGGGAGAGGATTTGCGGGCTGCCGGGCAGGGTCCATCGCGTGCGCTTCTCACGGAACTTCGGGAAGGAAGCCGCGCTTAGCGCGGGGTTAGATGTATCAACGGGCAACGCTGTGGTGGTTATCGACTCAGACCTTCAACATCCGCCTGCAGTAATTACGCAGCTGTTGGCAGGTTGGCGGATGGGCAACAAGATTGTCTGTGCCTCGCGCAGTACCCGAGAGCAAGACGGACCTATCCGTCGGGTCATGTCCAATGCGTTCTATCGCACGTTCAATTCTCTGAGCGACCACCCAATTCCGCGCGGAGTGAGTGATTTTCGATTGATGGATCGACGAGTCGTCGACGTTGTCGGTCTAATGTCTGAGAAATCGCGCTTCATGAAGGCGATGTTGACGTGGCCGGGGTTCGACTTGGCGATTGTTCCGTTTGATGTTGCTCCAAGAGCGGCGGGTTCGTCAAAATTTAGCCCGTTCCGTTTGTGGCGCTTCGGACTTGATGGTCTCTTCAATTTTTCTAGCCGCCCGCTGCAGGTCTGGATGTACCTCGGACTCCTCACCCTTGCACTATCGCTGGTAATCGTGCTTTGGATGGCGGTCGACTACGCGATCTTGGGTGCATCGCTCAGTGGCTATCGAACCGTCATAGCGGTGGTCATCGGACTTTCCGGCGTGCAGATCATTGGGATCGGCGTGCTCGGGGAGTACCTCGCGCGTGTGTTCATCGAAGCAAAGGCGCGCCCGCTCTACGTCGTGAGCGAGGCAGACACTCAGCCAAACCCGGGCCTAATTGGTCGGTCGCCTCGCACCGAATTGCTGACCTATCCACCAGCAGAAGTTGTTGCCGAAGCGTGATAGCACCACGGAAGCTCGCACAACATCGCTCAATCCCGTACGTCGTTGTCGGGGTAGTCACGACTGTCGTTGGACTATTGGTCTTTGCTCCGTGGTCGGTTGAACCTGGATTGGTGGACGGTGGCGGCGACGGCAATTGGTTGCTCGCCAACTATCAGGTAGTCAATCAGATCGGGCTTTTTGGATCTGACCCAAACCTTGCTTGGCCGTCCGGGTACTCAGTGTGGAGCCTTCCTCAGCTGGGGTACTCGCAGCTCATCGCGGCCTGGGTATTCGGCCATTCAATCGGACCATCGATGCTTAGTGTTCTGTTGCTAGTGCAAGTCTCGATTATGGTTCTCTGTGCGCTTTCGGTGCTCTTTCTCGTGAGGTCGCTCGTTGGTCAAGCAGCCACCATGCTCTCTATCGTTATTTCGATTGGCGTCGGTATTTCGCCCTATCTCACCACCAACACCATACTTCCGCATCAGAACGTGTCTGCGTTTTTTGCCATCCCAACAGTCCTCGGACTATTGATTCGCTCCCATGGAAAGCCGTGGAGGTGGTGGCTGTTGGGTGGACCCGCATTCGCTTTGATCGCAGCGATGTCAGCTCTGTGGTGGGTTTTCGTGGTCCTAATCCTCCTCCTCGTAATTGGGCTCGGATTCCTTTTGCAACGCAAGTACCGCCATGTGCTTGACGTGGCAATCGCCGGAGCGTGTGTTGGGGTGGGCACCTTGACGCTCTTGGTGCCGTACGCGTTGGCCGCGGTGCCAGGCGAACCGGCAACACGCGGAGACTGGGACTCGAACCTGTACGGCGGGCACCTTAGTGACTTCCTTGTCACGTCGGTAGCCATCAGAGAGCTCTTTCCCGGTACTAACCAGATTGTCGTTGGGGCGAG
>CAUJEJ010000152.1 GCA_963169255.1 Actinomycetota bacterium | reverse complement strand
GGATTCTGCGGTGGCACGCGGTTGTCTCTACCTGTGGATTACTCGACGGTGAGAAGGATCTTTCCGGAGTGGGTGCTGTCGTGCATGAGTTGGTGCGCGGCAGCGACTTCGGTGATCGCACACGTGGTGTCGACGATGGGTCGGATGCGCCCGTCGGCAAACATCGGCCACACGTTCGCGACGACCGCTTGGCAGATTGCTGCCTTCTGCGCCGTCGGTCGGGCACGCAGTGACGTGGCAGCCAAGGTGCCCCGCTTGGTGAGCAGTTTGCCGATGTTGAGCTCGGCCTTCACCCCACCCTGCATGCCGATGATGACGATGCGACCGTCGGCGGCGATCGCGTTTACGTTGCGTTCCAGGTACTTGGCGCCCATGTTGTCGAGGATCACGTTCGCCCCGCCGGCTTGTGTCTTGAGGACGTCAACGAAGTCCTCGTCGCGGTAGTTGATGCAGATGTCGGCACCGAGGTCAGCGCACAGGGCGAGCTTCTCGGCCGAGCCTGCAGTGACGGCGACGGTTGCGCCGAGAGCTTTGGCGAGTTGGATCGCGTGGGTGCCGATTCCGCCGGCGCCACCGTGGAGCAGGACCACTTCCCCGGCCTGCAGGTGAGCGACGTCGATGAGGTTCGACCAGACGGTGCAGGCGACCTCCGGGATGCTGGCGGCCGTCGCGAGGTCGACGCCCGGAGGCAGCGGCATCACCTGTCCAGCGGGAACGGCGACCTGTTCGGCGTAACCTCCGCCGCTGAGCAGCGCGCATACCTGATCGCCGGGCGCGAATCCGGTGACGTCTGGCGCGATTGCCGCGACGGTTCCGGAGCACTCGAGGCCGAGGATGTCCGACGCCCCGGGCGGTGGTGGGTAGAACCCCTGCCGTTGCAGGAGATCCGCGCGATTCACGGCGGTCGCCGCAACGTCGATCAGCACCTCGCCCGGCTGGAGCGCGGGTGCTGGCACCTCGTCCCATGCGAGTTGGTCAACTCCCCCGGGTTCCCTGACGACGACGGCCTTCACTTGCGCTCAACTCCTGCTTCTGGGTGCTGCGTGCTCGGTGCTGTTTCTGGGTGCTGTGTTCCGCGTCTGCGTTGCGTAGCGCGTAGTGGGTTGGGTGGGGTTGCCTTCCGTCGATAGATGCCGCACGCCACCTAGCGACGTAGACGCCGTTTGGGGGATTCCAGCACGTGGCGGATGACGACCACGACGTCGCCGGCCTGCATCGTGCCGTCGCCGATTTCGTCGAAGCGCAGGACTAGGTCGTCGCGCTTGATTGCGAGCACCATCTCGCCGTGGTTGGCGAGCAGGCCGACAGGGCTTCCGATCTCGTCTTCGGTAACCAGTCGTTCGCAGAACTCCAGACCTTCGCTGGGGTCCAGGAGGTCCTCCATGAGTTCGCCCGCAGTGGGTGACATCAGCGAGATGCCCATGAGACGGCCCGCTGCCTCGGCCGTCGTGATCACCGCGTTGGCGCCGGATTGGCGAAGGATCGGCGCGTGCTGCGATTCGCGAACCGCTGCGACGACGGCGACCTGTGGGGCGAGTCGGCGGATGTTCAGCGTCATGAGGACCGCCTTGTCGTCGGAGTCGGTCGCGACGATGGCGCGTGAGGCGGTTTCAACGCAGGCGCGTTCGAGGACGTCGTCGCGGCGGCCGTCGCCGACGATGCCGATGCAGCCGAGGTCAGTGGCGTCCTTCACGGCGGACTCGTCGGGCGAGATGACGAGGATCTGCGCCGGTGGGGTGCCGTTGTCGATCAGAGCCTGCGCGGCCGAGCGGCCCTTCACGCCGAATCCGATGATGATCGTGTGGTCCTTCACTTTCTTCCTCCAGCGGTTCTCGCGGTACTGCGCAGTGGTGCGGCGGGTGAGGACTTCCAGTGTGCTGCCGACGAGCACGATGAGGAAGATCACCCGAAGGGGCGTGATGATGAACGCTGAGATGAAGCGGTCGATCTGCGAAACCGGAATGATGTCGCCGTAGCCCGTGGTCGACAGCGAGACAGTGGCGAAGTAGAAGGCATCGAGGAACGTGAGGGTGCCGTCAGGGTTCTGGGTGTCGTTGTAGCCCTCGCGCCCTACGTAAACGAGGAACGTGGTGAGCATGAGGCACGCGAACGCGACTCCGCCGCGGAGCGCGAGCTGCTTGCCGAGGGTGGTGTCTTGACCGGGGAACAGCATCGTCCGCACGCTTCGCGAGGCACGCTCCCGCCGCGACTGCTGGTTCTCCTCCTCGCCCACACCCGCAAAAGTAGGCCGCCCACGCCACCCGTCGCCTGTTAGCGCGCCCGTCCGGTCGGAACGGCGCGCAGGATTGGGCCACATTCGCTCCCCTATAGGGGCACGGATGTGGCCCAATCCTGCGCGAGTCGACAAGGCGACGGGTGGGGTGGGGGTGGGGAAAGGGTGGGGATTGGCTAGGGCATGGGGAGGATGGTGACGGGCTCGTTTGTGCGGGCGCCGCCGACGGGGACGACCGCTAGGGCGGTGGCGCGGGCGAGGGCGAACAGACCGCCGGGGCCTCCGGGGCGGACGATCTCGACATCCTGGCCACGCTCGCCGACGTGTTGCACGGGGATCAGCGTGCTCTTGGTGCGGTCGCCGAACACGGAGCTGTGCATCCGTGAACGGCCAGCGGGGTCAGTGATTCCGGTCAGCGCGGCGATGATCGGCGACAGCAGGGTGAGTAGCGCCGCGAGCGCGTCTGCGGGTGCGTCGCCACAGTGGATCAGCGGGCGACCGTCTTGGAGTTGCGCGAGCAGCATCGAGCCGCCGGGTTGGCAGGTCACGCCGTCAACGAGGATGTCCGCCCGCATGCCACCAAGCACGCGCCGCACGGCCGCTCCGCTCTCGGGCCCGGCGGTGATGACGACGTCGCTGATCACGTCATCGATCACGTCGATGAGTTCGGCGTCGCCAGTCGTCACCCAGCGGGCGGGCTGGCATCGCCCGTGCAGTCCGGCGATCCACCCGGGGAGCGCGGGGCTGACGGCGTCGCGCGTCAACCCGGAGCGCGGGATTCCGCGATCGAGCACTGCCTCACCAATCCGGACGAGACCGATCGACGGCATCGGGAAAATGTCGATCGAGTCGTGTCCAGCGCTTGCACTCAGCGCGGCGACGGCGGGGGTGACGCGTTCCCCGGCGTCGAGCAACTTGGTGCCGAATCCCGCGTCGGACCCGCGCGGGCGCACTCCGGTGCCGGGCTCGATGTAGCTGTGAGTCGTGCGCGATCCCTCGGCCAATTTGAGGAGGTCACCTTCGACGACGCAGCGCGTCGAAGCCAGCACGCCGGTGACCCCTGACCCGAGCGCCTCGCCGTGGGTGACTGGCGCTGCTTGGCCGTCAAGGAGGAGGTGGTGGGTGGTGGCCTCGTGGTACTCCAGGCCGGCGAAGAGGTCGCGCTTGCGGGCCTCGCGAATCCGCCACGGGCCGGGGCCGGCGATCGCCCAACCATCAGCAAGGGCGGTGTCGTAGGCGGGGATGTCGGTCTGGGCAGTCAGCGGTGCGGACAGGACGCTGCCGACGGCTTCCTCGGGGGTCGCCCGCACCGGCTCGAGCAGGCGGCGGAAGTGCGCCGCCCGCGCCCTGGCCTCGTCCCAACTGCATGGCTCCACGCGCACAGGGTGTCACCGGCGTCCGGGCCGCGTACGCAAACCCCCCGACTTCGCCGATTGGGGGGCGGTGCTGGGGTGCGCGCGTGCGGGCTGACGAGTGAGGTCTCGCCGCCTCAGGAATTGCGGCCGCCTGGCAGGTTTATTTAGGACACCGCCCGGTAATAACTCAGTTGTCGAAGTCAGACACCCTCGAATCGTTCAAGGATCTCTCATGACCACGTCACGAATTACTCGCAGGATTGC
>CAUJEJ010000151.1 GCA_963169255.1 Actinomycetota bacterium | reverse complement strand
CGAGAACGACTGGGACGGCTGGGGCCACATCACTCGCAGCCTTGGCGACAAGGTTCAGATCGTCGGCGACGACCTGTTCGTGACGAACCCATCCCGTTTGCAGCGCGGCATTGACGAAGGTGCTGCAAACGCGCTGTTGGTTAAGGTGAATCAGATTGGCACGCTCACCGAGACCCTCGACGCCGTGACGTTGGCCCAGCGCAACGGCTACTCGGCGATGATGAGCCATCGTTCCGGTGAGACCGAGGACACAACCATCGCGGATCTGGCCGTGGCAACGGACTGTGGCCAAATCAAGACCGGAGCACCTGCTCGTTCCGAACGCGTCGCGAAATACAACCAATTGCTGCGAATTGAGGAAGAACTTGATGATGCGGCCCGTTACGCCGGCGCGTCAGCCTTCCCCCGCCTGCGAGTCTGAGCGACCCTAGAACCATGTTTGGCCTCCATCGCCCCGATCCGGGATCAACCGATTCCGGATCAGGGGCGGTCGACGCCGACGGTGCAAGGCGTTCGTTTGTTTCAAGTCGGACGGCAATTCTGCTTGGAATCGCGGTTGTCGCGGTCATTCTGCTCGCGCTTCCGTTGCGCGAGTACCTGGCACAGCGGGGCGAAATCAACTCCGCATCACAAAAGATGGCCGAACAGCAAGCGAAGGTCGACAGCTTGCAGAAGCAAGTCGATGACTGGCAAGACGAGGATTTTATTCGTGGGCAAGCGCGCGAGCGGCTCCATTTCTTGTTGCCGGGCGAGGTCGGCTACAAGATTATTGATCCAGGAACCACCGAGAACAAGCTCGCGGAACGTGCCCCACAAACCGACGGTCCCAGCGGGCCCTGGTACGACCGGCTGTGGAACAGCATGCGCGCGGCCGAGAAGTCCGACAGTTAGATCCACCGAAGTTGATCCATCGAACGCGGGTCAACCCACGTTCACCAGCTACCACTGAGGCGACGAACCTGTGACTGCCGATCCATCCGTTTCCCAGAGCGACCTCGACATGTTGGCCGCCCAACTTGGTCGGACTCCTCGCGGCGCAATCGCAATCTCTGCCCGCTGTGGCGACGGTTGGCCCGCGGTGGTGGCGACGACTCCCCGCCTTGACGACGGGACGCCGTTCCCGACCTTCTACTACCTGACGTGTCGTCGGTTGAACTCGTCGCTGTCGACGCTTGAGTCCGAAGGTTTGATGCGTGGTTACGCGCAACAGCTCGTGGACGATGGCGAATTTGCCGCGCAGTATCGGCTTGCGCACCAGCAGTACTTGGCTGATCGTGAGGCAATCGAAGTCGTTGACGAGATTTCCGACTACTCGGCCGGTGGAATGCCGGATCGGGTGAAGTGTTTGCACGCCTTGGTCGGCCATTCGCTCGCAGCAGGACCTGGGGTTAATCCGGTCGGGGACCTTGCGTTGGCTGAAGTGACGCGGCGCGGGCTTTGGCCGCATTCCGGTCCGTGTGTTGTTGAAGACCACAGCCCATGACGAGGGTTGCCGCGATTGACTGCGGAACAAACTCCATCCGGCTCTTGATCGCCGACGTCGACCCACAGCTAGGCACGGTGGTCGATGTCATGCGACTGATGGAGACCGTGCGCCTTGGGGAGGGTGTTGATCGCAGCGGCGAGTTCTCGCAGGCGGCACTCGGCCGCACGTTCGCGGCCTGCGAGACGTACGCCGCCCACCTGGCCGAGGCAGGTGCCACGTCGCTGAGATTCGTCGCAACGTCTGCGAGCCGGGATGTGTCGAATCGCGCCGAGTTTGTGGACGGGGTGCGCGCTCGACTCGGGATCGAACCGGAGGTGATTACCGGTGACGAGGAGGCTGCGCTGAGCTTCGCGGGTGCGGTGCGGTCACTAGGTCAGGACATCGGTTTTGGCCAGGCGCTGGTGGTCGACATCGGTGGCGGCTCAACCGAGTTCGTGCGGGGTACGGTTGCAGCCGGTGTGGCAGCGGCTCGCAGCGTCGACATCGGCTGCGTTCGAATGACTGAACGTCACCTGGTGGCAGACCCACCGACGGCCGAGCAGATCGACGCAACGATTGCCGACGTTGACGCCGGGATCGCGCTAGCGGATTCAGACGTCGACCTTGCAGCTTCGCAGACGCTCGTCGGGCTTGCGGGTTCGGTGACGACAGTGGCGGCGCTGGCTCTCGGACTACCCGAGTACGACAGTGAGGCGATTCACGGGAGCCGGATCAGCCGCGCTGACGTTGATGGCGTCACCGACCGACTACTCACCATGAGTCGGGTAGATCGTTCGCAGCTCGCCGTGATGCATCCCGGCAGAGTCGACGTGATCGGCGGAGGTGCATTGATTCTGTCTCGCATCATGGCGGCAGGGCAATTCGATGAGGTACTGGTCAGCGAGCACGACATCCTCGACGGCATCGCCTGGTCGTTGGTTTAGCGAAGGCCTAGCTCTCGCCCGGATTGACGACAGCGAAGTGCGTTTCTTGCCATCCGCCCCAGCCATTGGGGTAGTTCGTTACGTTGGTGACGCGGCCGGTTCCGCCTGACTGGATCAGCCAACCGTCAGCCAGGAAGAGTTGGGCGTGACCTGCGGCTCCGCCACTTGAGGCCATGTCACCGCTGCGCCACATGATGTTGATGTCGCCAGCTTGGTACTTGTCGCCGATTGGCTTCAGGAACGGCGACGGTGATGCGTATGCGGGCGTCCATGGCAGACCGAGGAACCCGACGTTGCGAGCACCCCAGTAGTAGGCCATCGCAACAAACGTGGCGCAGTTGAAGGAGCCAAACTGTTCGTTGTCGATCGGTACACCGCCGGAGTTGTACGGCTTGCCGAGGTGATTGAAGGCCCAGACGATTGCTGCCGCCGCAGCAGGGGAGCGAGCTTCCTTGACGGATTGTTTGCATAGCTTCTCGGCGCCGATCTCAGCCGCACCTCCCATCAGCGAGCCTGCTGGGACCTTCTTTGGGCACGTAGTTGGGGTGGTCGACTCCACGGTGAGGTCAGCGGAGGTGCCGAGCATCGTGCCTAGTTCGGAGAGGATCTCGTTACCACGGTCTTCCGCGGCCTTCTTCGTCTTTTCTGCGTCCTGGCGGATTTGCTCCTGCTGTTGGCGCAACGTCTCAACGCCCTGCAGGGTCGTGTTATCGGCGGCAATCTGCTGTGCCTGAGTTGCGCCGACGATGTCCAGAATTGTCTTGGATTGAGTCAGCGCGTTCATGCCTTCGGAGGCAAAGATCGTCGAGAAGGCCTCGAGATTGTCGGTGTCAGCAAGTCCGATGTACGCGTCGCGGGCGTACCGCTGGATCCGCAGAGTCGCGGCGTCCACGGCTGCCTGTTGAGCATTGATTTCAACCGACAAAGCCGCGACCTGCTTGTCGGCTTTGACCTGAACCTTGTGCGCCTTTTCGAAATCTGCCTGCGCCTCTGTCATGCGTTCGAGCAGTGACGCTGCGTCTGGCTGGTTCATCCAATCAGCCGTCGTCGGGCCGGAATCTGACGTCTTTGGCTTGTCCTCTTCGGCGAAGCTAGCGGTGTGTGCGGCCGGTGCGCCGAGCAGTAGCCCGAAGCTCAACACTCCACAAACCCCGATGCGCCCCAAGAACCCCACAACCGAATACTCGGCACCTAGCTCGCGGACCTTTAGGGGGTTGGTCTACCAATTTTGTCGAATGTTCGCCTGCTCCCCAGTGCCGCTACGTCGGTAGGAATGCAGTCGTTCGTGTGGGCTACAACGCGGGCGGTCGGCTGCGAATCTGGACTAGCCTCAGCCGCGATGACTACCTCACCCAACCTCGGACTAGCGAGCAGCGATCCGCTCGCGCTCGCTAATCAAACTCTGCAGGCGTGGACCGACTTCTACTCTGCGGTTGTTGATGTCGACCTCGACGCGAAGACCCGCGTGAAGCGGGAACGTGCCCGCGCACTGATCGCGAAGGTGGGGGATTGGCCGGAGTCGCGCCAACTTCCAGAGATCCTCGCCGATGCCCGCAGTGGCGACCTCACGCTGATCGATCAGGATGCGATTGACGCGCGCGTGATCGCCGCTCACGCACACGACGATCGGGCAGATCTGCTCGCAGCGGTGGAACGTGCGCGGGATTCGTTGGCCACCTGGGTGCTGGAGCACAACGGCGGTGCGCTTGCTGAGGTCGGCACGACCGCGGTTGGTTCCCCTTTGGGTCCGCTACCGGTGTTGACGTACGTGCATGCGGCTGCCTTCCAGTTGGCAATCTCCGGGCGCGACATGGCTGCCGCTGGAGCGCAGGTTCCCGACAGTCTGTTGCTCGCTGGGTTGCGTGCCCTGGTGGACACCACCGGCGCATTGGCTGCGCGGATGGGGATCGACACCGTGTTCGCTGTGCAGACCCCGCTCGGTTCAGTGGTGACCATCGCGCAAGATGGCGGGTGGACAGTCGAGGAGGTGGAGTCCGGTGACATCGACGACGGTCTGCCAGGGCTCGAAGGTGACGCCGGGATTCTGCTTGACGTCGCAGCTGGCCGTCGCAACCCGGTCACCACACTGCGGGGCAACGGGATCAAAATCAATCAAATGCAGCGACTGATGAAGCTCGCACCGATAGCGAAGGAAAATCCTGGCCTGCCCGGCGGTCCGATCCTGCGCAAATCCGCACCCTTGATCGCTGCCTTCGGCCGCTGACCGTCAGCGAGGAGTCAGCGAGGTCGGTACACGTCCGACCGATGGCTTATCCATTCGACATAGACCATCTGAGCCGCCTCATCAATTGTGTAAACGACGCGATAGGTGCCGCGCCTGGCGCTTCGGTATCGGTCCAACGGAGGGCTCAGTTGGCGCCCGACGCGGAAGGGGTTCTCTCTGAGTGGCCCCAGGCAGAATTCCAAAGCTGCCGCAGCCACGCTTTCTGGGAGAGTCTCACCTAGCGACCGGCGTGCGGGACCTCGGAAAGCGACCTCAAACATCGGGCTGATCGGCGGACCGCGCGCGCACGATCGAGCTCATTTCTTCTGCAGACGTCGGTGCGATCCCCGCACGGCGTTCGGCATCGGACTCCGCGAGCGCTGCGATGGCGGCGGAGTCCGAAAGGACAGCGATGGTTTCTTCGAGTTCCTCGAGATCTTCAGTCGAGATCAGGACGGTGTCGGCGGTGCCGTTGCGGGTCAGCGCAATCCGATCGTGTTCGGCTGCAACCTTGCGTGCGTACTCATTGAGTTTTGCTTTGACAGTGGAGACAGGCAGGGTCTGCATAGTCCGAATAGTAGTCCGCACTTCCGATATTGAGCAACACTAAATCCGCGCACGTCCCATCCGGCGTGTGAAGCCCATAGGGTCTGCTCTTGTGAAGAGCTACGGAGTTACCGTCGTGGGCCACGACCGCCCAGGAATCGTCGCGGATGTGACAGGGGCGCTTGCCGAACTGGGCGGGAACATCGAGGACTCCTCGATGACGTTGCTGCGTGGTCACTTCGCGTGGACGCTGGTGGTCACACTGGATGCAACCCCCGACGAGGTTGATGCGGTGTTGGTCCCATTGCGAGCCGCCGACTTGCGACTGGCTGCCGTTGAACTGCCGACCGATGTGGGTCCAGTCTTGCGACCGACTCATTGGCTCAGCGTTCACGGGGGAGACCGGCCGGGGATCGTCTCGGCCATTACTCGTGAAGTGGCAGTAGACGGTGGCAATATTACGGACCTCACGACGAGGCTCGCGGGTTCGCTCTACATCGTGTTGGCGGATGTCTACTTGCCTGAGGGTGCCGACGTGGATGCCCTGCAGAGTCGCTTGGTATCGGTCGCTTCGGATCTCGGGGTTGATGTCACATTGCGCGTTGCCGACGAAGATGATGTGCTGTAGTCCTGATGTCTGATGACGTTCGGGCGGCGCTCGCGCTGGACCTGCCCACGGGGCAGATTCGCAGCGCAGTTCACGCCCCAGACCCAGTGTTAAGTCAGCGGTGCACCGAAGTTGATCCGTGCGACCCGGCGACGATCGCGCTCGCAGCGGATCTAGTCGCGACGATGCAGGCAGCACCGGGTTGTGTGGGCCTGGCCGCGAATCAGATCGGTGTTGGCCAACGGGTATTCAGCCTCGATGTGTCAGATCATCCGAAGTCGAAGACTGTGCACGGACTGTTCGTCCTGGTCAATCCCGTCATTGAACAGGCTTCGCGCAACGAGAAGGCGCGCGAAGGGTGTCTGTCTGTGCCTGACTTCACCGGCGAT
>CAUJEJ010000150.1 GCA_963169255.1 Actinomycetota bacterium | reverse complement strand
CTTGCTCCCGCCGCGCAGGCAAGACGCTGTTCGCTCGGATCTCAGCCACGCACACACTCTGCCGCACTGAAGAACGGAACCAGAACGCGGCAGTAGCTATCCATGAGTTCGGCGCCAGCACGGTGTGTGCCAATGGCGCCGATCATCAATCCCGGCACCCCAGCCTTCGCGCCACGCAACCATGTGCGGAACGCCAATTCCGATGTCCTGATTGCAGCTAGGACAAACGTAAACCTTGCGAGCCGCCTGCCCCATCACCGGCCGAACCACCCACTCGTCCTCCCCCGCACCATTCCGCACGCCCACCCCACCAGGCTAACCACTCCAGTTTTGGTGCGACTTGCCGGCGGGCCGCGCGATTACACCAAAACTGGGGTTAGGTGTAGGAGAGGAAGCCGGCCCCGGTCTTGCGGCCTAGCTTGCCGTCGGCGACTACTGCCTTCAGGCCGGCGGCGGGGGTGTAGCAGGGGTCGGAGAACGCGTCGAGGATCGTCTCTTCGATCGCTAGCGACACGTCATTGCCCACAACATCGAGCAGCGAGAACGGGCCTAGCGGTAGCGACTGCCACGACTTCATCAACGGATCGAGCTCATCGATCGAGGTGAGGCCTTCGTCGAGCGCGATGACGGCATCGTTGAGGTAGGGGAAGAGCAGGAAGTTCACGATGAACCCAGCGCGATCCGAGCACAGCACAGGGTGCTTCTTGACTGCCTTACACAACGAAACAGTGGTGTCCGTGACGTCTTGCGCAGTGACCGAACCGGACACGACCTCGACGAGCTTCATGACGGGCGCTGGGTTGAAGAAGTGCATGCCGATCACGTCTGCTGGGCGGGCGGTCTCTGCCGCCAAGACGTCGATACTCAGGCTTGAGGTTGTCGTCGCCAGAATCGCACCTGGCTTGCACACGCGATCAAGGGTGCGGAACAGTTCCTTCTTCGTCTCGAGGTCTTCGACGATGGCCTCAACCACGATGTCGACCTTGGCGAGGTCTTCGTGCGCGGTCGTACCGCACACTCGATTGAGGATCGTCGCCTTGTCATCCTCGGACAAACGGCCCTTCGACACAGCGCGGTCGAGTGACTTCTCAAGTGCTGCGCGGACCTTCGCGACCTTCTCATCGCTGCGCGCGACATACACAACGTCAAGACCCGACTTCGCGAAGACCTCGATGATCCCCGTCGCCATAGTTCCGGTGCCGATGACGCCAACTAACTTGATCTCACGGGTTGTGGCGGCGTCCGCAGCCGCGGCATTCGGATCGGCAACGACCTCAGCCGAGCCGGGCGCTTCAAAGGTGTAGAAGCCGGAACCGGTCGATTCTCCTAGCGCTCCGGCGTTCACCCGATCGGTTATCGCGGCCGAGGCCTTGTGGCGGCGGTCACCGCTCGCTTCGTAGAGCGCATCGAGCACCGTGGCAGCGTTATCAAGACCGATTGCATCGAGCTGACGCAGCGGCCCAACGGGGTAACCGCAACCAAACCGCATCGAGGCGTCAATGTCGTCGCGGGTCGCGTAGTCCTGCTCCAGCATGGTGGCAGCCTCGTTGAGGTAGGCGAACCACAGCGCCGCCGCGAGGGCCGCAACGCCCGATCCCGCCGAACCCTCTTCACCGCGAACGTCAATTCCGGTCCCGCCAAGAACACCAGCAAGTGCTGCGCTTGAATCGGAAACTCCGTTAAGACCCGCGTTCGGGTTCGAGGCCATCGTCTCTCCTACTGTCGTCGCGCGATCCGCGCGTGGAATGTTCGGTTTTAGCCGCCCATGAGTGTGACAAATGGGAATAGGGGCGCCGCCACGGGGCACGCCATTCGGATTCAACATCGCAATGTGCCGACGGGCCCCGACGCCTACTTTCCGATCTGATCCGCCCATCGCTTGGCTCGCCTGAGTAGGTCGCCGCGGTCGACATCGACCAAAGAGCCCTCACGGACGCGTTGATACCCGTCGACCCAGACGTCTGTCACCTGACTCCGGTTGGTCGTGTAGACCAACTGCGAGATCGGGTTGTACATCGGCTGACTCGACCACTCATCGAGCGAAACGGCAACGAGGTCCGCCCGCTTCCCAACTTCGATAGACCCGATCTCGTCCCCTAGCCCGAGCGCACGCGCGCCACCCATTGTGGCCAGGTAGAGCGCTTCGTCCGCGGGCAGCGAGGCCGCATCGCTGGCGACTCCTTTGCTCAGCAACGCGGCAATCCGCATCTCGGAAAGCAGGTCGAGATCGTTGTTGCTCGCGGCGCCGTCAGTGCCGAGCGCAACGTTCACCCCGGCACGAAGCAGGTCATCCACCCGGCAGAAGCCACTTGCAAGCTTGAGGTTCGATTCGGGGCAATGCACCACCGATGATCCCGCCAATGCAACCGTCGCGATGTCGTCATCCGACAGATGCACCATGTGCGCCGCGATAAGCCGATCATTCAACAGTCCAAGTGAGTCGAGTCGGCGCAGTGACGTCATGCCGTAGGTACTCACCGAGTTTGGATCCTCATCGAGGGTCTCGTTCACGTGGGTATGCACGCGCACCCCAAGTTCACGCGACAACTGCGCGATTCGGGCAAGCGGTGCGTCCGACACCGTGTACGGCGCGTGCGGCGCGAACGCCGTGGTGACTCGGTCCTGCCCCACGAGGCTTGATCGCAGCGCAAGGCCCTTGTCGATGCACTCGTCCGCACTGTCGGCGTAGGCATTCGGCATATCGAAGCAGATCATTCCGGCGACCATTCGGATGCCTTGGGCGATCGCGGCGTCCGCCGCAACCTCTGGAAAGAAGTACATGTCGTTGAAACACGTCACGCCACCGGCGAGCATCTCGGCAATGGCCAGGGACGTGCCGTCCCAAACGAACTCCGGACTCACCCACTCGCCTTCCGTGGGCCAGATGTGGTCCTTGAGCCACACCCCAAGTGGGAGGTCATCAGCGAAGCCCCGCATCAACGTCATCGCGGCGTGTGAGTGTGAGTTGACCAAGCCCGGTATCAACACGTGATGCGGAAGATCGACCCGTTCACGGGGTGCGTACAGCCCCTCCAACGTTGAAATCGGACCTACCGCCGCTATCCGACCTCGATCGACTGCTACAGCGAAATCGACAACGTACGACGAACGACCATCCACTGGCGCCAGCCAGCCGGCGGCGAGAAGGAGGTCAACGGTTTGCATCCGGTGAATCTAGCCGACCTGTACGCTCTCCGAGTTTCGAAATGACCGCGCGACATGCGGGTGACGAATGTGTAGCCACAGCCTCCGGTTGATTGGACTAGCCCAATAGGGTCAACTCGTAACTTGAGTGAGTCCAATTCTTGAATTACTCCAGATAACCCCATAGGGTGAACCCGTGCCCTTGATGACTCGCGACGACGCAACCGATGCGCTGCGCGACGCCGGGTTGCGTGTCACCGCGCCGAGAGTTGCAATCCTTGGGTGCCTCAGCGAGCACCCCCACAGCAGCGCCGACGCGCTGCGCCAGCCGGTCAACGATCAACTCGGGACCGTGTCGACACAGGCGATCTACGACGTACTCAACGCGCTGACTGAGGCTGGCCTTGTCCGCCGTATCGAACCCGCAGGCCACCCTGCGCTCTTCGAAACGCGAACGGACGACAACCACCACCACCTCGTCTGTCGCCAATGCGGCCAAATCGAGGATGTCGACTGCGCGGCCGGCAAGCGCCCCTGCCTCGATGCGTTCGACGATCACGGCTTTGCAATCGACGAAGCAGAAGTCACCTATTGGGGTCTGTGCCCCACCTGTGTTTCACAAGACAATCAACCAACCTCCACCCAAAATGAGTAACCACGATTCGGAAGGATTCGCGTGCCAGACAACACTGCGGTAACCACAACAGATACTGACGGCGAGAACGAAAGCAAGTGCCCCGTCCCCCATGGCGCGATGACCAACCGGGACTGGTGGCCCAATCAGCTGAACCTCAAGGTCCTACAGCAACACTCCCCCGACGCCGACCCAATGGGCGACGACTTCGACTATGCAGCCGAGTTCAACAGCCTTGACCTCGAGGCACTCAAGGCTGACTTGCGGGCCCTGATGACAGACTCTCAAGAGTGGTGGCCGGCAGACTGGGGCCACTACGGACCGCTCTTCATCCGTATGGCGTGGCACAGCGCGGGCACGTACCGCATCGAAGACGGCCGCGGCGGCGGCGGCGCTGGCATGCAGCGATTCGCTCCGCTCAACAGTTGGCCAGACAACGTCAACCTCGACAAGGCCCGCCGTTTGCTGTGGCCGGTTAAGGCGAAGTACGGCAAGAAGATCTCGTGGGCCGACCTCATGATCCTCACCGGCAACGTTGCGCTCGAATCGATGGGCTTCGAGACCTTCGGCTTCGGCGGCGGACGGGCAGATGTGTGGGAACCGGACAACACGTACTGGGGCCCAGAGACCGAGTGGCTCGCTGACGCCCGCTACACCGGCGACCGCGACCTAGAGAACCCGCTCGCAGCAGTCCAAATGGGTTTGATCTACGTCAATCCCGAAGGCCCGAACGGCGAACCGAGTGCCCTCGCCGCTGCCAAGGACATTCGTGAGACGTTCAAGCGGATGGCGATGAACGACGAAGAAACTGTCGCGCTTATCGCTGGTGGGCACACATTCGGCAAGACCCACGGTGCTGCAGACGCCGACAAGTACGTCGGCGACGTGCCTGAGGCGGCCCCACTGCAACAGCAGGGCCTCGGCTGGAAGAACAGCTACGGCACCGGCGTTGGCGACGACACCATCTCCAGCGGCCTCGAAGGCCCGTGGACGCCTACCCCAACACAGTGGGACAACAGCTACCTCGAGACCTTGTACGGCTACGACTGGGATCTCACCAAGAGCCCGGCAGGCGCGTACCAGTGGACGCCGACCGATCCAGCGGCGAAGACGCTCGTGCCAGACCCGCACGATTCATCGAAGTCGACGCCACCGGTCATGTTCACCACGGACCTCGCGCTTCGCTTCGACCCTGAGTACGCGGTCATCTCCAAGCGATTCCTCGAGAATCCCGATCAGTTCGCTGAAGCGTTCTCACGCGCATGGTTCAAGATGACGCACCGCGACATGGGTCCACGCTCGCGCTACCTCGGCCCAGAGGTTCCTGCTGAAGAGCTCATCTGGCAGGACCCGGTTCCGGCGGCAACTGGCGTGGTCATCGACGAGGCGGATATTGCAGCCCTCAAGGCGAAGGTGTTGGCGACGGACCTGACGGTCTCGCAACTGGTCTCCACAGCATGGGCATCTGCGTCGACGTTCCGCGGAACCGACAAGCGTGGTGGCGCCAACGGCGCACGGATTCGCTTGGCACCGCAGAAGGATTGGGAAGTGAACAATCCTGCGGAACTCGCGACGGTGCTAGCCAAGTTGGAAGCGATCCAAAGCGAATTCAACGCCGGTGCGAAGCACGTTTCACTGGCGGATCTCATCGTGATCGCGGGTGCTGCTGGCGTCGAGCAAGCAGCCAAGAACGCGGGCCAAAGCGTGACCGTGCCCGTGACGCCTGGTCGTACCGATGCCACTGCCGAACAGACCGATGTCGAGTCATTCGCGGTGCTCCAACCGACTAACGATGGATTCCGCAACTACGTGAATCCTGCGCACAAGCGACCGGCAGAGCACCTGCTCATCGACAAGGCGAGCCTGTTGAACCTGACGGCGCCTGAGCTGACGGTCCTCGTCGGCGGGATGCGGGTACTCGGCACCAACTCCGACAAGTCCGATCGTGGAGTCTTCACTAAGAACCCGGGTGCGTTGACGACGGACTTCTTCGTCAACCTGCTCGACATGGGAACGGTGTGGACGCCAACGTCGGAAGCCGAGGAATCATTCGAAGGCCGCGATCGCGCGTCTGGCGAACTCCAGTGGACCGCAAGCCGGGTCGACTTGGCATTCGGGTCTGACTCGCAACTGCGTGCCCTTTCCGAGGTCTACGCAAGCCAGGATGCGTCGGCGAAGTTCGCCGCTGACTTCGTCGCGGCGTGGACGAAAGTCATGGATCTCGACCGCTTCGATGTCCGCTAAATAGTCAACCGGCAATGCCCCCGTTATCAACACGATGACGGGGGCATTGCTGTGTTTCGGCTAGGGGATCTCGGACTCGGCACGACCCTCCAGGATCGCCGCGTGCCGCTCCGGAGACCCATCTTCCGGGGGCAGTAATGGATCGCCACCGGGGACCTCAGCGCCTGCTGCCGCAGACTGCTTGGCTGCACGCAAGACCACGAACACGATGATCATCGCAACGACCTCGAGCACGAGGACAACCATCATTCCTTGATTGAAACCGTGGTACGCGGCCTCCTGCGAGGACTGCCCACTTTCCTCCGCGCTGCGAGTGAACATCGTGATCAAGGGGACGATCGCACCGAGGCCCAGGCCATAGCCGAGTTGTCCCATCACTGGCTTCACGGTTCCGACCGATCCCAACATGTCGCTAGGCGCATTCCGCATGATCACGGTGGAACCTGTTCCGTACGTGCCTTGCATGCCGAATCCGATGAAACCGAGTGCAAGCGGTGCCAGCAGCAACGACAACGCCGGAGTAATGAAGACACACGCAAGGACACCCACACAGAGCGTCGCCATCAACATCGTGAGCACGATGCGTACCGAAACGCCACGAGCGACCATCGCGCCAGTCAGAAGTGCGCTGATCACCCCGAAGATCACCATGGGAATTGCGACCAACGACACGACCGATGAGGAATAACCACCGGCGGACTGCAGCAGCTCGGTCAGGTTTGCTTGTGCCGAGCCCTGTGCCATTCCTGCTGCAACGAGGGCAACGACGGCGGCCACCACAGCCGGAACCTTCATAATCTTCAACGGGAACGACGGATGTTCCTCACGCTTCTCGACCCAAACAAATAGGACACCGAGGGCCAGCCCGCCGAAGATGCAGATGAGCACCATCGGATCAGTCCAGCCAAGGGCGCCTGTCTGACCGAGTCCGTACATAAACAGCAACAGCGCTGCTGCCGCCAAAACGATCCCCTTGACATCAAAGGGTCGAAACTCGGATGACTTGTTCTCTGGGATCGCGAACATCGCGAACAGCGCGACGAACAGCGCGCAAACAACGTTGAGGCTAAATCCAAGGCGCCAACCCCCGAGCGTCACGAAGAGCCCAGAGCCAATCACGGCAACAAGGCCACCTATGGACGTGAACGCAAACATCTTGCCGTAGACCTTGGGGAGCAGTTCAGGTTTCGTGACTGCCGGGATCATGCCGATCGCCATACCAAACAGCCCGGCCATTCCGATTCCAACGATTGCCCGACCAAGAATGAAGACACCCGATGTGGGTGCGATTGTTGTGACAACCTCTCCGACGACAGTGATCCATGCTCCCAAGACCAGTACCCTGCGCCGGCCAATTCGATCTCCAAGCGCACCCGCGCCAAGCAATCCGGCGGTCAGAATCAGAGTCGCGATGCTCGATGCCAGCGCGCGCGTACCGCTGTCCATACCGAGCGCCTGCGAAGCTGTCGGCAGAACGAAGGAGTTAACCACCGGGTCAATGCCGATCATTGCGGCACCAGCGATTGCGGCCCATTGCGCGAGTTTCCAGCGACCAGGCTTGCGGCCCGTTCCGCTGGGCCAGGTCAGCTCAACTCCTGTTGGCCCGTTCTCAACGACTCCTGTTGCCATCAAAATCCCTCGCTACGCACGCACCCAAAGGCCACACGTGGCGCCACTTACTGTCACGTTATGGACATTTCGTTGGGCCTGCCAGGTCACCTCATCCGACTGGTCCATCCTGACCACGGGTGTGGTTGCCAGAGGGTCGAGAGGTAACGTCGACCACGTGCGACTCGTGGTGGCGACCTGCTCTGTTGACTATGTCGGCAAACTCTCGGCTCATTTACCCACGGCGACGCGCCTACTATTGGTGAAGGCGGACGGCTCAGTCTCTGTCCACGCCGATGATCGGGCGTACAAGCCGCTCAACTGGATGAGTCCGCCCTGTGCGCTTCGCGACGAAACCGGCGACGATGGTGTGGGCACGTGGACCATCACGAACAAGTCCGGTGACCAACTCGTCATCACGATTGATGAAGTCGTACACGATTCAACCCACGAGTTGGGCATCGATCCTGGGCTGGTTAAAGATGGCGTAGAAGCACATCTGCAGGAACTGCTCGCAGATCAGGTACAGACCCTCGGCGACGGTTGGCGCCTCGTTCGCCGCGAGTTCCCCACCGCGATCGGCCCGGTCGACCTCATGTGCAAAGACTCAAATGGAGCTTCGGTCGCGGTCGAAATCAAACGTCGAGGTGAAATCGACGGTGTTGAACAACTAACGCGGTACCTCGAACTCCTCAACCGCGACCCATTGCTTGCGCCCGTGGCGGGCATCTTTGCCGCCCAAGAAATCAAACCCCAAGCGCGGGTATTAGCAGAAGATCGTGGAATTAGGTGTGTGGTCCTTGATTACGACGCACTTCGAGGGTTCGATGACCCTGACTCCAGACTCTTCTAGCGGTAGGGCCCCAGACATGCTTGTATTCCTGATCGCGGCGCCGCTGTTCTTAGTCGGCGCCTACTTCGTGAAGGACCAACGCACGAAAACAGCGTTCGTGTTGCTCGCGACGATGTGCCTGGTGAGCTTCATCTTCGTCCGGTAGTAAATCCGCTCATGTGGATGCCGGGCTAGCGAGTGACGACTCGGCCAAACATTGCGGGACCTGAGTAGTAGCTGCTCGTCTTGTAGTTGTTGAGCTCAACCCCGGTCTTCGCAGACGCCGCGTGCACGAACGAACCCTTCGTCGGGTTGACGACCAAACCAACGTGGTCTATCCGGCCTGGCAGATCCGTAGCGTTATTGAGTCGCCAAAACACGAGGTCACCGGGTTGTTCGCTACCCGCGTCGATTGGGACAACCCACTTACGGTTGAGCGCCTGGGTGTTCGCTGACTGCAGCGGCCAAGCAACTCCAGCTTGCTTCCATGCCTTCCACACCAGTCCGTGCCGACTGAACTTCGGCCCAGTCCCGTCCTTGTCGGAGAATTTCTTGCCGACCTGCGCGATTGCGAACTGCGTCGCGGCCTTGGCAGCCGGTGACCCACCCGCTGGAATCTTGCCATCGAACTGCGTGCCGACGAGTGAGACACCTTCGCTGGCACCGATCCTCGACTGCAAGTCAGCCATCGTCAGCGACGCCTTGTCGAGCGTCTCTTGCGCCTGCTTCTCCAGACCGGAGATTTCGGCTTGCAGTGCCTCGACCTTTTGCAACGCAGCGAGCGCGGTCAGCACGAGTTGGTTCTGTGCATTGTTTGAATAGTCGAGCATTACGCTGCGGTCCGCGTAGTCCTCAAGATTCCCCGTCGTCAGCGCCTCTGCCTGAAGCAGCCACTGCGGGTCGACGCCGGTCTTGTAAACCTCACGGACGTGCGCAGCGACGGCGTCGCGAGCGCGCTGCGCTTCTGCCTCTGCACCTTCCTTCTTCTTGCTTGCCGCGTTGACCTTCGCTCGAATACTCGCTACTTCTTGCTCTGCCCGCGCGACCTCTGCCTCTGCTGCCGCCAACTCACCACGTAGTTGGTCCGCCAACGCAGGATCGAAAGTCACACCTTCGGCGGCAGGAACCGCCGGAGCACCGCCGAGCCAAGCGCGTGGATCAGCTGTCGCACCACCAACTCGGACTTCGAAGTGCAGGTGCGGGCCTGTCGAGTTCCCTGTTGAACCAACGGAACCAATGACTGTTCCGGGCCGAACTCGATCCCCGACGTTCACCCTGATCTCGGACTGGTGTGCGTACCACGTCTGCACCCCGTCGGGATGTTGAAGTTGTGTGAGGTTTCCGTACGGGCCCCCGTCACCGACAAAGATCACGATTCCCGCTGCGGCAGCCAGGATCGGCGTGCCTGCGGTCGCGCTGAAGTCTTGGCCAGTGTGGTGACCTGATGCCCACATCGGCCCGGCCACGCCGAAGTTTGCGCTCCACGCCCATTTGCCAGCTGGCAACGGCATAACTCGTCCGGCAGCGGCATCGTCGGAGGAACTGTTCTGCTTCTGTGCCGACGTTGCAGTGCCTGGAGTCAGGGCAAACCCAGACCCGATCGCGATCGACAGGACGGAGGCAGCAACAAGCACGCCTAATCGGCGATCTCGCGACATAACCAACACCCTCCCGTGCGCACGGCGCGCGCACGACACAACGTAGCCGCGAATCTGGGCCCACGGCAGAACTTCTCCACAACCTTCACCGATCTTGCCCAGGTTGTCTAACCGACGGGTACAGACCCCCTGTGACATAGCCAATATGGTGGACGCTGCGTAATCACTGGCAATTTTGGCGCGATGCGTGCGCCCTGAGATCGCACTAGTCAGCGCGACGAGAGGCCCAAAGACGCGTCAGGATGGGCTTGTGCGCCTACATGTTGATTCGGAAGTCGGCCAGCTTAAGCAGGTAATCCTGCACCGGCCAGGCCTCGAACTTGCCCGCCTCACCCCCACCAATGTGCACTCACTGCTGTTCGACGACGTCATGTGGGCGGAGCGTGCCCGCGAGGAGCACGATGCGTTCGCCCAGGTGCTCCGCGATCGCGGTGTGGTCGTGCACTACTTCGCTGATCTACTCGCCGACGTTCTCGCAACACCCGAAGGCTTGGACTTCGTCACGACTCGGCTCTTCAACAAGAACGCGGTCGGACCCGAACTCGTCGGTGCGTGCGAGGCCCTAGTCGCGCAGGTTGAGCCCAGTCGCCTCGCGGAGTTGTTCATCGGTGGAATCCTCAAACAGGACATCGACTTCCCGAGCGCCCATCAGTCGCTCCTATGGGACAGCCTCGGGCCTGAGGACTTCCTCCTCACACCACTGCCCAACCACCTCTTCCAGCGCGACAACAGTGCGTGGATCTACAGCGGGGTTTCGATCAATCCGATGGCGCGCACAGCTCGCAAGCGCGAGATCATTCACTCTCGCGCGATTTGGAACTTCCATCCAACGCTCGCAGTCAGCCCGGAACAGATCTGGCAGGGCGACGATGACGCGCCTCATGAGCCCGCCACCATCGAAGGCGGCGACATCCTCACCATCGGCAATGGCGCAATCATGGTGGGCCTCTCGGAACGGACCACCGCCCAAGGCATCAGCAAACTCGCGCATAGCCTCTTCGCCGATCCTGCTGGCCAAACCACCAAGATCATTGTTGTGGAGCTGCCACGAGAGCGTGCTTTCATGCACCTCGACACAGCGATGACGATGGTTGATCGCGACGCCTTCAGCATCTATCCGTACTTGAGTCAGGATCTTCGATCTTGGACGCTTGAGAAGAAGGATGACGGCGGCGACTATCGCCTCACCCAAAACGTGGCACTTGCCCCCGTGGTCGCCAATGCACTCGGACTTGACGCGGTTCGGGTGCTGCAAACGCCGATCGACATGATGGGTGCGCAACGCGAACAGTGGGATGACGGCAATAACTTCCTGGCGATCTCGCCAGGGGTCGTGGTTGGGTATGAACGCAATACCACGACAAACACCTTCCTACGCGACAACGGCATCGAAGTGCTGGAGATCGTCGGTTCCGAACTCGGCCGAGGCCGTGGTGGACCTCGCTGCATGAGTTGCCCCATCGAACGAGAGGCGGTCTAGCACCGCAATGCACCCGCTACAGGCCAACGTTGAATCGTTCGGAATGGGAGGCCGCGACTTCCTGAAGGAGTCGGACTTCACTGCGGCCGAATTCACGTCACTCATTGAACTTGCCGCGGCCCTCAAAGCGGCAAAGCGCGCAGGGAATGAACCCCACCTACTCGCCGGGAAGAATGTCGCGCTCATCTTCGAGAAGTCCTCGACTCGGACCCGTTGCGCATTCGAGGTCGCTGCGGCTGATCAAGGCGCAAACACCACGTACCTCGACCCACAATCGTCGCAACTAGGCCACAAGGAGTCCGTCGCCGACACCGCCCGCGTACTCAGCCGTTTCTATGACGCAATCGAGTTCCGTGGCGCCGCTCACGCATTGGTCGAAGAGTTGGCCGAACACGCAGACGTTCCCGTCTACAACGGACTCACTGATACGTGGCACCCGACCCAGATGCTCGCAGACTTCCTGACGATGGCCGAACACGCCAGCGGCAACGACTGGTCCGATATCTCGTATTGCTACCTCGGTGACGCCCGATACAACATGGGGAACTCGCTACTGGTCACCGGTGCGCTCCTTGGAGCGGACGTCCGGATTGCCGCGCCAGCAGAACTCCTGCCGTCACCAGAGATCCAGGCGTTGGCAACGGACCTGGCAGCCGAGAGTGGTGCTCGAGTCACGATCACCGAAGATCCCGCTACCGCGCTTGCGGGTGCGCAATTCGTACACACAGACGTCTGGGTTTCCATGGGAGAACCAGCCGAGGTCTGGCGTGAACGCACAACGCTGTTGCTGCCCTACCGAGTTGATGCCGCTGCGATAGCCGCCACCGGAAGACCCGACGCAAAGTTCATGCACTGCTTGCCTGCGTACCACGACACTCACACCGTCGTCGGCGCACAGATCGCTGAACTCACTGGTCTTACCGACGGTATCGAAGTCAGCGACGAGGTATTCAGCTCCGCGGCGAGCATTGTGTGGGACCAGGCGGAGAACCGCCTTCACACGATCAAGGCACTCCTCGTTGCAACTCTGGGGTAGCCAAAGCAACGCATAACTGCCGTGCCGTGTGGGCGGGGTTATGCGGCGTGGATGAAGTGTTTGAGGTGGGCTTCGGCCGGTGTCGGCTATCGCAACAGCATCACGGTCAGAAAAAATTGACATACCCAAACCCTACCGCAGGGTTCGAACACCTGTTCGAGAGTATCCACACGAAACAGGGTCAAGTTCGTGTGAAGGCGCGTTAGCAGATCAGATGCGACAGGCTTTGGCCTCGGCAAACGTTCAGGAACCAGCAGGAGGTGGTGATCACAGTGGCCAGACCACATAGCGAAGGCTCAACCACCGTTGAGGCACCCCGCGACCCCACAGCCCCCGTTCCAAGCCACACCACACACCTACTCAAAGTCCCTGGAGCCACCGCCCTCATCATCGGCGGCGTCATTGGCACAGGCGTGTTCACCTTGCCTTCATCTCTTGCCCCATACGGAATGCTCGCCATCGTTGGCCTCTTGGTCGTCACCGTGGGTGCGATCGCCGTCGGGCTGATGTTCGCGAGCCTGTCTCGTCGCATTCCACGCGCGGGCGGACCCTACGCCTACGCTCACGAAGAATTCGGCGACGTCACTGGATTCACTGCGGCGTGGTCGTATTGGCTCACGACGGCGGTGGGCAATGCCGGGATCGTTGTCTCCTGGGTCTTCTACGTCAACGCGATGTTCGGCTGGAGCTCAGACAACTTGACGCGAAACTTGGTCATCGCGATGTTCGGTCTATGGATCCCGGTTGGGATCAACTTCATTGGCCTCAACCAAGTCCGCCGGTTTCAGGTCATCACGGTATTTGTGAAAGTCGTGCCCCTCGTTTTCATGGCGACGATTGGAATGTGGTTTGCGATCTCCCGGTGGGAGTTCCCAGAGTGGAACCCAACTGGGGGCCTGCCCTGGGCGGTCATCACGACCACCGGTGCACTCGTGCTTTTCATCTACCTCGGCGTTGAGGACGCTTCTTCAGCGGCGGGTCGAGTGGAGAACCCGGCCCGCAACGTCCCGCGGGCGACGATCATCGGCACACTCGCGTGCGCCGCGCTCTACGTACTGTCCACCGTGGCAATTTTCGGCCTCGTTCCCGCGAGTGAACTGTCCAACACCGGCGCACCGTTCTCTGTCGCGATGGCGGACCTCACCGGTGCGAGTTGGAGTGGACAAGCGATTGCCTTCTTCGCGGTCGTTTCTGGAATCGGCGCCCTCAACGGCCTCACCCTGCTGGTCGCTGAAGTGCCGAGGGCAGCGGCGGCAGACGGCATCTTCCCGCGCGCCTTCACGCGTCTCACCAGTCGCGACGCACCGTGGGTTGGCCTGCTTCTCTCGGCGGCACTCGCGACGATCCTCGTCGTGGTGAGCAACATCGGCGAGGGTGGACTATCGGCTTTCAACACCCTCATCCTGATGACCGGAATTACTTCGGCACTCCCCTACTTCCTGTCAGCCCTAGCCTCAGGAAGGCTCCTGCTGACGCCTGGCAAGCGACCCCACCCCGGTGCCCTCGCCCGTGATCTCACCATCACAGTTCTCGCCGCGGCATTCTCGGTGTGGTGCATCTTCGGCTCCGGCTTGACTCCCATACTCCTCACCGCAGCGCTCATGGTGGTCGGCTACGTCGTGTTCGCCCTAGATCGGAACCGACGACGACGCAGCGGAACCCTTGTGGTTGCCAAGCAGGCGCCATCGGCATGAGGCCTCGCGGCGCGTCAGCCGCGAGGCACGAGCACCCCAATAGCCAATCGGCCACCGAAGTAGGAAATTGTGACCTACACCAACTCAGCCACAGTGTCCGTTTTATCCCTTTAGGGTGAAGGGAACGGACAGACCCGAACGCTTGCCCCCGCGGCCAGCCACCACTGCCAGATCTGACACGTGTCGACTGAAAGAGCCACTCACTGTGCGTACATCTCATCTGCCCCTCGCTCGATCGCGGCGGTGCACCGCCGGACTGCTCATCGGCCTCACCACCATCGCCATTGGGGCCGCAGGACCAACATGGGCTGCCCAGCCCGAATCGGCTGTTTCAGCAACGCCTATGGTCACCGAAACGGCTGCAGTGCTCGTGAAGCAGACTTTCGAGCCACTCCCCGCAGGTGCCATCGAACCAACGGCACAGCCCACGCTGATTGCAGATTTCCAGGAGCGGCTGCAATGGGTGGCAAGTCTGGACACCGAACCCACGGGCACCCTTGACCCCCTCACAACCAAGGCCATCAAACACTTCCAGAGCAAGCACCAGCTCAAAGCGACTGGGCGCGCCGACGCCAAGACGGTCGCAACCGTGAGCAAGATCGCTGGCGACGGCTTGGTGGATCCGCGGTGTGATCGGAAGGGGATCACGTTGTGCGTCGACAAGACGCAACTTGTCACGCGATACGTCAAGGACGGAACCGTCATCCGAACGTTCGACATCAACATCGGGCCTGAGCAAGGAGATCCGAAGTTCGGTCAGTACAGCAGCACCCGCGAGGGCGTGAATCCAATCCGCTCCAAGCAAGTACTTTCGGTCTCGACCTCCTACGGCTACGAGATGCCGTACTGGATGGGTTTTGACGGCGGCATCGGGTTTCACTACTCAAAGTACTTTGACCAAACTGGATACCAGGACACCTCGATGGGCTGCACGATCCTGCGCTCAGAGGACGATGCTCGATGGCTCTTCAACAACACCCCAATGGGCACCAAGGTCGTCGTGTACTCATGACGAGTTCCTGGGCGCCGGTGTTGTAGCTTCGCCACGTGACAACGGTGGCGGCCCGCAAACCTGAGAACGGGACCAATCGCCGACCAGCCTCCCGACTGGTTCTGTGGTGGATTCCGCTCGGAATGTTCGTGCTCGCCGTTGTGTGCCGGATCGTCAGCATCCTGCAGGCAGGTGGATTCTTCGCCGCACTCAACCCGGACGAAGGTGCCTACTACGGCGCGAGCATGGCGCTCGCCGAGGGTGTGCTCCCGTACCGTGACTTCCTGCTGCTACATCCACCGGGAATCGCCGTTCTACTTGCACCGTTTGCTGCGCTGGCGAGTGTCGTCGGCGACGCCGACTCAATGGCCGCGATGCGCCTCGGTGTTGTCGTCCTAGGCGGTTTGAACACGGTCCTCGTCTACCGCGTCGCCTTGCGTATCGGTGTGCCGGCCGCTGTGTGCGCCAGTCTCTTCTACGCGGTGTGGTTCCCGGTCGTCCGGGTCGAACGCACCGCCCTTCTCGAACCGTTTGTGATCACCGCGATTTTGGTCGCACTCCTGGCAACCACAGCACCCCGGGTGACCTCGCGAGGTTTGATCATTGGCGGACTAATTGCGGGAGTTCTTGCGACGACGAAGCTGTATTCGATTGTGCCCCTCGCGATCATCACAGCGGCCCTACTGATCACCAACGGTTGGCGCAAAGCGGCAACCTTCACTGCAGCACTCGCCGCCGGATTCGTAGCCGTTTGCCTGCCATTCTTTGTGTTGGCACCCACGGAGATGTTCCGCATGGTTGTTCTCGATCAGCTCGGCCGCGGCGGTTCGATTGACCATGTCGCGCGCCTGCGTGACATCTTTGCGCTCACCGAACTAGACCCCGCTGCGAGCCTGTTTACCGTCTGCGTATGCCTGATTGTCGCTTTCATGGCGGTGATTGCCGTGGTCCGAATTCCGGCGTCACGCCTGTGGGTTGTGCTCCTCGTTGTTCAGATTGGTGTCCTTCTTGCCGGACCCAACCTCTTTGTGAACTACACCGCCTACCCCGCTGCTGCGCTCGCCCTCACAGTTGGCGCATTCGCTCAGGCCGCTTGCGGCGGAGTCGGTGCGAGGTTCAAAACGATCCAGTGCACGGTCATCATCGCTGCCATCGTGCTCACTTCGGGCGCGATCCATCTGAGCAAAGACTCATCCGGTAAGCCCTTCCCCGTCCGCCCTGTGGCAGCTACGGTTGCCGGCGCTACCTGCGTCACAGCTGACTCAGCGACAGCCCTCATCCTGACGAACACCTTCAGCCGGAACATCGCGAACGGATGTCCTGTCGTCGTCGACTTCACTGGCCTCGTCTACTCGACGCGTGACCTTCCACTCAACAGGGTCAACAACCCCGAGTATCAGCGGATGGCCCTGGCGTACCTGAACCAAGGCGACGCGATCATCATCATGCGTGAACGGCAGGACGGATTCACGGCCGAGAGTCTTGCCGATATCCAACGACGCCCCGTGCTGTACACGAACCAGCAGGTCACCGTCTACGGCGCACTCCCTTAAACGCAACAAACCCCGGTCGCTGTCCCCCGCTACTGAATCTGGCAGCGAGGCACAACGCCGGGGTTTGTCGCTAAGCAGCTAGGACTGCAAACGGCTGCGCAGTGCCGCGAGCTGTGCGGTCATCTCGGCCGGGAGGCGATCACCGAACTGGGCGAAGTACTCCTCCGTCAGGTCTGCTTCTGCCAACCATGTGTCAGCGTCGACGTTGAATAGCTCTGTCAGTTGCTCGTCAGAGATATCAAGTCCGTCCACGTTGAGCGCACCTTCAAGTGGCATGCGACCAATAGCCGTCTCGCGCGCCTCTTCGTTTCCGTCGATGCGCTCGATGATCCACGACAACACTCGCGAGTTGTCGCCGAAACCTGGCCAGATGAACTTGCCATCGGAATCCTTGCGGAACCAGTTCACCTGGTAGATCTTCGGCAAGTTCGCAGCGTCGGTCTTGGTGCCGATATCGAGCCAGTGGCCCCAGTACGACGCCATGTTGTAGCCACAGAAAGGCAGCATCGCGAACGGGTCCCGACGCAGCGCGCCGACCGTTCCTTCGGCTGCAGCAGTCTGCTCAGAAGCAATCGTGGCTCCGAGGAACACGCCATGGTTCCAGTCGAACGATTCATTCACGAGTGGCACGTTGGTCGCGCGGCGGCCACCAAACAGGATCGCCGAGATCGGGACACCTGTCGGGTCTTCCCACTCGTCCGCGATCGATGGGCACTGCCCGGCTGGGGTCGTGAATCGGGAGTTCGGGTGTGAGCTGGGCTCGTCGGAATCTGGCGTCCAGTCGCGACCCTTCCAGTCAATGAGGTGCGCAGGGGCCTCTTTCGTCAGACCCTCCCACCAGATATCACCATCGTCAGTGAGCGCAACGTTGGTGAAGATCGAGTTTCCTGGCTCCAGCGTCTTCACCGCGTTTGCGTTCGTGTGCATGCCAGTGCCGGGTGCAACGCCGAAGAACCCAGCTTCTGGGTTGATCGCGTACAGGCGACCGTCTTCGCCGAATCGCATCCAGGCGATGTCGTCGCCGACCGTCTCGACCTTCCAGCCTGGCAGTGACGGCTCAAGCATCGCGAGGTTCGTCTTGCCACATGCCGACGGGAACGCCGCCGTGATGTAGCGGACCGAATTCTCCGGTGACGTCAACTTGAGCACCAACATGTGCTCGGCGAGCCAGCCTTCGTCGCGGGCCATCGCCGAAGCGATCCGCAGTGCAAAGCACTTCTTGCCCAGGAGTGCGTTTCCGCCGTAGCCCGATCCGTACGACCAGATCTCGCGAGATTCTGGGAAGTGCACGATGTACTTGGTGTCACTGCATGGCCACGCGACGTCTTCTTCACCGTCAGCAAGCGGCGCGCCAACGGAGTGCAGCGCTGGGACAAAGTCGCCGTCTTCGCCAATGAGGTCGAGTGCTGCTTGACCCATGCGCGTCATGATCCGCATGTTCACCACGACGTATGGAGAGTCCGAAATCTCGACGCCGAGCTGGGAAATGCGTGACCCGAGGGGACCCATCGAGAACGGAACGACGTACATCGTCCGCCCCTTCATGCAACCAGCAAAGAGGGTCTTGAGCTCTTGACGCATTTCGAACGGATCGCGCCAGTTGTTTGTGGGGCCAGCGTCTTCTTCGTTCAAGGAACAGATGTACGTGCGGTCTTCAACACGTGCAACGTCGGAAGGATTTGAGCGCGCGAGGAACGAGTTCGGACGCTTCTCCGGGTTCAGCTTGACGAAAGTGCCGGCGTCAACGAGTTCGCTGGTAAGGCGCTCCCACTCTTCTTCGGAGCCGTCGCACCATTCGATGCGGTCTGGGGTGGTGAGTTCAGCGACTTCGCGCACCCATTCGAGCAACTTCTTGTTCTTCGTTGGGGCGTTCTCAAGGCCGGTGAGTGCGGTCATTTTCTCGGCTCCTACCTGCGGTGCGCGCGCCGGTCGCGCGTCACGTATCGACCCCGACGTAAGGACTGGCCGACCACGCAAGTGCTCGGAAACCACCGAGTCAAACCGCAGTACAGGCGACCCTCAGACGTCGGGCCTACTTCATATAAGGGTGCCTTACGGACTCTCGAAGCTTGGCATTGGGTAGCCCAAACAGCCCGTGGCGTGGCCGAATTCACTCGAACCGGCG
>CAUJEJ010000149.1 GCA_963169255.1 Actinomycetota bacterium | reverse complement strand
TCCGTCGATGCAGCCGATTCCGCCGGCTCCACCCATGGCTACTGGCTCTGCGCCAGCGCGCAATGCGAAGACTAAGAACATTCGCAGCCTGAACCGAGCGACAGCGGTCGCGGTTTCGATGGCGATGGTGGGGGTGGTCGGACTCGGCACTGGCATTGCAGTTGCATCTGTGGGCGCAGACTCCAGCCAAATCTCAGAGTCTTCGCAACTTCGCGACCCAAATTTAGATAGCGGTCCAGGCTCGCCCGCTGATCCCTACCAAGATGACGATGATGACGACTTCGACGACGGGGCTGACGCGCTCGGCGGGAGCACCGAGCGTCAGGTCCCTGACCCAGGTTCTGACCTCAGCGAGGGCTTCCGAATGGGTCCACCAAATGGTGATTCCCACGGGATGAGTGGTGCCTCATGAATCTGATGTGGACCATCGCGAGGTCGTCGGGTCTGATCGCGACGCTGCTGCTCAGCGCTGTGGTCGCGTTGGGGATCTTGAGCTCGGCCGACATGGGGTCGCGTCGCTGGCCTCGGTTCATCACTGCGGGGTTGCACCGACGAATTGCGTACCTCGCGTGTGCGATGCTCGCACTCCACCTCGTCGCCGTCATCGTCGACAGCTATGTCGACATCGGTGTGCTGGACGTGATTGTTCCGTTCACCTCAAGCTACGAGCGACTTGCCGTGGGCTTGGGCGCGATCTCGGTCGACCTACTCATTGTCTTACTCGCGACAAGTCTGGCGCGCCGCCATCTGCCGTTCCGGTTGTGGCAAGTCGTGCACGTAGTCGCATATGCGGTCTGGCCGCTCGCGATCCTGCACGGACTCCTCGCAGGCACAGACGATTGGTTGGCGTTGGGTGTGTCGATGATTGGCACGCTAGCGGTGGGCGCCGTCGCGCTCACCCGCGTGTTCAACCACCTCGAAAGGCGGCCGCAGGAGCCGCATGTCCCTGCTGAGTCCAGGGTTCTCGTCAACTCGCGCTAGCAACGACTGGACGAACCTGCGACGAACGGCCGATTGCCGACTAATATCCAACGATGGTCGCAGCGTCAGATGTCATCGCCGCAGGGCGGCGTCGGTTCCTCCTCCTCGCTCGAATCGGGGCCAAGAGCCGTCACGCAAAGCGATTCGCCCAGTTCGGCGAATGCAGCGCGATTGCGTTTCCACCGACGGAGATCTTCGGCGAGCGCTACATCGAAATCGCGACCGGCACACTCTTCGGACCGCGGCTCACGTTGACGGCTGGATTCGGGCCAGACCAAGTTCTGCCTCATGGCCCGGTCGTGACGATCGGGCATCGATGTGTAATCGGGCAAGGCAACGCGATCGTTGGGATGTCCTCCATCGCCATTGGCGACGATGTGTGGACTGGCCACAATGTGTACATCACCGACTTCAACCATGGATATGAAGATCTTGATGTGCCGCCCGGGTTGCAAATGAGTGCACCGCGGCCAGTCTCCATCGGAGATGGCGTCTGGTTGGGCAACGGCGTGACCGTTCTGGGAGGCGCTTCCATTGGCAAACATGCCGTCATCGGCGCGGGATCCGTCGTGACGGGAACGATCCCGGACTACAGCGTGGCCGTTGGCAACCCCGCAAGGGTCATCCGCCAGCACATCCCCGGCAACGGCTGGGTACGTGTTGGCCCATCAACTTCAATGCCGGTGCACTGATGATCACCCGTAACCGATACCGACTACCCGGTTCCACCGCTGCTGGCGCCCAACCGTCCGCGCCTAGTTAACCCGTCCCACTCATAAGCACCTCGTTGCCAATTCCGAGACCTACCTCGGCAAGATGTCCCCGTGACCGTCGAACAACAGCACCTAGCCCGGCAGCTATGGCACGTCATTGAGCCCATCCATGCGTTGGCCTACTTCGGGAACAGAACCCAGCAAGCCGCCGAGGCTTTGGGTTTGCGTGGATTCTGGATGTCGTACTTCGCGTGCCGCGCTGCGCCCATGGGATCGGTAAGTGCCGCGACCGTATCGGCGACATTCTTCAACTTCAATCCGCAGCGCGTTGCGCGGGCGATTCCCGACGCCTGGTCCTATGCCTCCCCCGAACACCTCATCTCGGCCAGGTTCGAGGCGGTGAATCGGACGGCCACTGACGTATTCGGTAGCTACCCAGAAGTCTCGACTGACCTACTCGAACTGATTAGCGCCGCGGCTCAGTCGGCCGACTTCGATGGTCGCCCCCTCGCCGCAGCGAACGCAGTGATCGACGTCAGCCGCGAGAGCCCCTTCATCCAACTGTGGCAAGCAACCACGGTGTTGCGAGAGTCCCGCGGTGACGGGCACATCGCTGCTCTCATCGACGCCGATCTGACCGGCGCGGAAGCCTTGGCGTTGTTCAGCGCGTGCGGCGGACCACCGTTGGCGTTGTTCGAGGCAAGCCGCGGATGGTCACACGAGGAGTTGGTCCAGGCACAACAACACTTGGCTGATCGGCGGCTTATGACAACCAGTGGCATCCCCACCGATGACGGACTATCACTGCATAATCACATCGAAGCTGCCACCGACCGACTCGCTCGCGCACCGATTGACGCGCTCGGCCCGCAGCAGGTTGCGCGGCTCATTGAGCTGACTGACGCACTAACCCGCAAGATCACGGAAAGCCGTCTCATTCCTTACCCAAACCCCATCGGACTGCCCCGAAACTAGCGTGACCGACTTGATCGAAGTCGACCCTAGATGGCGATGACCGTCAACCATCCGCCGCGTCTCGCTCCGATTCGACCGGCAGTCTGCACGGGTTGCTCTTTTGCGATATGGACAACATCAAACAGATCAATGACGAGCTTGGGCATCCGAACGGAGGAGGTGCTGGACGCTGCCGACGCCGCGCTCTACGCCGCGAAGCGTCAGGAACGGGGGTCTATCTCAACAAAGATCCTCAAACCGCCTCTGACGGCCGACGTCCAAACGCAAGGTAAGCAATGGGCCCCACGGGTTGAATGAAGACACCCAGCGCCCACAGGGGCTTTGCGCCTCTGATCTGCTGAGCTGGCCGACGTGCAAGGTCAACTAGCGCAACCGTGGTGAGGACTACTTCTGCAAGCCCAACCACAACGACTGTCCGCTGCGCTGCCGGAGACATCTCGCTCCATTTCTTCCGACGTGCCACCATCATTCTCAGACCCCTTCGGTGTTGTTTGACCTCATCGACAGAGTACGAACATCCACGGCGTGAGGCCATGGGTCAATGGTCACTGAATCGGGCATTGGCCGCACCCTCGCGTGGCTAGCGCCCAACTCCCGCAAGCCAATGGGTGCAAGCAACTGTGGCGTGCCAGCTGCTCAGACCAACACGAATGAACCCCTGAGCTCACCCGCCTTCATTCTGCGTAGGCCGTCATTGGCCTCCGCGAATGAGAGTCGTTCGAATTCAGTGTGAAGATCGGCTTGGGCGACGAGGTCAATGAACTCGACAACATCGCGGCGGGTCACGTTCGCGACCGATCGCAAGCTCCGTTCAAGCCAGAGGTCGTCATATGCGAACGATGGAACCTCATCGAGATGGATCGCATTGATGGCAACCACTCCCCCGCGATCCAGCGAACGCAAGGCCGCAATAACGACTGACCCAGCTGGAGCAAACGTGA
>CAUJEJ010000148.1 GCA_963169255.1 Actinomycetota bacterium | reverse complement strand
CATCGAGGTACTTCAGGAAGATGATCCACGACGTCTGCTCGACGTAGTCAAGCTCGCTGGAACACCCGGCATCCTTGTGCAGGATGTCGTCAACGTTCTTGAAGGTGTTCTCGAACATGCGTGTGTGGGCCTCTCGGATTTACGGTGTTGATCAGTGTCTCGCGACCCTGTGACCTTACCGGGCACGAGCCACGACCCCGGAACCCAAACGAGTGACGGCGGGTATCCACAGGCCCCCAAGTTTCTGCCGATTGACGACAGCCGCCGGAATATCCTTGTTAAAGACGTAACCCCGGCGATGTAGCCGAGGCCAGGGATCGTTCCGGGGTCTTCACGCACAATCCTACGGAAGGAGCGCGGCATGTCAACCCCAAATCCCGACCAGTTCAACTTCGTCGCGCTTCGCCGCATACTCTCCGAGGCCCGGCTATTGCCCTACGAGGATTTGACTGGGGGCAACCTTGCAGATGCGTTCGCGCTGTACGAGTGGAACATGGAAGCCAGCGCGGGACTTCTGATCACCACCGGAATGCTAGAGATAGTTGTTCGCAACGCGATGGACGCGCAACTAGTCGCTTGGGCGTCAACCAAAGGCCACGAAGACTGGTTCGAAATAGCTCCGCTCGACCCGAAGGGTCGCAAAGATGTGGAGAAGGCACGGCGTCGAACTTCGCGGCGTGGGGCGAGTGATTGCGAACGCGGTCGCGTAGTTGCTGAACTTTCGTTTGGTTTCTGGCGGTACCTGACTACGTCGCGGCGCCACGCATCGCTCTGGGTGCCAGCGTTGGCCGCAGCATTCCCCAACGGTGCGGCCAACCTCACCCTTCGACGGATCGAAGTCGATAGTCGAATGGATCGACTTCTGTTCGTGCGCAATAGAGCCGCGCACCACGAGCCGATTCATCGACGCGATCTTTTGCGCGATTTGGATGCTGCAATCGACCTGGCGCGCTGGATCAGTCCAGACGCGGCGAACTGGATCAATGCGAAGAGCCCACTTCGATCGCTCGTCCAAACCCGCCCATCGGCAAACACATGAAAGATCTAAACAGAGCTATTCACGCTGTTTTGCTCAGTTTCCATACCTAACCTGCGCTATCTGGGCGAAATAGCGCACCTTCCGAGCAAGGTTCGCATATTGCTAGTGGCAAGACGCTTTGGGCGGGCGTGGATTCGGCACCTCGCGCGTGCGCGGACAGCGCTAGGCGGTTGCAGAGTCGTCCGTTCGGACTTCTTGCGCAGGAGGGGCGAACAGGCCCGCGGCACCAACCGTGGCAACACCTGGAGCGAACCAATCAAAGAATCGTTGAGCCTTCATTTTGAGTACCCCCTTGGTCTCTTGGGGGCCACTAGGAAGCAGCCTCAATTTAGCTATGCCCGCTGCTTCGCGCGGCAAACTTCGACGGGTGGTTCGGTCAGGTCAGCCCGGCTTAGTCGCAGCCAGCAACCGGCTGGCGAAGAAGGGATTGCCGAACCATCCGCGGATACCGCAGTTGCTCACCTGAACATCGCGCGCACCTAGAGCCTGCAGCTGATCGCGGTACTGGGCGACGTACTGAATGTCGACAATGCGAATCCGCCCGCCAGGCGCGGTGACCCGGTAGATCTCGGCGAGCGCCTGATCGCGCTTCGCTCGGTCCTTGATGTTCTGACTCGCGATCGTGCTGATGACCAAGTCGAAGCTGGCATCGGCGAACGGGAGGCGACTCATGTCGGCGGTCGCGAGGTCGAGCCGATCCGCAACGTTCGCTTCTTGGGCGTTCTGCAGGGTGGCGTGCGGGTCATTGCCGGACTGATCACGTTTGCGCCAAATGTCGATCCCGGCAACGAGCGCATCGGCGGACGTCTGCAGCGCCATGATGGCGCCCATGCCGCGACCGCACCCAACATCGAGCACCCGCTGCGCCGGACCGGCGTCGGCGAGGATCTCGCGCATGAGAATGAACTTGCCGCGCTGGCTCGTGTAGAGGAAGACGCAGCCCTGCATCACGAGCAGCATTCCGCACAACGTCATCAGCGCCATGCCCTCAGGTGAGAGGAACGCTGAATAGACCAGGAATGCGATCCCTGCGGCGCAGCTGATGATCGGCACGTAGGGGGCATCGAGACCGTAGTCACCCGGCGGGCGAACCGGCGCGTCGGACTGCTTCGCGACGTACGCGCTGGTCCTGTGGCCGCCGAACAAGAGGAACAGTCCGATGACGACGACCGCAACGATCGTCGCAATGATCAGTCGGTCGTTGCTCACGTCAGCGAGGTGAAGGAAGTACCAAGCGAACAGCGCGCGGAACACCAGACTTAGGACTAGAACAGTACGAGCGTGCCTACTCCCCTTGAGTGTCAGCACCCAGACAAACGGAAGCACTACGAGGATTCCGAGGAACCCCCAGACACTGGACAAAAACGCAGCGTGAACCAACGGCAGTACTGGGTCTTGAAGATGCAGGTTGCGCTGCAGCACAAGACTGCCGACGGTGGCGACGACGCTGAGGATCGCGTGGATTAGTCCGACGACACACACGAACGTGACGTTCCATGGTCGCTGCGGTCGCGTCGACTTCGGCGCAATTCCTAGGACGTTCTGTTTGCCGCCCTCGGCCATGTCGGTGCCTTCCCTACGTGTCGCGGACGATGCAGTCTTTCACCCACCAATGCTCGGGTGCCTGCTGTCGCACCCGTCAGATGCCCTTGGCAGGCCCACACATTGACCTCAACGATCAATTCGCCGGACCAACAGCTACAACACCTGAGCGGACCAATTCATTGCGGCATTTCGACGATGGGAATCTTCACCGCAGTTGGTGCGTTCGACTTAGGTCGTTGATTCCTACTGGAGGTCCGCTCTTGCTCGCAGTCAACTCTCTGCCCTCACTACCTGATCAAGCTGAACGACTCATCGCGCTCGGTGTGGCGAACCTGGCCAACATCGACGCTGACGAACTCAGGGCCGCAGCACAAGTTGACGTAGCGGACGCACTGCTCGTCATCCATCCCGACCTAGCACCTGCGTCCGCGTTGGCACCACTGCTCAGACACGGTGAGAAGTCAGGCTTCATCGTCACCGATATGAACGACGTCGACGAGTTCTTACCGATCTCAGAGGCTTCCATCCCCAACACGGCCGTCTACCTTGTGTCCGGGATCGATCGTGGTGACGAGATGTCCAACTGGAGTCCGGACGAGGTGCTCCCCGCACTCACTGCTGCGTCGCGCACGCCACTAACCCTCACCGAGGGGATCCACTGGGTGTTGCAGGTACCAACCGCACTGGAGCGAAACCAGTGCTTCATGACGATCGGCTCGCGGCGGAAGAACTCGAAGGGTCAATTCGAATCACGCACGCCCGCGATCTGGATCAGCAACGGAACAGGACGCGACGGCAAGGAAACCCGGGGCGCTCCAAAGGTCGGCTGGTGCTGGGCTGGCAACCGCCACACCTGGCTTGGATTCGCGTCAGCCTCACACAGATTAGAACCCGTCTCTGCACACCCACCGCAATCGTTTGACGGTGCGCGGTCAACTTAAAGCCCTCCAACAAAGACGTAGCGGCACGCCAGGTGTGGCATGCCGCTACGTCTTTGTTGATTCCGGTTTTGTTCAGCCTGAGGCAGGTGGACATCCCCCGAGCGCGTATCGAACGCTCACCTCGTTGACGTCAATGTTGATTGTGGCTTCACCAGGTAGGGGCGGGCCGTGTATCACGTCGCCAGGCTGTGCTCGTGTTGCACTCTCAATGCAGAAGGCGCTGCCGCCATCGATTGGTACAGCCGTCATCACCACGTCGCTGCCCGGCGTGAACCCAAAGGCCGCGAGCGCTTCAATGCTCAGCCCGGAGTACGAGCCGTTGGCGGCACCGTATGCCTGAGCAGCAGCCTCAGCTGGTTTGAGCTCTTTGGCAGCTGTTGTTTGGTTAACGGCCGCACCGAAGATGGCAAATCCTGTGCTGATCAAAATGATCGTCACGACCAAGCTAATCAACAATCCGAGGATCCCGAGGACTATGCCCGCAGTCGCGAGTCCCGTTGGCTGGTTGAGTTCCTTTGCCCGTTTGCGACCCATCGCGCCCGTAACGATTGCCACAACACCACCGATGAGCGGCAGACATTGGATGAACGACGCCAAACCGAAGATGAACGACCACACCGGCAACTTTGTTGTCTCGGCGGTTGGTTCATGCCCGGGCGGCGGGGGTGGCACCGAAGTGGTGGGTGGGGGTACTGGAGGTGGAGTCGTGCCATCGTTACCTATTGCCATGATCTTCCCTTCTAGGCCACCCAACTACGTGGGAAAGCGGTCCAATCCCGTCGGTTCAAGCGAGTCCCACCGTATCGCCCCCGTCCGATTGGCCGTGCCTGCGACAGGTGCCCGCCAGCGACCGGAAACGCGTAAAGGCTCAGCCGACACCGAACTATCAGGTATCAGCCGAGCCTTTACACAAACGTGGAGCCGCCTTGGAGAGTCGAACTCCAGACCTATTCATTACGAGTGAATTGCTCTACCAACTGAGCTAAGGCGGCGTTGTGCGGTCCGTAGTCTAGCGACCCCAAACCCGCGTTGCCCGCGCCCCACCTACCTGTGCGAATCGGAAGGCGGGCGGGCAGTGGTGAGGCGCTGCTAGAGCAACGAAGCGCCGGCTACGTAAACGGTGTTGGACGACGTGCCGCCAGTGAGGACATTGGGAAACGCCACCTCCAGACATGCGGCGTCACCGAAGACTTCCGCGAGTTGGTCGCGCAGGGCAGCGTCGGCGGGGTCATCGGACCACAGCGCGAATACGCCACCGGGGTTGAGCGCCTCGCTCACACGGACCAACCCCTCTGGGCCGTAGAGATCGTGATTGTCAGGGTGCAGGAGATTGTCAGGCGAGTGATCAATGTCGACGAGCAGCACATCGGCCTTTGGGCACTGGCCGTCGCGCACGAGCTTGAAGAAGTCGGCATGCATCAGCGAGACTCGAGGATCGGACGCCAACCCAGCCGTGTCCGGAATCAAGTCCCGTTCGTGCCAACTGATCACGGCCTCGACGAGTTCCACGACAGTGAGTGCCCCGACGCGAGGGTCCTCGAGCGCGGCGCGCGCGGTGTAGCCGAGCCCTAGTCCTCCCACCACCACGGTCAGCTCGTCGCCAGCGATCGCGGCCAGGACAATTCGGGCAAGTTCCTCTTCAACGACCGTGAACAGGCTCGACATAAGGTACTCATCGTTGAGCTTCACCTCATACACATCAACATCCGCGACCGGATCACGGCGGCGGCGCAAGCTCACCTCGCCGATTGGGGTCTGCGCCCAATCGAGTTCCTCAAACCGCTTCGCCATGGGTAACGCTCCTTTTGATTGGTGCCCTGAAACCATCGATTGCCACCGTCACGCGGTCACGATGCCGGGTCGTCGTCGCCGACCAACGGGGCGAGCGTGATGTCGGGGTTCTCACGGAGGATTCGTTCGATGCGCCACTTGTCTACCAGGAGCGCGAG
>CAUJEJ010000147.1 GCA_963169255.1 Actinomycetota bacterium | reverse complement strand
AACCTAGATTGCTCAAATCCACGGGCGTCGCACGGGAGGCTGATCCGTACACAACATACGACGACCCCGAGTCGGTGAGGCTGTTGTTATCGGCCTTGGGGGTGCCGATGATGACATCGTCGAAGCCATCATTGTTCACATCCCCCGCACCCGCCACCGAGAAACCACTCTGATCGGAGGTGCCTGAGCCATCAATGCGGAATCCAGCCGAACCTAGATTGCCCAAATCCACGGGCGTCGCACGGGAGGCTGATCCGTACACAACATACGACGACCCCGAGTTGAAGCGGCTGATGTTATCGGCGTAGGGGGCGCCGACGATGACATCAGCGAAACCATCACTGTTCACATCCCCAGCCCCCGCCACCGACCAGCCGTTCAAGTCGTTCGCAGCGGCGCCATCAATACGGAACCCAGCCGAACCTAGATTGGCTAAATCCACGGGCGTCGTGGGGGTGGCTGATCCGTACACAACATACGCCGACCCCGAGTCGGTGAGGGCGTTGTTGTCGGCCCTAGGTGCGCCGATGATGACATCGTCGAAGCCGTCATTGTTCACATCCCCCGCACCCGCCACGAACCAGCCGCTCCGGTCGTTCGCGGCAGCGCCGTTGATGGTGATGTTGGCCTGGGTCAACAAGTCAATCGGGCCAGTGATCGCGTTCGCCGAGGTTGCAGCCGCGCCGGTCAAGACACCAGCGCCCAAAACCACCGCAAGACCCGTCCCGAGTAGCCTGTCGCGCCCACAACTCGACCTTGACGCGACAGCCGATGAGCAGTTGTTAACCCAGTACCGAGTCATCGGAAAAACCTAGTCCTCCCAATCACCGTTTGCAACTGAGGGCGCACACGCCGACCGAAACTACTGATCGATCGTGATGGTGTGCAAGATCGCGTCAGACTTGAAGCCCAGCAGCGTCGGACGTGCCACGGATGGCAGCCACGCGACGTCGAAGAGCTCTTCGACATAGCCACTGATGCGCAACGACGCGACCACAACACCGCGGGCAAGGTCTATGAGTTGAACACCCACCTGTGCCTCTGCATTGCGAGACCTCAGTTCGTCGTCGAGTGCGAGCCCTGAGAACGAACTACCGTGGCGCGGTCGAGACATTCCTACCAACGCGAAGCCGTTGTGAATAGCCAGCCCACGCGCGTAGCCGGGGATGAAGACGACCGGAACGAATTCGCCTTCACCGGGGATCACATAACCGAACTCACCGGTACCAGAGTTGTGAAGCCACAGCCGATCTTTGTGCCAACGCGGGGAGTGTGGCATCGACAGGCCGTGAGCAATGACCTCGTTGGAGTCCATGTCGATCACCACTCCGCCAGCACGGCGTGCGTCTCGCCACCCCTCCGCCACATCCGAGCGCGACACCGCCGTGACATAGCGCGGCTTCTTATCGCGCATCGCCAGGCCATTGAGGTGGCAACGATCCTCTGGCACTAGCGCACTCACGAAATCGGGACGCCACAACGGTTTGAAGCTAAACCGTTCGCTGAGCGTCGCAACACAACTGAACGCGGTCGAGACGAACACCGGCTTGCCGTCACGGCCCACGGCGATGTCGTGAACGTCAAGATCACCGGTGGTGTATCCGACCCGCGGAACATAGAGCGCATCGAACCCGTCATGACGAGCTCCCCGGGGAATGCTGTTCTCCAGACGCCAAACCTGGAATTGCGACGCCATCCATAACGACTCACCACTCGGATACAAGCCCATGCAGCGAGAGAAGGTTCGCTCCGAGACAGACAGGTCACCACGATCATCTGTGCCGATCATGAACAGCTTGCCCGCCTGGTAGGTGCTGAAGGCGAAGCTCAGTTGGCGCTCATGCAGCCACGGTGTCAAGTGCCGAGATGCATCTAACCGCAACTCGACCGGAGTCGCCGTGCTCTCCCGTCTACCTGCATGATCCGGTCGGTCCATGCGCCGCACCCTACCGGCACATCTGAGTCGCCACGCTCCTCCTTGATTACCCGTGTCACCTCACGCGTGGAGGACCTAGGTCCTTCCTGTCTAGGTGTACTCCCATATCGGACGCGAACTTGCCTAGCCGGACACGGTGGTTCGATTCGGAGAAGGATGCCCAGTGGGTCACGCCTTCTTGACGACGCTGGACTTGAGTTGCATGGGGCCGAAACCCTCCACCTTGCAATCGATGTCGTGGTCGCCGACACCGTTGACGAGGTGGATATTGCGAACTTTGGTGCCGACCTTGATCGGGCTAGAACTGCCCTTGACTTTGAGGTCCTTGATGATGGTGACGGTGTCGCCGTCGGCGAGGACATTTCCAAAAGCATCCTTTATGACTGGCTCGGCCGCCACTTCCACTTCGGATCCGGGCGCCCACTCGTGCGCACATTCGGGACACACCAGTAGCGCGCTCATTTCGTAGGTGTACTCGCAGGCGCACAGGGGGCACGGAGGCAAATTTTCAGTCACTCGCGAAGGATAACCGGGCTTGGGCAACTCGGGTATGTGTCAGGAACAGATGAGCGCGAACATCTCTCAACTCGGTGGCGCAACATTGCGCAACGTTGCACGCCTCACCGATCAGAATCCCGCGGAAGTCCCAACCACCGCCACGAGTGCGCGTCGCTGGCTCAAAGAGCAGATCAAACACCACCGTTTGATCTGCTCTCCCAGTTGCGTTTTGATCTGCTCTCCCAGTTGCGTTGAATCGCGCATCCGACCTGACAAGATCACCTCGCCGGTTGGTTGGGCACCCAGGATCGAGTGATCACGTCCCCTTGTAGTTCAGGATCTGTGACAACGTGTGGTCGACCTCGACCAGATCTGCTTGATCAGCCATCACTTGGTCGATGTCTTTGTAGGAATCCGGATGCTCGTCAAGAAGGTCTGAAGCTTGATCCGCATTCCACGTTCGGCCGGCCATTGCATCGCGGAGGCTGTCGACCGTCAACGACTTGCGCGCTGCCGATCGTGACATCCGACGACCCGCTCCGTGCGACGAGGATTCGAACGACGCTGCACTTCCCAATCCCGACACGATGTACGAACGAGTCCCCATCGAGCCCGGGATCACACCTCGACCACCACGTTTCGCCTGAATCGCACCCTTACGGGTGATCCACAGATCGCGGCCGCGATGCTTCTCGCGCTGCGTGAAGTTGTGATGGCAGTTGATTCGATCCGTCTCGATCCCGCCACCGACGAACGAGAACAAGTTGCCAACCACATTCGCCGCCATGAGGTCCCGGTTCGCCGCCGCGTACCGCTGCGCCCACAGCATGTCCGCGATGTAGTCATCAAACTCCGCTGTTCCCTCAGGCAGGTACGCCAAATCGGGGTCAGCCAATTGAACGAACCACTGCTTCATCAGACCAGTCGCGCGCTCAATGTGGAGCATCGCAAGCTGGTTTCCGATGCCACGTGATCCGGAATGCACAACAACCCACACTCGATCACGCTCGTCGAGGCAAACCTCGACGAAATGGTTGCCAGAACCAAGGCTGCCGAACTGGGCACGGGCCGTCGAACGCTGCTTGTCGGACAGTTCCGTGCTGCCTGTGGCACCGAGGAGTTCCAGGGCATCAACGTCGCGATTCCCCTCATGCCCACGGCCGACGCCGGCAGGAACGCTGGTGCGAATCGCGGCATGCAACTGCGACAGGTCATCGGGGAGCGAATGAGAGGTCAGATCCGTTTCGACCGCGATCATCCCACAACCAATATCGACACCAACCGCTGCCGGAATGATCGCGCCCTGTGTTGCGATGACGGACCCCACCGTCGACCCTTTACCTGCGTGGGCATCAGCCATGAGAGCGAGCGGCTTCACAACAAACGGCATCTGCGCAGTCCGCTTCGCCTGCTCCAACGCGCCCGGCTCTAGCGTGCTCGCCCACGACAGAACAGACTTGTCATCGGTGAGTTTCGGCATGATCGG
>CAUJEJ010000146.1 GCA_963169255.1 Actinomycetota bacterium | reverse complement strand
TCGCGTGCCCGGGCGGTGATCTCTGCGTCACAGATGACGACTTCAGTGATCGCGCCCGAATTGAGTGCCTGAACCCACGTGGAGGGAAGTCCAGAAATTTCCCCTCGAGCACTCAATACCGCCGGACCTCGGACCGCATCTCCGCGTACAACCCACCGCAAGACCAGCGGGTCAGCAGTGGTTTCGACGTGCATCGCCACGTTCGTCATGACTGCCTAGCTCGTCATCGCCGTGACGACGGTGTTCGCAATGAATCCGCCTACCCAGGCCAGCGCGAACATGTAGCAAAACGCGAATAGCGGCCATCGTCGAGAGTTCGTCTCGCGTCTCATGACAGCGATCGTCGACATGCATTGGAGTGCGAAGACGAAGAACACGAGGATCGCCGCGACCGTCCCAGGGGAGTACACAGGTGTGCCGTCTGGGTTGGTGTCGTTTTGCAGCGAAGTAGTGATGTCGGAGTCGTCGTCGCTTTGAGCCGCGGTGATCTGGCCAAGTGTCGAGACGAATACCTCGCGGGCAGACATCGAGGCAATCAATGCGACATTGATCTCCCAGTTGAATCCCAGCGGCGCAAACACCGGCTCAACCGCGCGGCCCACAGACCCGGCGACGGAATGCTGCAGCTGGTAGCTCGTTGCCTGTTGTTCGTTGAGTTCAGGCGGGGGAGTAACGACCGGAATGTGAAGCAGGATCCACAACAGGATCGAAGTGCCCAAGATGATGGTGCCCGCCTTGCGTAGGAAGTACTTGCACGAATCCCAGCACTGCGTGAGAACGAGGCGAGCCCCTGGCATCCGGTACGGCGGCATCTCCATGTAGAAGGGGAGTTTGTCGCTGCGCAGCTTTGTTCGCTTGAGAATTCCTGCAATAACCAGAGCACTCAACGTGCCAAGCAAGTACAGCCCGAAGAGGACGAGTCCCTGGAGACCGATGGGCCCCCACACCATGGTTGCCGGCACGAAAGCGGCGATGAACAATGTGTAGACCGGGATTCGTGCTGAGCACGTCATCAGCGGCGCAACCATCATCGTCGCGATTCGATCTCGCGATGACGGAATCGTGCGAGTCGACATGATCCCCGGGACGGCACACGCGTACGACGACAGGAGCGAGACGAAACAGCGGCCTTCAAGTCCGATTTTGCCCATTGCGCGGTCCATGACGAGAGCTGCACGCGACATATAGCCGACGTTCTCCAAGAACGAGATCATGAGGAACAGCAGCAGGATCTGCGGGAGAAACTGTAGGACTGTCCCCACTCCACCGAGGATGCCGTCACTAATGAGGCTCGCGAGCGGCTCCCACGCGATGTTCTCTTCAACCCACGTACCAGCGTCATCGAATAATCCGCTGATCCAGTCTTGTAGCGGTTTCGCAACTGTGAAGATGACTTGGAAGAACGTCAACATCACGAGGAAGAAGATCACGACACCAAGGACAGGGTGCAGCAGCGCACGATCAATCGCAGCAGTCTTCTTGTGGCCGGCCGGAGGTTGGTGCAACACGGATTCGAGGACTGAGTCGATCCACGCGGCTTGACCCGCCGGGTCCGCCGGTGGCGTGATGACGGGACGCGGCCAAGCAGTTGGATCGGCAAGAAGCCCGCGCACGTCGTCGACGCCGATGCCCTTAGTGCCGACGACCTCGATCACCGGGACACCGAGGATCGATTGCAGAGCCGCTTTGTCGATGAATCCGCCGCGGTCGGCAAGCTCGTCGACCATCGTCACGACCACGATGGTGGGTAGTCCGAGGTCGAGGACCTGCCCCACGAGGATCAGCGACCGCTCAACGGTGGTCGCATCCATCACCACAATCGCGGCGTCTGGCGGTTCGGCTTCGACGAGTTGACCGTTGAGCACATCGGCAACGACTTGTTCGTCGGGGCTTACCGGCGACAGGCTGTACGTGCCAGGAAGGTCTTCGATCGTGACTGTCTTGCCGCCCACACTTGCTGCGCCGGTTCGCCGCGAGACAGTGACACCTGGATAGTTGCCGGTCTTCGCGCGCAAGCCGGTCAACTGATTGAACAACGTGGTCTTGCCCGCGTTGGGGCTGCCGATCAGCGCAATCCGCGCTTGCGACGTGAGGGTCGCCCCAGTCGATTCGGCGGGTTCTTGACAACTCATGGGGAATCCAGGTCGTCAACCGTTAGCAGGACCCGGTTCGACTCTGCAATCCGCAAGCACATCTGGTTGCCACGTAATTCAAAGATCGTAGGGTCGCCCATCGGGGCACGTCGCACGGTCGTGACCATGGTGCCTGGAAGGAATCCGAGGTGGCTGAGTCGTTGCCCGACGGGGTCGTCAAAGCCTTCGACCCGGTCAATTCTCGCACTTTCTCCCGGTGCTAATCCTGCGAGTGAACCGGGTGTAACGGTTGACGTGCGCTTCGCCACGACCATCTCCTCCCTAGGTTAGGGTACCCTAACGGAGGTTAGCGTTACCTCGCTAGTTGAGGGGGCGGATGGAGTAAGCCGCCGCCGTAAGGGTTTTGTGGCGTGACCTAGGCTTTGTCCTCGTGACCCCGGGCGAGCTAGCAGACGTAATTGGAACCGCGCTTCGCGAATGCGTGGCCTCAGGGACGATCGCGGTGGAACTCGATCAGTTGCCGTCCTCACCAGTCGTCGAGCGACCCAAGAACCCCGAACACGGCGACTACGCGACCAACGTTGCGATGCAGCTAGCGAAGCCCGCGAAGGCGAACCCCCGAGCGATCGCAGCCGCGTTGGCCGATCAACTGAGCGGGACTCCCGGTATCGCTGGCGTCGAGATCGCGGGCCCAGGCTTCCTCAACATTCGGATCGAAGCAGCCGCGCAGGGTGTTTTGGCTGAGGCCGCCGTTGTCGCCGGTGCCCAATATGGCCGTGGTGATGCGCTCGCTGGAAAGCGCTTCAACGTCGAGTTCATCTCTGCAAATCCGACCGGACCGCTGCACCTCGGGCACACCCGGTGGGCCGCAGTAGGCGACGCAATCGCGTCCGTTCTCAGCGCTGCCGGGGCCGACGTTGATCGTGAGTTCTACATCAACGACCGCGGCGTTCAAATGGACATGTTTGGCGCCTCGTTGCGGGCGGCCGCACTCGGCCTGCCGACGCCCGAGAACGGCTACCGCGGTGCGTACATCGCCGAACTCGCTGCAGAGATCGTCGCTGAGGATGCGGCAATCCTGGAACTCCCTGAAGACGAACAATTCGTAGCGTTTCGCGAGGCCGGCTACCGGCTGCAATTGGCCCAGCAGCAGGACACGCTGAATACCTTTCACACCTACTTCGACACGTGGTTCTCCGAACGATCCCTGCATGCCGACGGCGGCGTCGAGCGTGCGCTTGAGAAATTGCGGGCGCAGGGGCATGTGTATGAACTCGATGGTGCCGTTTGGCTGCGTACGACGGACTTCGATGACGACAAGGACCGAGTCCTGATTAAGGCGAACGGGGATCTCACCTACTTCGCCTCCGACTGTGCGTACTACGTGAACAAGCGTGATCGAGGCTTCGACACGAATCTCTATCTGTTAGGCGCTGATCACCACGGTTATGTCAACCGGTTGCGGGCGGTTTCGGCGTGCGCGGGTGACGATCCCGAGGTTGCGATCGAGGTCCTGATCGGCCAATTGGTCAAGACCATGCGCGACGGTGTCGAGGTTAAACTCTCGAAGCGTGCCGGAGAGATCGTGACGCTCACTGATCTCGTCGATGAAGTGGGCGTCGACGCCGCTCGCTACACCCTGATCAGGTACCCAGCAGATTCCCCACTCACCCTCGATCTCGGTCTGCTCGTCAAGCGAAGCAACGACAACCCGGTCTACTACGTGCAGTACGCCCACGCGCGGATCAGTTCGGTTCTGCGCAACGCTGCAGACCTCGGGATTGATTGGCGTTCCGGGGCGATTGCCTTCGATCCAGCGTTGCTTGAAGCCGAACGCGAGGGCGAACTCTTGCGCGCGATCGCGGACTTCCCAGGCGTCATCGTGGGCGCAGCCGAGCTGCGTGAACCGCACCGCGTTGCCCGATACCTCGAAGACCTAGCGACCGCGTATCACCGCTTCTACGACACCTGTCGAGTGCTGCCGCGTGGCGACGAAGAGGTCGAGGCACTTCACGTTGCACGTCTGTGGCTATGCGCGGCTGCGCTGCAGGTGCTGGCCAATGGGCTGACAATGCTTGGTGTCTCAGCCCCTGAACGCATGTAACCTCAACGACCATGCGCGCGCACCCGGCAGGACCACGAAGCAACGTGTCACACGCTGCAGGAGGTCCACAGCAACCCGACACCACTGAACACTCCCTTGAACTTGAGGCGGGAATTTGGCCCCAGACGGCACATCGCGACCCAGAGTCCGGTGCGATCGTGGTCGGTGGCTGCGACGTACGGGATCTCGTGACGGAGTTTGGATCGCCGATCTTTGCGATGGACGAGGCCGACGTGCGGGCCCGGATGACGGGCTATCGAGAGGCGTTTGACGATCCAGCGGTGCCGACGTTGGTCTACTACGCAGCCAAGGCGTTCCTGTCCACCGAATTCGCTCGCTGGGTCACCCAAGAGGGCCTGCGAATCGATGTGTGCACTGCGGGTGAGCTTACCTGCGCGCTGCGAGCAGGTGTCCCGGGCAGCAACCTGCTGATGCACGGGAACAACAAGTCCGAGTTCGAGTTGTCGCTCGCGCTCGAAGCAGGAGTTGGCTACATCGTGGTTGACTCGTACGAAGAGATCGCACGCCTCGGCTTTTTGGCGGAGCGGGCAGGTACTCGCCCCAAGGTGCTGATCCGGGTCACTCTCGGCGTCGAGGCCCACACCCACGAGTTCATCGCCACGGCACACGAGGATCAGAAGTTCGGTTTCTCGCTTGCCTCCGGAGCTGCAACGGAAGCAATCGAACGCGTGTTGGCGTTGTCAGAGAACCTCGAATTGGCTGGGTTGCACAGCCATATTGGTTCGCAGATCTTCGCGAGCAGCGGCTTCGAGGTTGCGGCGTCACGGATCGTGGGACTGCTTGCTGATGTGCGCGACCAGCACGGAATCGAATTGCCGCTGTTGAACCTCGGCGGTGGACTCGGAA
>CAUJEJ010000145.1 GCA_963169255.1 Actinomycetota bacterium | reverse complement strand
GGAAACACCAGGTACGTCGCCGAGGGCAGCAGGACTGCCAGTGCTGCCCAGAGCACCGTGATCGCCGCCAACCACGTACGCGTCCACTGACCCGCGTGCTGCGGGCGCCGGAACCGGTTGACTAGCGCGGCGTTCGTGACGCCCAGATAGACCACCAGAACTGCCAGCGCCAGTAGAGACAACCCTCCAACAGCGATATCAATGAAACTCAGCAGCGCGAGTGCGTTGAACAGCACCACCAGCAGAACCCACATCGATGTTTCGGTGATGGCGACGTTGCGATCGGAAGACATTGGACTCCCATCGTACGGGGGGATTCAGTAACTGCCATAGCGACGAAAGTCGTAAGAGAGCAGTCGACCTTAGCCCGATGCCCAAACCGGCGGCACCTGTGACGATCAATACCGAAACAGCCCAACAGCGAGGAGACGCAGGATGTTCGTAGCGTGGCGAGACTTGAGGTTCGCGAAGGGACGGTTCGCCTTACTCGGGGCCGTAGTTGCTTTGATCACGTTGCTGGTCGGCTTCCTGGCTGGACTCACCGTGGGGTTGGGTCTGCAGAGCATCTCCGCTGTGCAGCAACTCGACGCACAGCAATTCGTCATGTCACCTCCCGGATCTGACGGCAAACTGTCGTTCGCGGACTCAGCGATCAGCCGCGACCAAGCCAGCAAATGGCAGGCCGGTGCCGGGATCTCATCGGTGACTGCGCTCGGCATCGGGCAGGGGCAAGCCCAGAGCGGTACCAGCAAAGCAGCCCTTGCCGTCTTTGGAGCAGCACCAGCAACGATGGCGAACGTCCCTGCGAACAACGGCCAGGTTGTCCTTTCCCAGACGAATGCCGCACAACTTGGCGACGTCGGAATCGGTGCCGAAATCACGTTTGGGGGAGCAAGGTTCATCGTCTCCGACATCGTGGCGGATCAGTGGTTCAGCCACCTCCCAGTGGCGTGGCTAACCCTCGCCGACTGGCAGACGTACGCGAAGACCATCGGCCAAACTGACCCCTATGCCACGGTCCTCGCGGTATACGAGGCGGGTGACTATGACGCGGGAAACCGTCAGGCTGGCACTGCTTCCGTAGGCGGCTTCGCGACCTATCTGGCCATTGGCTCCTTCAGCTCTGAGGTGGGGTCGCTTCTCATGATCGTCAGCATGCTCGTGGTCATTTCCGCGGTCGTCATCGGAGCATTCTTCACAGTCTGGATCATGCAGCGCAGTACCGACATCGCCGTGCTGAAGGCGCTGGGTTCATCGACCAAAGCCCTACTGGTGGACGCACTTGGCCAAGCGCTTGCAATTCTGGTTATCGGTGTTGCCGTCGGCATTTTGATCATCAGTAGCCTCGGCCTGCTCATCGTTGAATTCGCTGGAAGTGCTATTCCGTTCAGCCTCTCGGTCTGGACCACAGTCGCACCAGGCGCAGTGCTCGTGCTCACCGGGATTCTTGGCGCGGTCTTCGCACTTCGTTCAGTTGCAAAAGCCGACCCCCTCACCGCTCTGGGAGCTCACCGATGATCACCTTCCAAAACGTCACTCTGACCTACCCAGATGGCGCCCGGCGGATTACAGCCCTGGACAACGTGAGCCTGGCCGTTCCCCGAGGGAAAGTCACAGCCATCATCGGTGCGTCAGGATCAGGCAAGTCCAGCCTGCTCGCTGTCGGTTCGACGCTCACCCACCCAGACAAGGGCATCGTTCTACTCGACGACGAAGACATCACGAACTATTCCCCAAGCCAAGCCGCTCAACTGCGGCGAGACAAGATCGGAATCGTTTTCCAGTCTGCCAACCTCATCCCTTCCCTGACGGCTCTGGACCAACTCGCGGTCATGAAGGAGCTCAACGGAAGCCCAGGGCGGTCAGCTCGTAAGAAGGCGCAGGTACGAGCCAAGGAACACCTTGAGAGCGTCGGCCTTGGTGCAGCGATGAACAAGCGCCCACATCAACTTTCGGGTGGGCAACGCCAGCGTGTGAACATTGCGCGGGCCCTGATGAACGAGCCCAGTGTTTTGGTCGTGGATGAACCCACTAGCGCCCTGGACTCCAAGCTCGGTGCGGAAATCACCGAGCTCATCGTCAAGATCACAAAGCAACACAACACCGCCACCATGCTGGTCACCCATGACCGAAACCACCTCCCGATGATGGACGCAGTCGCCGAAATGCGCGATGGACAGTTGACGCAGCTCGCGCATTCGACGAACCAATCGGTGCCTGAATCAAACCGGACATCTTGAGCTCGCGGTAGCCAGCAGCAGCGGAGGCGGCCTGCCGTCTGGAACCAACAGAACCGCTGGCTGTTGGTTCCCGCGAGGCGTAGCGATCAGCGAGTCGTCGTTCTCCTGCCTTTTCGTCATCGCGGGCGTCGTTGTTGGGATAGGTGGTTCAACGGCTAGCCACAAGAACGCAATCGAGAAAGCCACGTCCTATTTGACCTTCACCGCGGGCGCCACGGGTAGGCGTAGGCTCGTACCTGGAGGGGGTGATCGCCATGGATTTGGCAATCACAACTGCCGCGTTGCGCAAGGAGTTCGGTGCGTGCACTGCAGTCGACGGTGTGACCTTTGAGGTTGAAGTTGGCACAGTGTTCGGGCTCATTGGGGCAAACGGGTCAGGCAAGACGACAACGCTGCGGATGCTGCTCGACATCATTCGTCTGACGTCTGGATCGATCGAGGTGCTCGGGCAAGACCCTCGACAAGGCGGTGCGTCACTTCGGAAGCGGATCGGGTTCTTGCCTGGGGAACTGCGCCTCGAAGGCCGCGCCACCGGCCGTCAAATCCTTGACTTCTACGCCAGCGTCTCAGGACCAATCGTGCCCGGGGCCGTCGAACAATTGACCGAGCGATTCGGCGTGGACCTTGATCGGCCGGTCGGGGATCTGTCGCGGGGCAACAAGCAGAAGGTCGGGTTGATCCAAGCATTCATGCATGAACCAGAACTGCTGATCCTCGACGAGCCGACCAGCGGCTTGGACCCGCTGATGAAGCGTGAGTTCATTCAGCTAGTTCGCGAAGCTAGGGACAACGGTCAGACTGTCTTGTTGAGCACGCACATCCTGAGCGAGATCCAGCAGTGCGCGGATTCGGTTCTGGTGTTGAACAAAGGCAGGGCAGTAGCAAACGGCGACGTGGAGTCGCTGCGGCTGACCAGCATTCGCTACCTCCATGCGGGAATCTCTGGCGCGCAGCGCGACGTTGTGCAAGATCGCCTAACCCGAATCGGCAACGTGCGAGACGTGGTGACGTCTGCGCGCGCAGGCGGCGGGATTCGACTTGCCGCCACGGTTGACGGACCCGTCGACGACCTCATGAAGGCTCTCGCCGAGTTCACGATCACGGACATCACCATCGATGAACCTGATCTCGAAGAGTCCGTGCTCTCCCTCTACGAGAAGCCGGTTGGCGGTGGTCACGGTGCATAGCCAACTACCGGTCCTACGCAGGTCCCTCCTCGAATCGTGGCGCGCAACCCTGGGTTGGACGATCGGAGTCGCGGCCGCGCTCTTGCTGTACCTGCCGCTGTTCCCGAGCATCGGCGGCAACGACCAGATGCAACAGCTGATCGATGGTCTGCCACCGGAGCTCGTCAGCGCATTGGGATACGACCAGATCGGCAGCGGTGCCGGATACACCCAGGCGACGTTTTACGGCCTGATCGGATTCCTCATCCTGTCAATCGCAGCGATCACCTGGGGTGCCAGCGCCGTCGCCGGGGCCGAGGAATCTGGCCGACTTGAGCTCGACCTTGCGCATGGCATCGGACGGGTGCAGTACGTCATCGAAACTAGCCTTGCCGTCATCGTGCGCCTTTGCTGGCTGGTGCTGTTCGCGTCTGTTTTGGTCATCGCGCTTAGCGGACCATCCGAACTGGACCTTGGGATTGGCGATGTCGGCGCCGCTGCGCTCGCGCTCGGCGGCCTTGTCCTGCTCATCGGTGCCGTTATGTTGTTTGTGGGGGCAGCGAGCGGACGCAAGACGTGGGCACTATTCGCGGGCACTGCGGTCGCGGTCGGCGGGTACGCGGTCAACGCTGTCGCTAATCAGTCGCCGGACCTGGGTTGGCTGCGGGTGTTCTCGCCTTATGCGTGGGCGTACCACCAGCCGCCACTCACAGCTGGACCGAACGCGGCAGGAATCACTGCGCTGTTCGCGGTGAGCCTGGTGTGTCTGGTCCTCGCGACCGCGCTCCTGAACCGTCGCGATATCTCGGGGTAGCCCGCGACCGCTGAGGCGTCGCCACAGACGACAAACGCTTCGCGACGAGACCCTCAATGGTCCTGCGGCTAGATTACGCCGGTGGCACCGATCGGTTACATCCGACGAGTGCCACTGTTCGGTTACATATACAGTTTGACACCTTTCGGTTACATTTACATAGTGACACCGTTCGGTTACAGCACAAGAGGAGCTTTCAGTGGACGATGACCTCCGCATCTCGACACTGCGCCAACTGAGAAACCTCGTGCGCGGCACCCGCCTCGAACAAGGGCTAAGCCAGCAATCCCTCGCAGAACGCGCTGGAGTCTCACGCAAATGGCTCAGTGAATTCGAGCGAGGAAACCCTAATGCGCAACTCAGGCTCGTGCTTGCCGTTCTGGATGCACTTCAGATCTCCCTCACGGCCCACCCACTACCAGCTGAATCACCCGCCCAGGAAACCAACGCGATCGAAGACTTCCTCGACCGCAGCGCCCAGGTGAAGGGCCTCCTATGACTCCGCGAGTACGGGAACTTGTCGTATTCATGGAAGGCCGTCGGGCTGGGACACTCTCGCAAGATGGGCCGCTACTGCGGTTCTCCTACGATGAAACGTACCGATCCGACCGAGGCGCAACCCCGCTTTCGGTATCCATGCCACTAGCTATTGAGAACCATCCCAATCGCGTGATACGCCCGTGGATTTCTGGTTTGCTGCCCGACAACGATCAAGTTCTGACTCGCTGGGCTCGGCAGTTCCAAGTGTCAGTCACGCCTTTTGCTTTGCTCGGGACACAGATAGGTACGGACTGCGCGGGGGCAGTCCAATTCATCCCAATGGACCGAGCAGCGAATTTTGATCCTGAGTCTGGATCTGTTGAGTGGTTGTCGGATGAACAAGTCGCGCAGCGCCTCCGAGACCTTCGAACAGACGGCGCAAGTTGGCTTGGAGTGGATTTCGAGGGACGATTCAGCCTCGCGGGAGCACAAGCAAAAACGGCGCTCCTGCTCCGCGATGGGCAGTGGGGAATTCCTTCCGGGGCGACTGCGACGACTCACATTTTGAAGCCAGCGATCAACGGATTTGACGACCACGACTTGAACGAGCACCTCTGCCTGCGTGCTGCCGCCATCCTCGGGATGCCTGCAGCCAAGACAACCGTGAGTTCATTCGCTTCCGAGAGAGCCGTCGTCGTTGAACGCTACGACCGTGTCCCGGTTGACGATGTGATTCGACGTGTCCACCAGGAGGACCTTTGTCAGGCGCTCAGCGTTGATCCCTCCCTCAAATACCAGTCTGATGGGGGGCCTGGCCCAAAGGCCATTGCGGCGCTAATTCGGGATGTCATGAACAACGAAAAGGCCGATCGAACGGTGGGCCAATTCGCTGACGCGCTGATCTTCAACTGGGCAATCGGGGGAACTGACGCACACGCTAAGAACTACTCACTACTCCTCCACCGCGACCGCGTCGATCTAGCACCGCTGTACGACGTCGCATCCGCTTTGCCGTACGAGACGACAGAGCACAAGCTTCGTCTTGCGATGAAGATTGGCAGTGACTACTACTTGACCAATCAGCGGCCGCAACTCTGGTCTCGACTCGCATCGGAACTGCGTTTACCCGTCGGCACGCTGCGAGCGCGGGCAACTCAGATGCTCGAAGCGATCCCCACTGCATTCGCGGTGGCATGCGATGACCCAGAAGTCTCTGCGCTCGACTCAAGCCTTCCGACCAGGCTGCTTGAGACAATCGAGGACCGGGCCAAGGTATGTCTGCGCTCCATTTCGGAGGAAGTCGTCGGCTGACGCGGATCTAGCCTGAGTGATTCGAGACGCCAGGAACGCCAGGCTTTGGGCTCAGGCCATCGCCGTCTTGCCGGGTGTTGTACCCGGGGATTCGACCGACCTGTCTGAAACATCACGTTTGTTTGGCTGCAAATCGGAGATAACTGAGGCAGTCGGATTGGGGGATTGAGATGCGCAAAGACCTTATGAGGTTGAGTTCGATCCTTGCCGTTGCAGTAGCAACTGCCACGCTGGCAATGGGTACCGCGGCCGCCACCGAAACGGCTCCGACCGCGAACAGTGAAGCCACCGCCCGGTCGAGCTACACCGCCCTCGATCCACGTCCGGATGTCCATGTGACCGGACGCGTTCTCGATCTCAACTCTCAAGTTCCAACCGATGAGTTTGGGACCGTCACGGTCAAGCTCGACGGTGTCGAGTTCTACATGTCGCACAAGAACACGACCATCGACTCCGAGGGTTACTACACCTTCTCCAACCTTGTACCCGGGCAGTACCGCCTCAAGGTCGGCGATCCAGTCTTCTCGCCGGGCGACAAGTTTCAGCCGTACGAGTCCGACCTATTTGAAGTAGGGCCTGAGGGCACCGTCACGATGGCGGACGTCCACCTGAAGCTGAAGGGCGTCATCGAGGGAACGGTCACCGTTGCCGACCCTTCGGATTACTACTACGGGAACATTTCAGTGAAGATGACCGATACCGATGGTGACGTGAGCTCCACGACTGTCGACACACGAACCGGCTACTACCGGCTCATGGCACAGAAGGTGAACGCTACCTACACCGTCACCGCGACACCTTCAAGCGCTCGGTACCTGCCAGTTGAGCGCACGTTGAGCCTGAAGGATGGCGAAACGCTGCGTGAAGACTTCGCCCTACCCTTTGCGGGGTCAGCAACCGGGAGGCTCGTTGGTCCCGAAGGGACACCGTCGCACATCACTGATCGCTGGGACGTTCGTGTCAGGGACGAGAACGGTAACGCCGTCCGCGATGTCGACGTCATCCGCGGAGAGAACGGTGAATACACGCTTCGCGGATTCGACACAGGCACGTACACCATCACGTACTTTTGGCATGGGCCATATATGGCATATCGTTTCGCAGAAGTGCGGAACGTCAAGGCTGTCCGTGGTGAGACAACCGCTATCCCTGACGTAGTAACCGACGCGAAATATGCGCCCTCTTCGCCCGGCAATCCCGTTGCGACGGCCACACCCGAATCAGCGGCGCTTCGGTGGGCGATCCCAGGCGACAATTCTAAATACCAGCCGACTCACTGGATCGCGCAACAGTCGACCGACGGCGGCGTGACGTGGAATGACGCTGACCTTGTCGGAGCAGTGCGACGCGACTATGTAGGAACCGGCACAGTCCGCGGCCTCGATAGCACCAAGACGTATGTGTTCCGAGTCGCGCAAGTCAATGACTACGGCACGAGCCTCTGGGGCAAGGCCTCGAATTCCATCGTTCCACTTGCTGCTCCCGAACCTACTCCGGAGCCGGTCAAACCCGCGCCGGTCGTACCGCATCCCGTCGCACCACCCGCGAGTCCTCTCCAACAGCATGTGTTGGGCAAGCCGAAGTCCGTCAAGGTTCGTTCAACCAAGTCGCTGCCGAAACAGACCGACGCGGGCGTGACCATCAAATGGCGATCGGCGACGCCTTCAGTTTGCAAGGTGAAAGGTGGCAAACTCGTCGCCGGGAAGCGCGCCGGGACGTGCAGAGTCGTCGGCCATGCGGCTGGTTCCGCAACACACAGTCAATTTGACGTAGCGGTGAAGATCCGGGTGCACCGCTGAGCGTCGGGCTAAGCCGGAGAACCCTAAGTTGGGCGCGGCCCACGTCTGGGCCGTCAGGCATCACAACCGCAACTGCGTGGTTCAGGGCGACGACGGGCGACGCCGTCATTGCCGGAAGCTTCCCGTACAGCAGCGCCACGGCCGCCCAGTCGGTGTCATCGGCCGTCGCCGCGTTGGTGCGGTGCGCGGCGATCAACGCCCGCAACTGGAACGTGCCCGGTTGCATCCTCGACATGGCCGCGGTGAGCACTTCGTTGGCCTCCGCGAGCACCGACTCATCCCACAACAAACAGTCTTGATCTTCGAGCAAGATGGGGTCGCCGCATCAATCGACTCGGGCGGCCATCCGTGCACGGTTGAACGATTCGAGAGGAGGCCCTCGACCTCTGGTCGTTCCGGCAGCATGTTGCCAATTTGCCTCGTCAAGCGCAGCGCTTGATCGGAGAGGTCAAGCCGGACGACCTCGCTCGACTCACCGCGCGACAAGTACCCCTCGTGGAAGATCAGGTAGATCACTGCGTGGAGGGCAGCAGAGCAGCCGGACAGGTCAGCCGGAATCGTGAGTGGGATCTTCGCGCCCCTGATCTTGCGCTCGCCCCGAACTATCCGTTGAGCCAACGTCGCTTCTGGAACCAGAAACGCTGCGGCGATTTCACGAGTCGTCAGGCCACCAGCAAGTCTCAACGCGTGTGGGATCAGGTTGTGTACGACTGGTTAGACGAAACCCTCGCCAGTCTTCCTGAGGCGTGAGTGACCAGTCGTACCTCTGCTCGGCTCAATCTGCAAGGTTGATCGGCGCGGTTCGCCTAGCGGAACCGCCGTGACCGGCCAGGAACACAGAAACCCCCGAGAGTCCGTAGTCGGACGACCGAGGGTTTCTGATCAAGATGCGCGCCCGAAGAGATTCGAACTCCTAACCTTCTGATCCGTAGTCAGATGCTCTATCCGTTGAGCTACGGGCGCATGGTCGAACGAACCGACCGGGCAGAAGTCTACACGCGAGCTAGCTTGCGTGCAGCCGCCAACCCATCCGTTTGCCCGCACCGCACACGCTGGCGGTGATCCTTAGTCGTTCGGGATCAGCACCGGCGTATCGCGGTGGAGGGTCTTGCCCTTGAAGAAGTCCGGTGTCTTCACCCGCAGAATCGCCATGATGATGACGCCGAACAAGATCAGACCGACACCCAAGATGAAGACCAATCCAACACCGCCGATTTCCGCACCACTGCCATAGTCCGGCGAGTACGAATCCCGCAGCGTGATGATGAAGACAAACACCAGACCGATACCACCCAGCAACGGCAACAGGAACTTGAACAGGAAGCTGTTGAAGCCATCGAACGCCTCCTTGCGGAAGTACCAGACACACGCGAATGCTGTCAGGCCGTAGTAGAAGCAGATCATGATGCCGATCGAGTAGATCGTGTCGAGCAGCGTCCGCGGGCTGACGAAGGTGAGGAACGTGTAGAACGCTGCCGCGCCGATACCGGCCGTGATGGTCGCCGTCGATGGCGTCAGGTACTTCGGGTGCACCTTGGCGAACGTCTGCGGTAGCGCCTTGTACGTCGCCATCGCGAGGATCGTGCGCGAGGTCGGCAGGAAGGTCGTGATCAGGCTCGCTGCGCTCGACACGATGACGGCGAGGAACAGCAGCAGGTACCACGGGCTTCCAAGGACCGGCTCGGCAACCGCGCCGAACACGTTATCGGCGATCTCTTCGTTCCCGAGGCCGATTCCCTCGGTGCCAACACCGGCGTACATGATGACGGCGATCGAGACGAGCAGGTAGGTCAACAGGATCGAGATGACGGCGAGGATTGCTGCACGCCCTGGCGTCGAGCTCGAGTCCTTGGACTCTTCATTGACGGTGAGTGCCGAATCCCAGCCCCAGAACGCGAAGATCGAGCCCGAGAGCCCAGCGATGAATGCCGACAGGGTCATTCCGGCCGGGCTGAACCACTCCCAGCTAAACGGCAGGCCCGTTGGTGAACTGCTGGACTCGACGATCGCGGCGATACCAAAGATGACCAACACAATCATCTGGAAGCCGACGAGCACGAACTGCAGGCGCTCGGTGGTTGTGATGCCGCGGTACGCAACAGCGGTCGCGATCGCCAGGAAGGCGACGCAGGTAATGACGTTGACGACGTTGTTGGTCCAGAGGTTCGATATGTCCTCGTTATTGAGGATGTCGCCGATGAACTGATAGACAAACTGGACGCCGACACCCGCCAAGTTCGATAGCACGATGATGGTCGCCAAGATGGCGGCCCAACCCCCAAGCCAACCGATGTACGGGCCGAAGGCCTTTGTCGTCCAGGTAAAGGAAGTTCCGCAGTCAGGAGCGACCTTGTTCATCTCGCGGTAGGCGAACGCCGCGAAGAACATCGGGATGAATCCCGCAATGAAGATGACCGGGATCTTCGTTCCATCATCGGAACCGATCAGACCGATCGTCGCGGTAAGTGTGTACGCAGGCGCGACGCACGAGATCGCCAGAATGATGCCGCCGATGAGGCCGACAGAACCACCCGACAGACCTTTGCTCTTCAGGTCACCTTCGGCCTGGTGCTGCGGATCGTGTTGTTGAATCTCCATGATGCCCTCCGAAGCCAGTCGGCAAACCCACACCGATGGGCACATCTTGTCGGACGCAATCCGGCAATAGCAACCTCTCACGTCCCCCCAAAGAGGCTTTTGTCAGCAAGTTTTGGGACGAAGGTCCGGCGGCATCTAGGCAATGTCACACCGTTTGGAGCGCCACTTGGCGCGACGAGCACCTATCGCAACACCAAGAATAGGATCATGATCGACGAATTCGAACGCTCAAAGCTGCGGGTCATTGTCATCGTTGGAACGCGTCCGGAGGCCATCAAACTCTTCCCAGTAATTCGGCGATTGCGCGAGTCACTGCTGCTCGAACCCTTCGTGATCCTTACCGGCCAACACCGCGACCTCGTTGCGCCCGTGTTCGAGATGGCCGAGATTGAGCCCGACGTTGACCTCAATGTGGGCTCGGAACCCCGCACGCTTAACGGCCTGGTGGCCGCGATTGTGGACGGCGTTGAAGACGTCGTTACGGACCTGCGCGCAACTGACCCGCAACGGGAAATCCCCCGAACCGCAATGGTCCTCGTGCACGGCGACACCACCTCCGCCATGGCCGGGGCGCTGGCGTCAATCCAGGTCCGACTCCCCGTGATTCACGTGGAGGCCGGGCTGCGAACCGACGACACTCTCTCGCCTTTCCCTGAAGAACTGAACCGCCAGCTGATCGCCCGCATTGCCTGCTTCCACCTCGCACCGACCACCGATAACCTCGGCAACCTCGTGCAGGAACACGTGCCCGCGACTCGCATCTTCGTAACCGGCAACACCGGAATCGATGCCCTGCAGTGGGCAGCAGACAAAGACGACACGTTCGACGACCCACGCCTCGTTGAGCTGATGGAGACTGACGGTCCGGTGGTCGTCGCGACCGCGCATCGACGTGAAAATTGGGGCGGGGGTCTTGCGCGCATCGCCGAGGGACTCGCCGAAATCGCGCGCCAACGCCCCGACGTCACAGTGGTGCTGCCGCTGCATCCGAACCCGCTCGTCCGCGAGGAAGTCACGCCGATCCTCGGCGACCTTCCCAACGTCCTGCTGACCGAACCCCTTGAGTATGCGAACTTCGCGCGCCTTCTCAAGCGCGCAACGATCGCGATCACTGACTCGGGCGGCATCCAGGAAGAGGCACCATCCTTAGGAACCCCGGTACTTGTGACTCGCGACCAAACCGAGCGGCAAGAGGGCGTGATCGCCGGGACGCTCAAACTCGTCGGCACGAACACTGAATTGATCGTCCAAGAGGCGTTGACGCTGCTCAACAACCCGGAGGCGTACGAGGTGATGCGTAACAAGCACAACCCCTACGGCGACGG
>CAUJEJ010000144.1 GCA_963169255.1 Actinomycetota bacterium | reverse complement strand
TTCCGCCGCTGACCGTTACAGAGTTGTCGAGGGTTTGCATGACGAGGGCGATGACCGCCCGTTGCGACCAGCCATGAACGTTCATCGACTTCGCAGCCGCAATCGGATCTGCCGCGAGTTCACGCGCCCACGTCTTCCAACGCGGAACGCCTGGCTCTTCGTCAGTAAGGATCGTGCCGAGTAAGCCCATCGAATTTGAACCCTTGCCATAGCGCACAGGTTCGATGTGGGTGTGCGGCTCCGGGAAGAAGCTTGACGTAATTGCGACACCCTTGGTGAAGTCCTCGCCACCCTTCGACGGTGGCACCTTCGCAACTGCACCGATCAGGGATTCGGAGTTCGTGCGCGAGAGGTAGCCCAGCGATGGCGCAAGCTTGGGTAGATGACCGGTGTCCTTCATCCGGTGCAGAATCTTCTGGGTATTGAATGTTCCCGCTGCCATGATGACGTGATCGGCTGTGATGGTTCGGCGCCCCTTGCCCAGCCAGTTGCCGCTGCGCTCAACGTCTACCTGCCACTGCTTGCCCTGCTTGCGGATTCCGCGAACCGTGGTCAGTGGCATTACCTCGGCGCCGGCCTTCTCAGCTAGGCCCAAGTAGTTCTTGACGAGCGTGTTCTTCGCGTTGTGGCGGCACCCAGTCATGCATTCGCCGCACTCGATACAGCCAGTTCGATCCGGGCCCACCCCGCCAAAGAAGGGGTCCGGGACGGTCTCGCCAGCGGGAGCACCGAAGAACACACCGACTGGCGTGAGAGTGAAGGTTTCACCCACGCCCATCTCTTCGGCAACTGCCTTCATCGCCACGTCTGCGGGTGTCATGGTCGGGTTCTTAGTGACACCGAGCATGCGTGTGGCCTGCTCGTAGTACGGCGCGAGTTCGGACTTCCAGTCGGTGATGTGCGCCCACTGCTTGTCGTTGAAGAACTCATCTGGCGGGACGTAAAGGGTGTTCGCGTAGACAAGCGAACCGCCTCCGACACCGGCGCCAGCCAACACGATGACGTCGCGCAGGAAGTGGATCCGTTGGATACCTTGAAGCCCGAGCTTCGGCGCGAACAAGAACTCCCGCAGGCGCCACGAGGTCTTCGCAAAGTCCTTGTCTTCGAATCGTCGCCCGGCCTCAACCACGCCGACCTTGTAACCCTTCTCCGTTAGGCGCAGTGCGGAGACCGAGCCACCGAATCCGGAACCAACTACTAATACGTCGTAATCACTCATGGGCGGTTCAACTTCTTCATTAGTTTGACGGCTGCGACGAGGGTCTCGCCCCATTGTTTGTGAGTCATGAATGCTGGCGTTCCCCAACCAGCAAATCGTTGGATACCCAGGGTCTGGGTCTCGGTGTACTTCATCAAGCCATCGCGGCCGTGACGGCGACCGAGACCTGAGTCACCGAAGCCACCCATCGGCGAACCCGTCGCCGACCACGCGGTTGCATAGCCCTCATTCACGTTCACGGTGCCCGCGTGCATCCGGGCCGCTATCTGCTTTCCGCGACGAACATCCCGCGTGAGGACCGAACCGTTGAGGCCGTAGGCGGTGTCGTTTGCCAGCGCGATTGCCTCTTCTTCAGTGTCGAAGACATAGATGCTGACAACAGGACCGAACGTTTCGTTGCCGAAGCAGACCATGTCGTCAGTGACGTCCGTCATCACCGTTGGCTCAAAGAAGAATGGGCCAACGTCTGGTCGCGCCCGCCCGCCTACAAGCACGGTCGCGCCCTTTGCTTTGGCGTCGTCGACGTGACTCTGGACGGTGTCGAGTTGCTTGCGGCTGATCATCGAGCCCACGTCGGCATCCCAACCGACCTCGGCGTTCAGACGCATCTTCTTTACTCGTTCCACGAGGAGCGTCGTGAACTCCTCTGCCACGCTTCGATGGACGTAAATCCGTTCCATCGAAATACACAGTTGGCCAGCATTTGCGAAACTTGAGCGTTGGGCGATCTCCGCCGCTTTACGGATGTTCGCGTCGTCACAGACGATCATGGCGTTCTTTCCACCAAGTTCCATCGAACAACCGACGAGGCGTTCACCACAGCGAGCCGCGACCTGGCGGCCAACGCCCGTAGACCCGGTGAACATGATGAAGTCGCCGCGTTCGGTGATCATCGGACCAACAACGCCACCCTCGCCAGCCACGACGCCAAACAGACCTTCGGGCAATCCCGCCTCGTACAGCAGGTCGACAAGCCACAGCGCTGAAAGCGTGGTTTGCAGGTCGGGCTTCAGTACGACGCCGTTACCGGCGAGCAGTGCTGGGATCGCGTCTCCCACCGCCAAGGTCAGCGGGTAGTTCCAGGGCGAGATCACTCCGATGACGCCCTTGGGATGGTGTAGTTCGAGCGCGGTCGAGGCGATCGGTACACCGCCCGCGTGCTTGACCGGCTTCAGCAGGCCCGGCGCGACGACCGAGTAGTGGCGGGCCTGAATCGCAACATCGAGCAGCTCTTCAACTGCGTGAATTCGAGCCTTGCCCGACTCAAGTTGGGCAATGTCGAGGCCTTCGTCGCGTCGCGCGAGCACGAGATCGTGGAAGCGTCGCAGAACCTGGCAGCGGTATCTGACAGGTGCGGCAGCCCACGCCTTCTGAGCTTCGCGAGCAATCGCAAACGCCGTATCAACGGCCGCCTCACTCGAATGGGGTATTTGGGTGATCGGGCGGCCAGTGAACGGCGCGATCGCGGGCGTCGTATGAGGTTGCGGACCAACGCACAGGTGCCGAACCAGCGCATCAATTCGCGCCGCGGAGACCGCAGTGTGCGGGTCGCTCGTTGCTGGGGTGGAGGGAAGCTGGTCAACGAGAGCTGTCATGACAACAGCCTACGCAGTCGGGGCGTCTCCGGGCAGGCCAGTCGCAAATTCGACCTCCTGTAGTAGTGCTTCTTCTACGCTGTCGGCTGCAACCGCAGTGACGCCAGCAACAACTTCTTGTTGGTCGACCTGACCACCAGGTACCGGTTGCAGGGCATCACGGCGTTCTGCGACCACCGCAACTTGCGCGGCGATGTCCGCCTCTGTCCAGTTCGCATACGGCGCCAGGACCTCAGCAATTGACTGAGCAACGTCGACGCCACCGCCCCGGGTTTCCAGCGCAAGGCGAGTACGACGAACCAGAACATCGTCGAGTCCAACGGCGCCTTCGCGTGTGATTGCGATTACTGCCTCTGCCAGCAGATAGGGCGCTTCTGGGTGCATCGGCTCGGCCAGCTTCGGATCAACCGCGATCAGATCGAGCACTGTCCTCGTTCGATCTCCGTGACGACGCAGCAGGTGTTCGACCTGGGCGAGGGTGAGCCCGGCTTCACGGGCCGTTCGTTCGCGAGCCGCCCAGGCCGCGGAGTAACCAGCTGCTCCCACGAGCGGGAGCTCGTCCGTCTCGCAACCTGGCACGTTGTCAGTGGTTACCTCGGCTCGCGAGGCGACGGCAGCGTCGACGGCGTCGGAGGCCATGACCCGGTACGTCGTGTACTTGCCTCCTGCGATGAGCACCAAGCCTGGGGCGGGACGCAGGACTGCGTGCTCGCGCGACAAGGTCGCGGTGCCGTCTTCACCCGTGCCTGCACTCAGCAGCGGACGCAGACCTGAGTAGATCCCGACGACGTCATCCCTGGTCAGTGGTCGAGCAAGCCATTTGTTCGCCTCGGCAAGCAGATAGTCGACGTCAGCTTCGTCGACCTGCGGTTCTGAGCGGGAGCCGGTGTAGTCAGTGTCGGTCGTGCCGATCAGCCAATGGCGTCCCCACGGCAGCAGGAACAGCACGCTGGTGGGAGTTCGGGCGATGAGTGCACTCGTTGATGGGAAGGCCTCCCGCGGGACGACGAGGTGGATTCCCTTGCTTTGCCGGACCGCATGTTGGGAAGAGCTTCCCGACATTTCAAGAAGGTCGTCGGTCCACACTCCCGCAGCACCGAGGACCACACGCGCACGAGTCTCAAACTCCCGGCCGGTGAGTTCGTCACGGATCACTGCACCCACCACGCGGCCGTCCTCACGTATGAGGCTCACGACAGCAGTGCGAGTTGCGATTGCTGCACCGTGAGCTGCTGCGGTGCGGGCAACTGCGACGGTATGGCGGGCGTCGTCAATTTGCGCGTCGTGGAAGCGGACTGCTCCGACGAGCGCGTCGTCTTTGATGCCGGGTGCGATGCCCCGAACGACCTTCGCCGACAACGTCTTCGGGCGCGGCATTGCTCCGCCGTACGCCCCGAGGCGGCTCAACATGTCGTAAACCGTGATGCCGAAGCCGACGTACGGGCGTTCCCAGCCGCGTCGAGTCACTGGGTAAAGGAATGGGACTGGGCGCACGAGGTGCGGTGCGAGGCGATCGAGGAGGAGGCCACGTTCGGTGAGGGCTTCGTGGACGAGTGAGAACTCTCGCTGTTCGAGGTAGCGCAGACCGCCGTGCGCCAGCCGACTTGAGCGACTTGACGTACCGCTTGCTAGGTCATGGCGCTCGACCAGCGCAACTGACAGCCCGCGCTGTGCGGCGTCGAGAGCGCTACCGCACCCATCAACTCCACCGCCGATGACGAGCACGTCAAGAGGCGATGTTGAGTCGGCCGCTGCTATCCGGGCCAAAGACCCCGCACGCGAGGCACGATCGAGTACGTCAGAACCAGGCGAGACCATGCCCCAAGCCTACGTTGACAAGTCTGGGATCCTGCGAAGGTGGCCGCTGCTGTGATGATGGCGACGGTTGGGACTGCTGCTACGCGTCGAGCACAACTTCCACGCGCTGGAACTCCTTGAGGTCTGAGTATCCGCAGATGGCCATCGCGCGACGCAGAGCGCCGACGAGGTTCATAGTGCCGTCGCTGACGCGCGACGGGCCGAGGAGAACCTCGTTCAGGGTGCCAACGGCGCCAAGTTCAACTACCTCACCGCGGGGCAGTTCCGGATGCGCCGCTTCCATCCCCCAGTGCCGACCGGCACCCGGGGCATCAACTGCCCGTGCGAGCGGCGAACCGACCATGACAGCGTCTGCGCCACAAGCGATTGCCTTCACGATTGCACCGCTTGAACCCATCGCACCATCGGCGATCACGTGGACGTAGCGACCACCTGATTCGTCGAGATAGTCGCGACGTGCGGCCGCAACATCTGCGACTGCTGACGCCATCGGGACTCGAATACCCAGGACGTCGTGGGTCGTGTGGGCCGCCCCGCCGCCGAAGCCGACGAGGACACCCGCTGCACCAGAACGCATCAGGTGCAGTGCGGCGCGGTACGTCGCGCAACCGCCGACAATCACCGGCACATCAAGTTCGAGGATGAACTCCTTGAGGTTCAGTGGTTCACCCTGAGTCGAGACATGTTCGGCACTCACGGTTGTCCCGCGGATGACGAAAATGTCAACTCCTGCGTTCACCACCACTTGGTGGAGTTCCTGCGTGTTCTGCGGCGACAATGCACCGGCAACGGTTGCGCCAGTCGAACGCATTTCTTTGACGCGTTGTTGAACAAGGTCAGGATCAATCGGTGATGCGTAGATCTCCTGCAGGCGCGCGTTCGCACTCGCGCCGTCGAGCGTCGCGATCTCGTCGTAGAGCGATGCCGGGTCCGCGTGGCGAGTCCAGAGACCTTCAAGGTTGAGCACGGCCAGACCGCCTGCATCGGAGTACTGCTTTGCAGTCTGCGGCGACACCACCGAGTCCATCGGTGCGGCCACGATGGGGTGTTCGAACGGGTACGCGTCGATTTGCCAGGCCACTGAGACATCACGTGGGTCACGCGTGCGGCGCGACGGCGCAATCGCTACTTCGTCAAATGAGTAGCCGCGACGGCCACGCTTACCTTCACCGATTTCGATCATGCTCATATGGTGACACTTACCGCCCGTGATAGTTGGGTGCTTCGACAGTCATTTGAATGTCGTGGGGATGGCTTTCCTTGAGTCCAGCAGCAGTGATGCGAACAAAACGGCCGTTGCGCTGCAACTCATCGATCGATTCTGCGCCCGCATAACCCATGGCCGCACGCAGCCCACCGATGAGTTGGTGCGCAACGACTGCCAGGCGGCCGCGGTACGGCACCTGCCCTTCAATGCCTTCCGGCACGAGTTTGTCATCGCTCAAGACATCGTCTTGGAAGTAGCGGTCCTTCGAATACGAACGGGCATCGCCACGTGACTGCATCGCCGCGAGCGAACCCATGCCACGGTACTGCTTGAACTGCTTGCCATTAACGAACACGACATCACCGGGAGCTTCTTCGCAGCCGGCGAGCAGCGAGCCCAGCATCACTGTGTCGGCACCGGCGACGATCGCCTTCGCGATATCGCCCGAGTACTGCAATCCGCCGTCACCGATTACCGGAACGCCGGCCGCACGCGCGGCCATCGAGGCTTCGTGGATCGCGCTGACCTGCGGAACGCCGACGCCAGCAACAACGCGGGTCGTGCAGATAGAGCCCGGACCGACGCCCACCTTGATGCCGTCAGCACCGGCTTCGATGAGCGACTTGGCGGCGTCGTAGGTTGCGATGTTGCCGCCGATGATGTCGACATCGGTATCTCGCTTGAGGCGAGCCACCATGTCGAGCACCGCACGGGAATGTCCGTGAGCAGTATCGACAACAACAACATCGACCCCTGCCTCGACGAGCACCCTCGCGCGCTTGTAGGCATCGTCGCCGACACCACATGCCGCTCCGACCACGAGCCGCCCGTCCGCATCCTTGGTGGCGTCGGGGTACTGGTCGCTCTTCACGTAGTCCTTGACGGTGATCATGCCGCGGAGACGTCCGCCGTCGTCAACGAGCGGGAGCTTTTCAATCTTGTTGGTCCGCAGGAGGGCGAGCGCGTCTTCTCCCGCGATGCCGACTGGTGCAGTCACGAGCGGCATCGCCGTCATGACCTCTCGAACCGCGCGGGACATGTCTTCTTCGAACCGAATATCGCGGTTCGTGACGATGCCCACCAAAACGCCGGAGTCGTCGACGACGGGGACACCCGAGATGCGGAAATGTGCGCAGAGGCGGTCGACTTCGGCGAGGGTGTCGTCGGGGCTACACGTCACCGGGTTGGTCACCATGCCGGCTTCGCTGCGCTTGACCAGGTCGACCTGGCTTGCCTGGTCATCAATTGAGAGATTGCGGTGCAACACACCCATACCGCCGAAGCGGGCCATCGCTATTGCCATCCGCGCTTCGGTGACGGTGTCCATCGCCGAGGAAATCAGCGGGACCGCCAGGCGGATGTTACGAGTGAGTTGGGTGGAGGTCTCAACGGCGCTCGGAATCAGGTTCGACTCATTGGGCAAGAGCAACACATCGTCGTACGTGAGGCCGAGGTACCCGAACTTTTCTTCGCGGGCCGCTTGCCGTGACGACTCGAAGGTCCCCTGTGTTCCTACGTCTTCTGAACCAACCGTCATCTGCGCCCCTTCGCCATTCCCACCGATTCTCATCAAGAGTAGACCCACGTGGCGGTTCGCGGAAGCAGCACGTGCGCAGAGTCACGCAGGGGCAACTGACGCAACGTTGCCGGGCGCGGAGCTGCCCGCCGGATGATCAGCGATGGGCTGCCTCCCGCCGATACAGTCTGCGAAACACCAAGCGACGCGGATCACGCAACGAGCCACCACCGACGCTGAAGGAGCATCGATGCCACACGTGCAGGCGACCATTCCGGACCCCAAGGCAAGCGAGGCGGCAGGAAAGGCTGCACGGAAGCAGTTCCCACGGTCGCAGCAAGCGCACGTCGAGTTCCCTGAGACCCGACGAAACCCGATCGAAATCCTCAAAGAGCAGTCGGCGTCTCGCGTGCAGGAGCTCGTGCCGATCCGCTACGGACGAATGTCGGTTTCGCCCTTCACCTTCTACCGAGGTGCGGCAGCAATCATGGCCGCCGACCTCGGCACCGCGCCGCACTCTGGGCTCATGACGCAACTGTGCGGCGATGCGCACCTCGCGAACTTTGGCGTCTTCTCGTCACCGGAACGGCGGCTCGTCTTTGACGTCAACGATTTTGATGAATCGCACCCAGGCGCGTTTGAGTGGGATGTGAAGCGCTTAGTCGCTAGCTTCGCGGTCGCCGGCCGTCACCGAGGCTTCACCCCGGAGCAACGGCGAGCGATCAACCTTGCGGCAGCCGCGTCGTATCGGAATTCGATGACACTTTTTGCCGCGATGACCAACCTTGAAGTTTGGTACTCGCACTTCGAGATGAATCAGGCGCTCGATCTATTCGCGGCGTCGGCGGGCGGTAAAAAGTCGAAAGAGAAGGGTGTTGAGCGGGTCCGCAAGATGAGCGACAAAGCGCGTTCTCGGACTTCACTGCAGGCCTTCACCAAGATGACCGTCAACACTGATGGCTCGCCTGAGTTCCTCAGTCAGCCGCCACTATTGATCCCCATTCGCGACCTCATGACCCCCGACCAAAGCGATGCGGTCTGGGAAATGTTGCACAAGGGCCTCGGCGCCTACAAGCGCAGCATCTCCGACGACCGCAAACACCTGCTCGAGCAATTCCATGTTGTTGACGTCGCCCACAAGATCGTTGGCGTGGGCAGCGTTGGTTTGCGGGCCTGGGTGCTGCTGCTTCTCGGCCGCGATGCCACCGACCCGCTCGTGCTGCAGGTCAAGCAGTCGCAGCGGTCAGTGCTTGAGCCTTACGTTGGGCGCAGCAAGTACCGCAATCACGGCCAGCGCGTTGTCAATGGCCAACGCCTTCAGCAGGCATTCACTGACATCTTCTTGGGGTGGACGCGGGTCGTTGGCCTCGATGGAAATACCCGCGACTTCTACGTGCGCCAGTTGCGCGACGGCAAGGGTTCGGCTGACCTCGATCGCATGCCCGCAGCGACCATGGAGGTCTACGCCCGGCTCTGCGGATGGACGCTTGCGCGCGCACATGCGCGCTCCGGTGATCGTGTTGCGATCGCTAGCTACCTTGGGGCGAGCGATACGTTCGAGCGGTCCATGGCGGCGTTTGCCGAGACCTACGCGGACCAAAATGAACAAGATTATGCGCTGCTCGAGGCTGCGATTGGGTCCGGCGAACTTGAGGTCCGTACGGGTGTATAGCCACTCGATCGTGTGAAAGATGCAGCTCACTGGCAGTAAAAATCGGGTGAAAATTTGCCTCAAATGGCCTAAAGGTCGACGCTGTTCTAGCCGATAGAAGCGTCAAGT
>CAUJEJ010000143.1 GCA_963169255.1 Actinomycetota bacterium | reverse complement strand
CACGAGTTGGTTGATCGAGGCGTACGTCGCCGCAGAGATGCTGGATGAGGCGCAGAACCTCTATGCGCAACTGCTCGAATGTGCCGGCGCCACGGGACTACTCCCCGAGATGCACAACCCAAGTACCGAACACGGTCTCGGGAATCACCCTCAGGCGTACTCCCACCTCGGCCTCATCCGGTGCGCGATCGCGCTCGATGCCGCCGAAGCTGCGGACGAGACCGCAGCGTCCTAACACACCCGAGACCACCCTTGTTCGACATGAAGGTGGGAATAGGACCTACTTCGGGCGCCGCATCTGATCTTGGATGGGTGGAAGTTTCACATAGTCACCCAGGCTGAAGCCACCATCAACGTTCGCAACCTCATCTTCAGTCAACTCTTGTGGGTCAACTTCTTCTGGCTGTTCGCCCTTGTCCGACATTTCACGCTCCATTCTTCAACTGCGACACGATCAAGCTTGCTTGATCATTGACCACAAGCCTCTAGAACCACTGTGCCCCACGTCGAGCGCCAACAAACTCCCCGCGATGCGGGAACGATTGCGCTTAGCCCATCCGTGCCAACTCTGACACGCGTTGAACAAACGGCGCGAAGCTCACGTATGAAGCTCTACGCCCTAGCCGTTCCGTCGGTCTTGAATGAGCGGCATCCTGAACCCATCAGTCCAGCTAATTCCGCCATCGACGCCTTCGACCTCATCATCGGTCAATTCGTTCCCGTCGACGTCAGGCGACTGTGTGTCTTCGTCGAGCTGGGCAGTTTCGTTGGATTGTTCGTCTTTGCTGGTCATTTCGTGCTCCATTCAATCTGGGCCAGACTGTCACTGCTCGTGATCATGTGTCACAAGCCTGTACGACCACTGTGCCCCAAGTCGCGCGGCGCCCACCTCAAACGAGCGTGGGAACGATTGCGCTTAGCCCGTTCGCGGCAGGACCCGCCGTGCCGTGCCAGGACGGATCCTCACGATGCCGCTCTGGCAGCGCCAAATCGCTGACGCGCGGCCTCGCCAGTCGTCCCCAGCATTCCGCCGAGCACCGACCACGATGCTCCAGCTCCCCGCGCCGTGGCAACCGCTTGCCGGACACCGACTTCAGCATCTGCACGGGCCACCACTGCGCGATGAACATCCGCGAGCGCTGCTGCCATGGCAATCTCGAGGTCAGACACCTCGGGGTCGACAAAGTTCTTCGCCAACTCCTCAGCGTGAGCGACGATCTCTTCGGTTGACTTCGGCATCATTCCCATCCTTTCAAGAACTTCGCACGCGCAGGCATAGCATGGATGATCACGGCTGCTCCGTCTGCGCTGATCATGTAACCGACCTCCAGCAATTTGCCGGACGCGTCACCACCGACCAACATGACCAATCCATCGCCTTGAGGAAATACGCGGATCGGGTTTCGAAACGCGTGTTCAATGTCAGCGTGCACACACCCGTGCTTGAGCGCAGTACTGGCAACGACCACGATCACGTACTACAAGTTATCTTGCTCGACGGCCTTTCACAAGATAACTTGCATCCGAATGTGGACTAAAAACCGAGCTTCCGGAGCTGCTTGGGGTCGCGCTGCCATTCCTTCGCGACGCGCACGTGAATGTTCAGATAGACCGGAGTGCCGAGAAGCACTTCGATGTTCTGCCGTGCTTGGCTGCCGATCTTCTTCAGCCGGACGCCCTTCTTGCCAATGATGATTGGCTTCTGGCTGTCGCGCTCAACGTGGAGCGTGGCGTGGATATCCATCAACGGCTTGTCGACCGGGCGATCCTCGCGCAGCTTCATCTCGTCGATGGTGACGGCGATCGAGTGTGGGAGCTCCTCGACGACGTCTTCGAGTGCAGCCTCACGAATCAGTTCGGCACACATTGCTTCTTCAGGCTCGTCGGTGTCTTGCGTCGCCGGGAACAGCTGCGGCCCCTTGGGCATTCGTGCGACCAAAAGGTCAACGAGCACGTCAACGTTCGCACCATCGACTGAAGACAGCGGCACGTACTCAGCGACGTTGAGGCCGACGTTCGCTGCTACCTGTTGGATCGAACCAAGCCGGGCGGCAACTTCGTCAGGCGTCGCTGCGTCTGTTTTGGTGATGATCGCGATCACTGGCCCGCGCTGAATGGAAGCCAGTTCGGCCGCAAGTTTGCGGTCTCCAGGCCCCGTTGGTTCGTCGGCGGCAAGACAGAAACCGATCACGTCGACCTCGGTCCACGTTGCACGAACCAAGTCGTTCAGCCGCTCACCCAGCAGCGTGCGCGGCTTGTGTAGACCCGGAGTATCGACAACGATCAGCTGAGCGTCCGGGCGAGTCAATACCCCGCGTACCGTGCGTCGAGTCGTTTGCGGGCGATCGGACGTAATCGCAATCTTGCGGCCAATGATCCGGTTCGTCAGAGTCGACTTACCAGCGTTGGGCCGACCCACGAAGCACACAAAGCCGCTCCGGAAGTCGCCATCTTTACCCGTCCCCTTGCGGCTGCCCATTCCTCCGTCTGTGCCGTCGCCGCTCATGCCGAACCACCTGGCAAATCGACGACAACCTGGCCACTTGGCAATACGCCAAGTACCCGAACACTCTCGCCGCCGAGGTCACGGACCGCGTCGAGGTCGTCATCAAACACGCCACCGTCTGCAGCGATGACAACAGCACATTCGCAGCCCTTCGCTCCGGCCGCGACCGCTTGCGCGACGGCGAGCTGCAAGGCGCTGATCTTCAAATGCGGCAGGTCGACGGTTGCACCGGAGTAGGTTCGCCCTGTCTCATCGCGCACCGCGGCACCAGCGCTGGCCCCAACTCGACCGCGCGCACCGCGTGCCAAGGTGACCAACTTCGTGTCTTCAGCATCGAGCTCAATCGCAGTCTGCGATACCTCGCCTTTGGATGTATCAGGATTCATCGTCTGACTCTTCTCCCTTATCGGCGTGCGATTGCTCAACACCGGTTTCTTCGTTCGCATTTACTTGGTCTTGTGGAAGTGCCTCGACGAGGACCGCGCCGACTCGGTTTCTGCGCCCAGCAATGAGTTCAGCGACGAGCCGGTAGCCACCAACGTCAATGCTCGAGCCGGCAATCGGAACAACCCCGAGCCGGTTCGCGAGTAACCCGGCGACAGTGTCGACACCTTCCTCTTCTTCGGACACGTTGAGGTCCAAGAGGTCGGCGAAGTCGTCGAGTTGCATCCGAGCACTCACCCGCCAGTTTCCGTTCGGCAAGCGTTCGGTTTCGGGGATTTCGCTGAAGTCGTACTCGTCTGCAATCTCGCCGACGATCTCTTCGAGGATGTCCTCGATGGTGATGAGCCCGGCGGTGCCGCCGTACTCATCGATCACGATGGCAACGTGAGTCCGCGAAGCCTGCATCTCGCGCATCAGTTCATCGGCTGGCTTCGAATCGGGCACGAAAGTGACGGGGCGCATGATGCGCTCAACCTTCTCGGTCTGCTCGGCTTCGTGGTGCTCAAACGATCGACGCGTGAGGTCCTTGAGGTACAGGATGCCAACGACGTCATCAAGGTTGTCGCCGATCACCGGGATGCGACTAAACCCACTTCGCAAAGCCAATGACAATCCTTGCCGCAGTCGCTTGTCATGTTCGATCCACACCATCTCTGTGCGCGGGACCATGACCTCGCGCGCGAGAGTCTCGCCGAGTTCGAAGACTGAGTGGATCATCTCGCGTTCGTCTGCTTCGATGACATCATCGGCCTCCGCAAGGTCAACAAGTTCGCGTAGCTCGGCCTGGGTCGCAAATGGACCTTCGCGGTATCCCTTGCCTGGTGTCAACGCATTGCCGAGCAGAATCAGCGCCGAAACAATCGGACCAAACACGGCGGCCAAGATCTTCGCTAATCCAGCACCGGATGCCGCCACACTCTGCGCATGCTGTTGTCCCAGTGTCCGTGGCGCAACGCCTAACACGACGAACGCAATGACAAGCATGATCACGCCAGCGATCGCAGGACCGAGCCACAGCGGTTCCGGGAACTGCCGGATGCAGGCCACGGTCACGGTCACGGTCGCAAACGCCTCTGCGGTCAGGCGCGCCAACAGCACCGCATTTACGTATCGAGCACGATCAGCGATGATGGGCGCCAGGCGCGTCGCGCCCCTGACGCCATCGGCCCGCATCTGTGCGACCCCAGCATTTGAGACCCTGGTGAGTGCTTGTTCGAGCCCGACCAGGAACATCGCGATGATCACCAAAGCGATGGCGATAATCGCCAGGCCTAAGTCAGAAACCATCAGCTGACCCGTCGATTCCATTCAGCCACGAGCTGGCCCTGCAGGCCAAACATCAGCCGCTCTTCGTCAGGTTCGGCATGGTCGTAACCGAGCAAATGCAAAATGCCGTGGGTCAACAACACACCAAGCTCGTCACGTTGACTGTGTCCCGCTGCCGCTGCTTGCTTCGAAGCGACTGCTGGGCAGATCACCACATCACCGAGTAACCCCGGTTCAGCTGAATCTTGCTCGTGAGGCGGGCGCAACTCATCCATCGGGAAACTCAGGACGTCCGTCGGACCCGGCTCATCCATCCACCGCTCGTGCAGCAAGGTCATCGCGTCTTCATCGACGAGGACCAAGGAGAGCTCTGCCTGTGGGTGGATCCGAAGGCGCTCCAGGACAAATTCCGCCTGATTGACCAGACTCTCTTCGTACCCTTCCCAGCCGGACTCGTTTGCAATATCAATACTCATCGCGCACGCTCGCCACGTCGCTCTGCACTTGCCGCGGTGATATCGGCCTCCCGAGGTGCGGCCTGCTGTTCTTCGTAATTCCCATACGCATCAACGATCTTCCCAACAAGTGGGTGCCGAACCACGTCACGGCTCGAGAGTTCGCAGAACGCGACGTCATCAACGCCGTCAAGAATCTGGCGCACAACCCGCAGGCCACTGCGAGTACCGCCCGGCAGGTCGACTTGGGTGACGTCGCCTGTGACGACGATCGTTGACCCAAAGCCGAGTCGGGTGAGGAACATCTTCATCTGTTCCGGAGTTGTGTTCTGCGCTTCATCCAGAATCACGAAGGCATCGTTCAACGTCCGTCCGCGCATGTAGGCCAGCGGGGCAACCTCGATGGTGCCGCTTGTCATGAGGCGAGGAATTGACTCTGGGTCGATCATGTCGTGGAGCGCGTCATACAGCGGGCGCAGGTAGGGATCGATCTTCTCGCTCAGCGTGCCTGGCAAGAAGCCGAGTCGTTCGCCCGCCTCAACTGCGGGTCGGGTGAGGATGATCCGGTTGACCTTCTTGTTCTGCAGGGCCTGAACAGCCTTGGCCACCGCCAAGTAGGTCTTTCCGGTGCCTGCCGGGCCGATCCCAAAGACCACGGTGTGCTTGTCGATCGCGTCGACGTATTCCTTCTGACCAAGGGTCTTTGGCCGAATTGAACGGCCACGGCTGCTCAAAATGCCGGCCGTCAACAGTTGTGACGGAGTGACGGAGTGATTCACCCGCAACAGCGAAATCGAGCGTTCGACGGAGTCTGCAGTAACGGAATGGCCAGACCGCAGCACCATCAAGAGCTCAGCGAATAACTGCTTCGCAACATCGACGTCATCAACTGGCCCGACGGCATGAATCTCGTTACCGCGAACGGTAAACACCACTGCGGGCAGCGCGGTCTCGATCGCCTTCAGAACGTCGTCACCGACGCCAAGCAGGTTCACCATCGAAACCGAATTCGGCACAGAAACTGTGGCTTGAACTTCGGAGGTCGTCATAAATCCATCTCTATCGTGGATGGCCCACCCGGGCCTACTGTCACCTGCGTAGCACTTTGCAACGAAGGCATGTACCTAGCGTTGCACTTTGCAGCGAAGGTCTGGCACTAGCGTAAGGGGCTTTAGCCCGGCGGCCAACTCATTTGTCGGCCACCCAACACGTGTGCGTGAACGTGAGGAACCGTTTGACCGCCATCCCGCCCCGTGTTGAAGACCACCCGGTAGCCGTCATCGAGCCCCGCGGACTGTGCTGCCTGAGTCGCGGTTGCAAGCAACTCCCCCGCCAACGTTGGGTCAGCGCCAGCCAGCGCTGCGACGTCCGCATAGTGCTCACGCGGGATGGCGAGGAGGTGGATCGGCGCCTGCGGACTCAGGTCAGCGAACACTACGATGCGTTCGGATTCGGCAACGATGGTCGCTGGAATGTCGCCAGTCGCGATCTTGCAGAAGAGGCAGTCGGTCACCGCTTTAGTCTCGCACCGTCCATCGGCCACTCGCACCCATGACCCACCCGAGCGCCACCGTCCCAGCAGTAGATGCCCGCATAACACTCGGTCCGAGCGCGACGGCGGTACCACCGAACTCAGCCAACAGTGCACATTCGTCGGCGCCGATGCCACCCTCTGGTCCGACGACAATCACGATGTCCTGGCCCTCGTCTTCACCACTCGCCACTGGACCCAGCGCGTCAGCGAGGGACGTCGTCGCATCTTCATGCAGCACCAAGATTCGAAGCCCTCGGCCTAACTCGGCAGCAAGATCGGCCGTCTTCACGATGTCCGTGACCTCTGGAACATATGCACGCCTTGCTTGTTTCGCGGCTTGCTGCGCACGCGTTGCGAGCTTGGCGCGGAGCTTCTGCGCGGATGCGGCATCCGTTCGAACGATCGATCGCTTCGATTGCCACAGCACAATTCGATCGGCCCCGGCTTCGGTCATCGTCTCGATCGCACGTTCCATCCGATCACCCTTGATCAGCGCCTGCACGACGGTGATCACCGGGTTTGGTGGCGAGTGCCGGACCACGTCTTGGACGGCGACGACAAGTTCAGCTTTGCCAACTGTGCGCTCCACGACCCCGGCAGCAACCGCGCCCGCGCCGTCGCCGATGAGAACGTGCTCTCCCACTGAGAGCCGCTTCACGGTAACCGCGTGGCGACCTTCCTCACCGTCCAGCACATAGACATCGCCAGAGGTCAGCGCACCTAGCTCGGCCGCGTCACCGTAGAAGAAGGGCGCCGTCACCGGAAGGCATCGCGGATGCGCGAGAACAATCCCGACTGCCCATGCGCGACCTGTCCGACTGGATTCTCTTCACCGCGAGAAATCGCGAATTGCCGCAGCAACTCTTGCTGAGCGGAATCGAGCTTTGTTGGCGTTGCGACCGCAATGTGCACGTGCAGATCACCGCGACCATTCGCACGCAGGTGGCTCACACCCTTGCCACGCAGACTCCTTGTACTTCCCGACTGCGTGCCCGCGCGGATCTCGATCAATTCCGGGCCGTCAAGGGTCTCCAAGGTGACGCTAGTTCCGAGGGCAGCTGCCGTCATTGGGATCGTCACCGTGCAATGCAGATCGTCGCCCTCGCGCTCGAAGACCTCGTCAGCCTTCTCGACGATCTCAACGTAAAGGTCTCCGGCCGGACCATTGCCTGGTCCGACTTCACCTTCACCGGTCAGTTGAATCCTGGTTCCGGTGTCGACGCCCGCGGGTACCTTTACGGTCAGCGTCCGCCGAGTCCGAACCCGGCCGTCGCCGGCACAGTCCGGACAAGGGGTCGACACGAGATCACCAAAGCCGCCGCATTGTGGGCACGGACGCGCCGTCATGACCTGCCCGAGGAACGACCGCTGAACTGTCTGAACCTCTCCCCGGCCTTGGCACATCGTGCACATCACTCGATCGGTACCGGGCGCTGAACCTGCGCCAGAACACGTGCCGCAGCCGACTGCAGTGTCAACGGTGATGTCGCGAACCGTGCCGAACACCGCCTCGCGCAAATCGATCTCTAGCCGGATGAGCGCATCCTGGCCACGACGAACGCGAGAGCGTGGGCCCCGCCCACCGCCGCCTCCGCTGTTGAAGAACGCGTCCATGATGTCGCCAAAGCCGAAACCGCCCTGGAATCCGCCAGCCGATTGGCCACCTCGCGGATCGCCACCGAGGTCGTACATCTGGCGCTTCGACGGATCGCTGAGGACCTCGTACGCGGCGGTTACCTCTTTGAACTTCTCTTGTGTTGCCGGATCCGGATTCACATCGGGGTGTAGTTCGCGGGCCAGCTTGCGGTATGCCCGCTTTATCTCTTCACCCGTAGCCTCGCGCGACACACCTAGTACCGAGTAGTAATCGCTCGCCACGTTCCACCTTCACCTATCGAATGAGATTCGCCGCCCGGCACGGTTGCGCTGTCGCGGCGCAGACTGCAGTTGGCCCGGTTGCCGACGACAGTCGCTTTGCTTATTGGGTATCAATCATGCGCCCGAGGTATCTGGCGACTGCACCCACCGCCCCCATATTGCCCGGATAGTCCATCCGCGTAGGACCAACGACTCCGAGCCGAGCGATCTGCTGACCCGCACTTCCGTACCCCGCGGTGATCACCGAAGTACTGTTCAAACCCTCGACACTGTTCTCGCGGCCGATCATGACGGACACTGGATCGGAGTCACCCGCCTGTTCACTGAGTAAGCGCAGCAGAACCATCTGCTCTTCCAGTGCTTCGAGCACCGGTTCGAGATTGGTCGAAAAGTCAGCACCCGCGCGAGCAAGGTGAACAGTGCCGCCGAGCACCACACGTTCTTCGTGACGTTCCACGACGGTTTCGAGCAGAGTTGCCGTTACTGCCGTCACGGTCGCGCGCTCGACGTCGGTGAACTGATTGGGGAGCTCGGCAACGCGGTCAGCTACATCGGTGAAGGATTGCCCCATCACGGCGGAGTTCAAGGCGCTGCGCAGGCGTCCGACGCTGTCCTCATCGACGCCAGCCGGAACCTCAACCACCCGCTGCTCGACCCGCCCGGTGTCGGCGATGACGACCAACAAGAGCCGCCCTGCGCCCAGATTCACGAGTTCCACGTGACGGACCGATGAACGGGTCAGCGATGGGTACTGCACGAGGGCAACTTGTTTGGTCAGCGCGGCCAACAACCTGACGGTGCTCGCCATCACGTCGTCGAGGTCAACCGCGCGGTCAAGGAACGTGTGAATCGCCTTGCTCTCAGCGCCACTCAAAGGACGCAACTGGGAAAGCTGATCAACGAACAGGCGGTAGCCCTTGTCCGTTGGGATGCGCCCCGCTGAGGTATGTGGCTGGACGATGTAACCCTCGTCTTCCAACACCGCCATGTCGTTGCGGATCGTTGCTGAGCTCACTCCGAGCGCGTGCCGCTCCACCAACGCCTTTGATCCCACGGGTTCAGACGTCGTGACGAAGTCCTCGATGATTGCGCGCAACACCTCAAGCTTGCGGTCATCACCAGCGAGACGGCGGTCATCAGTCACCGGGTCAGTCTATTGGCAAGAACCTCTGTGCCGGTGCCTGTGGCGCTGATGGCTGACGAAATCTGCCATCAGCGGGCCCGACTCCCTAGGCTGGCAATCGTGACCACACTGATGCCGCCCAAGAACCGGCTGTGGCTGAAGGTCTTGGTTGGCGGCCTCCTGTTGTGGGCGCTAACTGTGGCGGTGCTCTGGACCACTCAGGTCACCACACTGATCCCAGTGGTGATCTTCGTCGGGAGCTTCTTGAGTCCGGTGGTGTTCGCCGTCTGGGTCTTTGAACGTGAGGAGTACTCCGGCGTAAGTCCGGACGGGCACGCCTCTGCGCTAACCGTTCCGCGACTAGTCGCTGCGTTCGGCGTCGGCGGGCTACTCGGAGTCACGCTCGCCGCGCTCATTGAGTCGGTGGCGCTCAACCACATTCCTGGGATCTTGTGGCTGCCTGGTGTCGCCGTCATCGAAGAGACCATCAAGATCGCGATCGTCTGGTGGTTGGCGCGCAGTCTCACGTCGTACTACCTGCGCGACGGGATGGTGCTCGGCGCGTGTGTTGGCTTTGGGTTCGCAGCATTTGAGACATCGGGCTACGCCTTCAATGCGCTCATTGCAACCAACGAAACAGACATCCTTCCTGTGGTCGAGACCCAGCTCGTCCGAGGAATGCTCACCCCGGTGGGACACGGACTCTGGACAGCACTGCTGGCTGGAGCCCTCTTTGCGGCGGCAAGTAAGACCGGCAAACTTCACCTCACCTTCAGCGTCGTCGGATGGTGGGTCGTCGTAGTCGTGCTCCACTGGATCTGGGATGCATCATCGGGGTTGGCTGCGATCCTTACCCAGATCACAAGTGGTGAACCGATCACAGTCAATGCCTTCGAATCCGGAAAGTTGCCATCTCCCACTGATGCGCAGGTTCACCTCCTCGCCCTGTACTCGTGGGTTCTCCTGACCGCCTGCGCTCTCGTTGGGATTTGGCTCGCGAACCGCATGTGGGTCAAAGGTCGAGCCCTCGTGCCCGGATATCCATACGGCCCATCCGCGGACGACCCTGCCGCACTGGCACCGGACCAGAAACCCTGACAGGACTCGAACACCAGTTGGTATGCGTTGCGATGGCGAATGCGTAGCATCGACACCACACGCTCACCTGCAACTCGGCGAGCACCCAACAGCGGAGGCCACGAATGTCCCAGCAGGACCCCAACGGCGCGAACAATCCCGACAATGCTGCGAACGCTGGCCAGAGTCCGTACGGCCAACCGATCAGCCAGCCTCCACCGCCAGGGCAGTACCCGCCTGCAGGCGTGCCCGCCACCCCAGCCCCAGCGACGCAGTACCCGCAGGGACAACTCCCGCAGGCACCACCTCCGGGACAGCTTCCGCCCGGACAGCCTCCCTACGGCTACCCCCAGTACGGCCCACCGGCTCCACAGCCGCTTTCTCCGACTGATGAACGAATGTGGGGAATGCTGTCGTACCTGTTGGCGATTCTCTTTGGGCTCTTCGCACCGCTGATCATCTTCTTGGTCTACAAAGACCGTTCGCCGTTTGTCCGCGAGACTTCCAGGGAAGCACTCAACCTCTCGATCACTGCCGCGATCGTGAGCATCACAGCGATGATCGGCCTGTTCACAGTCGGGTTTGGCGTGATGGTGGTGGTTCCGCCCGCTGGAGTCATGATGTTCTTTGTCTCGTTCATGTTGCTCTTTGCCTACGGAATTGCCGTGCTCGTTCTCGAGATCATCGGCGCAGTACGTGCAAACAAGGGCGAGTTCTACCGGATGCCGTACATCCTGCGGCTCGTCAAATAGCGCTTCACCCCCACCGGGCGGCTTCTGAGGTGCCCTCCAAGGCACGAAATCGGTTCCGATTCGCAAGGACCAACCGTCTCGGCGCGGTGCCGCGCGCAATCGGGTGATGCCGATACCCTTTCGCTATTGCGGAAAAACGTCCAGTTTTGGGACGATTTGCGTGATCGCGGCTAGAGATGCAGGTATCTTCCGCCACGTTCAATAGCAGGGGTCGAGTACGAAAGTGCCCGACGTCCCCCGACGAAAGGCTCGAGACATGTCAGAAGCGACGCCGCCTCCCGGCGACAACCCGCCTATTCCACCAACTGGTGGTGGCACGCCTCCGCCACCGCCACCACCGCCCGCAGCAGGTACTCCCCCGCCACCACCACCGGCATACGGTCAGGCTCCCGTTCCCGGAATGGCACCGAACGGCAAGCAATACGCCGAGTGGATCTGGCGTGTACTCGCCTACTTGATTGACTACATTCCGGCAGCCATTCTCGGTGGTATTGGTTACCTGCTCGCGATCATGCTGACCACGACAAGTGCCGTAGAGCGCCAGGGTGAGATCTACGGAACGCCCTACAGCTACACGACGGTCGAGACGTCCACCTCGGCGTTTGGTTTGCTGCTCGCACTCTTCTTCTACTTGCTCGGCATTCTCTTCATGGTGTGGAACAAGGGATACCGCGAAGGCACCACCGGTAAGTCGATTGGCAAGCAGGTCACTGGATACACCACGGTGAATGAAGCAACCGGTGAACCACTCGGATTCGGCATGGGCTTCGTTCGCCTGTTGCTCCTCTGGGTTGACTTCGCCATTTGCTACGTCGGTGTGCTGTGGCCACTGTGGGATTCCAAGCGTCAGTGCTTGCTCTCCGACAAGGTGACGGGCGCAGTCGTCTACAAGGACTAGTCACTACCTGACGTTTGCGGGTCCAGATCCTGGTGGGTCTGGACCCGCAAACGTATTCACCGCAACAGAAATGAGTTTTGACGTTGTCTGAGAACACCGCGATCAACACGCCAGGCGTTGCCCCTGATGGGCGACCGTATGCCGGGTGGCCTGTGCGGGCGCTGGGATTCTTCCTGGACTTCCTGCCCGCTCTGATCCTCACGATGATCGCGCAGATGTTCTTCTACTCCTCAACAACGGTCGTCACACGGAGCTTCGGCGACGGACCGCAATACCAGGTGTTCGAAACCCAAGGCCCCAGTTTCATGTTCTACCTGCTCTACCTCATTGCTATCGGCTACTGGTTCTGGAACAAGGGATACCTGGAAGGTACAACGGGCAAATCATTTGCGAAGCGCTTCCTTGGCTACTCAACGTACGACGAAGCAACCAACCAGCCACTAGGCGTCGGCCCCGGCATGCTGCGCGCCCTGCTGGTCTATCTCGAATTGATCCTCATTGCCCTGTGCGGACTGGGCCTCATTCTTTGGTTCTGGCCACTTTGGGATGCCAAACGCCAGGCCATCTTGTCCGACCGCACAGTACGTGCTGTCGTGTTCAAGGACTAGGCAACGGCTCGGGCGCCAAGACATCAATTAGCGGCGTACCCCGCGCACCTTCGTGTGCGGCGCGGGCTTGTCTGAGCTATCGAAATCTCAGCGGCCTTGTGACTACTGCGGACGTCTCACTCGTCGCTGGCACAACGACGCGGTAGGCCTTCACTCGCTTCTTGACTTTGAAAACTGCGACGCCTGACGCCATGGTCGACCGGACGCTCACTTGCTTCCACTTCTTGCCGACCTTGCGTTGCAGAATGACGCGTTGAACCGTCTCGCGGTTCAACCGAACAGTCAGCTTGCGCTTCTTCATCGATACTGCAGCTCGGAGTCCGTACGAACAGGCACCCGCCGCACAGAGCGCGTTTCGTGCGCTGAGGCGGCCGGCACCACTGCGTGAGTCCACCCCGGGAGAGTCAATGTCAACCGCGCTCGCCTGCAGTGCGTGCAGTACATCGACCCGACCCAAGCCTCGCGCGACCGCCGCCGACCGCAACAACGCGGCTGTCGCGGAAACGAAGGGTGTCGCCATCGATGTACCGCTGTATGACGCGAAGCCACCTGGCACTGTT
>CAUJEJ010000142.1 GCA_963169255.1 Actinomycetota bacterium | reverse complement strand
GGCGTCGCTGGCTCGATCAAGGGTGAACTGATCTTCAGTAGCGACAACTTCAGTGGAACTGGGTATAGCCCGGAGATGACCGTGGAACTCGATGCGCTTTCAGAGGTTGAAGTGGCTGTTGGGTTTGGTCAAGGTGCAGTGCTCACCGAATCTGGTCAGCAGGCGGTTGAGGTCGCAGACGTTGCAGGCTTGCCGCAAGTAATTGATGTGACCACCGCACAGGGTTCGCTCACGGACCTTGGCGCAAATCAAATCGTCATCAGCGAAACTGCGGCCACGGAAAACGGCTGGAAGATGGGTTCAAAGGTCCCGATGACAACGTCGAGTGGCAAGGTCGTGGAGCCAACGGTGGGTGCGATCATCGAGCCATCAGACTTCCTGCAAGATGTCATCGTGCCGCGTGCCTTGTGGGATACGTGGGTGCCGCAATCAGGCAACATCCTCGTTCTCGTCGCACTTGCACCTGGGGTGAGTGTTGCGGATGCGCAGGCGCCCGTCGATGCGGTTGGCGCGAAGTTTGGCGCAGGTGATGCACTCGACAAGGAGGAGTACGTTCAGCAGGCAGCCGGTCAGATTGATCAACTCCTGAACATCGTATATGTCCTTTTGATCCTCGCGATCATCATCGCGTTGATGGGAATTTCGAACACGCTGTCGCTCTCGGTGTTCGAGCGGACCCGCGAGTTAGGCTTGCTCCGGGCGGTCGGTCAAACCCGGCCGCAAACCAGGTCGATGGTGCGATGGGAGTCGGTGATCATCGCGGTGTTCGGCACACTTGGCGGACTGATTCTTGGCGCGCTGCTCGGTTGGGCGATGCTTACGGCGATATCCGCACAGGAGTCGTTCGCTGTGTTTGCGCTGCCGTACGGCCAACTGGTCATCATCGCTGTGGTTGGAGCGCTTGCCGGTGTGCTGGCGGGATTGCGGCCAGCGTTCCGGGCATCGAAGCTCAACATCCTGGCTGCGATCTCGCAGTCGTAGCGCTGCGAGGTGCGTCTGGAATGACGCTCAACGAATTGAGACCCGCATATATTCATGCGGGTCTCAATTCGTTCGCGGGCTAATCCCGGGAAGTCGAAGTTTGCGGACGCCAGCAAGCGAGAAAAGCCGGGCGGGAACCATAGCGCTCTGTGCAAAACGGCAAGCCTGCGTTCCGGTAGGTCTGTGGCCCGTCAACGCTGCATCTGAGTTGTTTGTGCGTCTCAGCTAATTGTCGGAGGCACGTGTCGGGGTCGAGGAATTCACCCTGTAGGCGGCTAGGGTGGCGCGGCAATCTGTCCCCCTTGAACTGGAGTAATTAATGCGTAAATTGATTTTCGGTGGAATCGGCGCACTGGCGCTCGTTTCGACGGCCGCCTGCAGCAGTGGCGATCCCGTCGCTGACGCGAGTGCATCTGTGAGCGACGCTGCCTCGTCGTACTGTTCACAGCTGTCCGCCACGGCTGCGGCCACTGGCGAACTGGCAACGCTGGCGACAAACCCCAACACCACCGTGGATGAACTGAAGGCCCAGCGGGCTGAGGTGAACTCAGACCTCCAAGATCTCAAGTCAGAAGCGACGAACCTGAAGGAAACGCAGAAGGCAGCGGTTGGCACGTTGACAACCGCATACGAGCAGGCCATTCAGAGCATTCCGGCAGACTCAACTGTGAGCCAGGCAGGTCAGCAGATCACGGCGGCGACCACCGCGCTTAGCGCTGCATTGACCGCAGTCAAGGCTGCAGGCAACTGCTAACTGTTCCAACCGCCAAAGGCGGGTGTGCGGGAGTTCCGAAATCGGGCTCTGCACACCCGCCTTTGGTGTCTCGGCCCTAGCGGCTTCGCCGTGCTACCCGCGGCGCAAACCCTTGTGTCAGCGCCTACGCGTCAGGCGGCGGAACCATCGCCGGGTTGGCCGAACGACCGGCCCATACGTGGAGCCATCACGCTACGCTCGCAAACATCCCGCGTTGCCCGCAATACCCTTCGGCGACGCGCTCGGCGGAGGTGCACATTGTCTGGTGACGTAGGCGTCCTATTCCCTCAAGATGAGTCTGGTAAGCGTGGTTCGTTGGAGACAAACCGGGCGATCTGGGCTGACTCGGTTCGCGGCGTAGACCCCGACCTTGCGGCGCGAATTGATGCAAGCCCTGCCTGGCGCAAGGACTACGCACAATTCGTCCACGAGATCACCACCTTGTGTTCCACCTCGCGCGAGAACGCGATCGCGATCGCGGAGGCGGGACTGGCCTCGGCGCGATCGCGGATCGGCTTCGAACGCGATGGTGAAGTGACGGATCTTGATTCGCTCAGCACCGTTCAACCCGCGTTCGAGTTCACGACCGAGACGATCGTCGGGGCTGGTGAGGCGGCCACCGAACTCGAGATCACCCACGATGGCAAGACCCTCAGTGGCGACGCCCTTCGGCGCAAGCTTGGCGACTGGGTGCATCGGGGCATCATCGAACCGTCTGCTGCCTCGGCGCTGAACACGGTCATTGATAACCCTGACTGGCTCCGCCTCGAGGGGCGACGCGTGGTTGTCCTTGGCGCGGGTGCGCAGACGAGCCCGTTGCCAACGCTGTGCTCGTGGGGTGCCGAGGTTGTTGCGGTGGATCTTCCCCGCAAGGAGCTGTGGGAACGTGTCATCACGACGGCAAACGACGGTGCGTCGAAGGTTCACATTCCGCTTCAACCAGGTGCCAAGGGCAGCGTTGCTGCCCGGGCCGGAGCGAACGTGATCCAGGACGTTCCTGAACTCCTGCGATGGTTGGACGGGTTTGCCGACACTCCGTTGATCCTCGGGGTGTACATCTACGCCGATGGTGCGCTCCACGTTCAAGCAACGTTGGCTGCAGATGCGCTCGGGACGAGTTTGACCGCGGGCGGTGCCGACGTCACGATGGCATACGCCGGCACACCCAGCGACTGCTTCCTCGTCGCTCCTGACGTGGTGAACGACAGCAACGCACGTCGACGGTCGCGGTCGTGGCGATCGATCGAGTTGCCCCTGCGAACCCTTAGCTTCGGCAAGCTCTACGCCCCTGCGTACCGCGAAATGTTGACCAGCTCAGACGGTGAAGAGATGGGCATCGTCGATGCAATCGTTCAACAGCAAGGCCCGAACTATTCACTAGCCAAGCGCCTACAGCGATGGCGCACGGAGGCGTCGTGGAGCCACGGGCAGGCGGCGTCGTTCAATGTCGCGCCACCCACCTGGACGACGTCGGTGACGAAGAACAAGGTGCTGGCGGCCGGCTACTACGGCGCTCGAAGTGCGGGACTTGAGGTGTTTTCGCCTGAGACGATGAGTGTGCTGATGACGGCACTGCTTGTGCACGACCTCAACGTTGCCGCACCTGACGAGCACCCAGAGTTGGGCCTCACTCGGGCGGGAATTCACGGTGGCTACTGGCGGGTCCCGCATGACATCCGCACGACGTTGCTCTACACCGGAATCGTCGGAATCCCGCAGGCGTACGCCCCGGACATCCGCTTCCGCTAGAAGTGCTCGCTGTGCGCGGCTCGATCGACTAACGCGGTAGCGCTTGTTGGCCGTCTTGGATTCGTTGAGACGCGTCTGAGATCGGCTGGAAGTCGACCGCAACCGTGCCTGCAAAGGGGCTGTAAAGGCTGAGCACGACAGCGATCCCGATCGCGCCGACGAAGGCCCACCCCACGATCAGGTACGGCCGACGCACCTTGGTCGCGACGATCCCCATGACAGCGGCAGACAGGGTTGCAGTGAATAGCAAGAGCCACATCACGACAGTAGGTAATTGGCGCCGGGCGACCGCGTTCAGTTGAGCTTGGCTGCCCGTCAGTGCCGCGGCGGCAGAGAGCATCGGACCAACCTCGGGGTTGACAGCTGAGCCACCCTGGGCAGCCCGGTGAATCTGCCGTTCGAGTTGATCTAGCGCATCAAACGAGGGCAGTTCAACGATGTCTCCAGACGGCAGAACCTTCCGATCTTGCTCAACGATCGTGTCCAGATACTTGACGACGTCGTTGTTGATCGCGTTGGCACGCGCCGAGTCGTTGAGGTTCAAGGTGAGCCAACTCAGTTGCTGCGACGAGCTCGCGACCTGTTCGATCGCAACTTGCGCAGCGCTCATCGTTCCCCAGGTGATGGATACGGCGAATCCGATGAGGAACGCCAGGGTCGTGCCGACGGGGGCGTTCATTGACGACGCGAGGTCAATGAGATCTGACTGCCGTTCCTTGCTCGTCCACCGAATGACCGCAGCACGCGTGCTGAATGTGACAAGGGTGAGGAAGCATGCGCCCAAAGCGACGAGCGCGAGCGTCGGCCATTGGGCCATCGTTTCGAACACGTGACGACGCTACGCCCGTCGCGGGCGTAGCGCGCGCTGATTCGCTCGCAGGCGCCGCCAACACCAGGATGGCTGCCCGTAATTGGCCGTGGCCGCCCGCTTACGATGCTCAGGTGAGTGCGATTTCGGCGCCTGCCGATGAACCTACGTCCATGCCCCGAGTTGCCGTGGCGTTTCGAGTCGTCGCTATTGCTGAGGCCTTCTCATGGCTCGGCTTGCTCATCGGGATGTTCTTCAAGTACGGGCCTGCGGCAAACCCGCTTGGCGTCGAGGTCTTCGGGCCGATCCATGGTGGCATCTTCGTGCTCTACCTCTTGGTCACATTGGTCTGCATCCGTCCGTTGAAGTGGGGGATCGGCACGACACTGTTGGCTTTGGCAGCAGCGATTCCGCCTTTCTTCACGCTGCTGTTCGAGATGTGGGCGTTGCGGACGGGACGCCTTGGTGTCCCGCGTCGTGCACCGGTGCAATAACGCTTCAGGCGAACTCGCCCGAGACAGCGTCGCCGACACTCACCCGAGATTGCCCATGACAGCCGGGTGGATTCGACATGCCCCGCTCGCGCGAACTCGTTAGCCTGACTCATCCGGCGAGTATTGAGACCTTTGGAGAGTGCAGTGGAAGTTGTTGTCGTCCCGACCCAGGCGCAGGGAAGCGAACTTGTGGGAAAGGCGATCGCGGATCTGCTCAACCGCCAGCCGACGACCGTTCTCGGGCTCGCAACGGGCAGCACACCCCTTGGGGTATACGACGACCTCGTTCGCCGATACGAGGCCGGTGAGGTTTCGTTCAAGCAGGCGAAGGGATTCGCACTCGATGAGTACGTGGGCCTGCCCGCAGATCATCCAGAGTCCTACCGGGCTGTGATCAAGCGGGAGATTGCTGACCGGGTTGACTTTGAGCCAGGATCGGTCCATGGCCCAGACGGTTGGGCGGACGACATCATCGAGGCCTCGCTTGGCTACGAACGTGCGATCGACGAGGCCGGTGGAATCGACCTGCAGATCCTTGGGGTGGGCAACGACGGTCACATTGGTTTCAACGAGCCGATCTCGTCGCTGGCTTCGCCCACCCGGATCAAGACTTTGACTATGCAAACCCGCGAAGACAACGCACGCTTCTTCGATGGCGACATCTCGCAGGTCCCTACTCACGTTCTCACTCAAGGTGTGGGGACGATCTTGCGGGCGAAGCACCTGGTGCTGCTTGCCTGGGGCGAGGGCAAAGCGGAGGCCATCAAGGCGACAGTCGAGGGTCCGGTCACATCGATGGTTCCGTCGACGGCGTTGCAGTTGCACCCGCACGCGACGGTGGTGGTCGACGAAGCCGCTGCCTCACAACTAGCAAACGCCGAGCACTACAAGTGGACATTCGCCCACAAGCCTGCGTGGCAGAGTATCTAGCTGCAGGTGTTGTCCCAGAGGTAGTTCTTTCGGCGCCTTCGAGGTGGCTCGAAGCGGACTAGACTCACGGCGTGAGTTCCCTGATCGCCGAAATCCTGCCGTTGGCACTGGCGATCGCGTTGTCGCCGTTCCCGATCATTCCGGCGATCCTCTTGCTGTTCACCGCGCAAGCTCGTTCGAACAGCATCGCGTTTTTGACCGGCTGGTTCTCGGGGATTTTGGTTGGGGAGCTGCATTCGTCTTGCTTGCATCCATCATCGAATTGGCTGACGAGCCGCCGACGTGGGCGTCGTGGACGAGGTCGGTGTTGGGTCTCGCGCTGATTGCGCTGGGGATCAAGAAGTGGTTTGGACGCTCACCTGATGACGCATCACCAGCGTGGATGCGCTCCATCGATCAGTTGCAGCCTGCGGGTGCACTGCGATTGAGCTTGGTGCTGTCGTTAGCGAATCCAAAGGTGCTGCTGCTCGCGGCTGCCGCCGGGATCGCGATCGGCAGTTTTGATGTGGGGACGGGGACGACCGTGGTCTCGATCGTGGTCTTTGCCGCGATTTCGGCGAGCACCGTCGCTGTGCCTGTGGTGCTGTACCTGGTTCGCGGTCCAGCGATCCTCGTTCCCCTAGGCAAGGTCCGAGCGTGGCTCGAGCGTCACAACGCAGCGGTTCTCGCCATCGTTGTGGTGGCGATTGGCGTTGCACTTTCCCTCAAGGGAATCGACGGAATCTAGCGTTGTGCACTAGCTCTTCAGTGTTTGCGCCTCAGCTAGGCGCGCGGAGAGGTCAGGGAGGTTCCGTTTGGCGGCGGCTTCGACAGGGTTCATCTCTTCCCACGGGCTAAGTAGCAGCGGGTCGGCGCCGTTGTCGAGTAGATAGATGGCGACCTCAGACTGGTCCGCGAGAATGCATGAGACGAGCGCGGTCGACATGAACTCTGGATGCACGTAGTTCACGTCGACGCCGGAGGTGACGTAGTAGCGGACGAGTTCGAGATCACCGGCACATGCGGCTTCGTACATGCTCTTCCAGTTTCCGTGTTCCATCGCGGTTCCCTTCGGTGCTGTTGGGCATGTCACGTGATTGACCAGCAGATTGTCTGGTGCATCCTGCGATGCGGGCTACTCTAGTTCTGCACAATACTCGCGTTGAACGCACCGCACCTGCGCTAGCTGCGTCGCGCGGCAGGCAGGAACATCTGGGGGGATGTATGAGTTCAGTTTCGTCGAAGTCGCTGATGGTCGGGGTCATGGTTGCCGCCGCGGCGACGCTCGCGGTTTCAATGGCAGGGCCTGCTGCTGCGAAGTCGCACAGCACTGGCGATCGCTCCAAAGATGCAGTTGCCTATGGCGGAGCGAGTCACGGTGTGGCCGATATCAAGAAGTTGCGTCTGACGCACAGCAAGTCGACGTTCACTGCGGTGGTGAAGTTCAAGAACCTCACCAAATCGAACTGGTCGACGATCTACGTGGGCAGCCAGTCGAACAACAATTCCTCGTACAGCGATATCGCCATGAGCGTGCGCCGTGACGGTGGGCCGTACTCGAAGAAGGTCTACATTGCTGGCGATGGCGCTATGCCGCCGCACTGCAACGCACGGGTGCAGATCAAATATGGCAAGGGTGGATGGATCAGTCTGAGCGCACCTCGGCATTGCTTCGTTGACTCCAACGGGAACATGCCGAAGCGGATCCGCTCGTACTCCTCCGTCTACAACTCCTTTGACGGAGACAAGTCCGGGGCGTACGACTTTGCGCCCAACGGTTTTGGCCGCTGGGTCAAGCGCGGTTAGTCCCAGCGCCCTGCGCGGCCGTGTTGGTCGACGCGGGCGGGACGCCCTCACGCATTTCGCCGCAGTCGTACGAATGCGGCAACCCGCGAAACCTGGCTATTCACCATTCAAGGTCGTTCGGACCTGCGAGCGCTAGACCTGCTCGCTAGTCTCGGTTCGAGCCGCCTTGGCTGACAGATAGATCAGTGCGAGCGAGTTCGACCACCACCAGGTCACGATTCCGCAGACCGTCGTGGCGATGAATGATCCGGCCGGTGTCGGGATGAAGAACCAGTTCACCGCGAGCAACAGCCACAGCACCAACGCGACTGCGCCGATGATCACCATGGTGACCACCCAACGGACGGGTCGTGCCGCGATCGTGCGGAAGTTCGCCGCCGCAGGATTGGCTTCGCCATCCATCGCAGCAAGAGTCACGAAGCAGCACACGGCAGCAACGGCCAGTCCAAGCCAGGGGCTAAGCAGCATCCCGAGGATCACAAGTACCGCGAGCGCAACGATCGTGATACTGAACCGAGCACCACAGGAACGCACACGTTGTGCGACTTCCGACCAGGTGGTGTGGGCCAATGCGCCCTCGATGCTCGCGGCTTGCACGAACGCGGCGCTGGCCAGCAGTACCACTGCGGAGACGATAACGGTGAGCAGGAACAGAGCCGTCATTCCGCCCGTCGATGACGGGATGATGAGCAGCGCTTGGGCGACGGCGTTGATCAAGACGACGGGGATCGCGATCTTCCACATGTGCCGCATCCGTGCGAAGCCGCTGAAGAGCGCCGAATGGGTGTAGAAGTGCGGCGACACTTGTTGATCGCTGGGTGTTTCAGGAGTCTCAACAATGCTCATCGTGCGCGACCTGCTTTCTCAATCACGTCGGTGACCAAACCTTGGAACACTTCGCGGCCGCCAACCGTCACTGTCAAGGCGATGGGGTCGCCCGTCGCGGTTGAGGTGATGGGTTCGCCGTTGAGCATCACCCCTTGGCAGGTGTAAGTCGTGCCTGCGGCATCGGCGTCACACGTCGGCCAGGTCAGTACTTCGGTGCCGACGGTCGATTGCACGACATCGGAGGTCGCAATGGCGACCGACGTAATCTTGTCGCCAGCGACCGGCTGCAGTTCGGCGGTCTGTGAACACGCGGTCAAGCTCACCAGTCCTGCGGTAGCAAGGGTGCCGGCGAGGGCAGATCGGGAAGTCCTCATGACGCACCGCCTGAGCGAGCGAGGAAGCGTGCCCGGCTGGCCATTTGTTCACGTTCGAGTTCCGCGTCAGAGATCATCGACAGATCGAAAGGTGCGGGTAGGAGTAGCTCGGTGTTGCGGCTCTCGACGGCTCCGCGGCGCATCAATGGGTTCTCGGTGAAGTCATTGCTGGAGAGTTCTCGACTCAAAGATGCCAGCCCCGTCTGGCTGAAGTCGCCGGGCGTCCACGTGGGCGGAGCCGCGTGGTCGACGACCGTCGTGAACAGCGACAGCGTTCCATCTCGGTTGTCGACGATCTCGATCATCTGCTGTTGCTGCGGGAAGTCAATGCACGATGCCGTCGTGATCTCCCAGAATCCGCCCTCACGCTCCGGATTCTTGTGCGCCTGGATCGTGTTGACGTGGGTGTGCCCATTGATCCAAGCGATCGCGTTCGGGTATCGGTGAAGCATTTCGATGAATTGATCGGCGTGGATCAACGGCTGTGTTGGTCCGATCGCGGGCTGTGCGCCATTCTCCAAAGTGATGCTGTTGTGGTGGCTCATCACCACCGCAAGTTGGTTGTTCTTGGCAGCGTCAGCGAGCCCGGCTTCGAGCCATTCGAACTGGTCTAGCGGGACGGCGCCGTCAGCACCGAGCGTGGTGTTGCAGGTGTCGAGCCCGAACAGTCGCAACCTCGTGCCAACGGTCGCGGTCCACCATGTTTGACCGGTGTCGATGTTCTGTTGGGTGAAGCCGTGCCCAACAGGTCCAGGGTTCGCGGGCGAATCCAGGTGAGCCTGCATGAACGTCGTTCGATCCAATAGCGCGCGACTTGAGTCAGCTGGGACCTCGCGGAACCCACTATTGCGCCCGAAGTTAGTTGTGACCATGTGGGCGAATCGTGCGAGTGGATTCGACTGTTGAGCCCATCCTGCTGCGTAGTTTTGCAGCAGACCTTCACCCGCGTACGGCTTCTGGCTGCCCTGTGCGAGCGCGCGCATCGCCGAATCGATCGGGAAGAACCCGAAGTAGAGCGCGTCGTGGTTTCCAAAGACGGTGTACCAAGGGGCGTCGAGTCCCGGGGACGTCACCGTCTGACTCACGGCGGCATCGAGTAGGCCCGGAATCCGGGGGAATCCGTACGCGCCGTACTCGTCGCCTTCGGGTTGTTCCGGGTGATAGATCATTTGGGTATCGAGCCAGGCCTGCATCCCGTCGTAGACGTCTGGGGCGCCGCTGTTTGGCGTGATGGACGCGCCGTCGAGGGTCTCGATGTACCACTTGAGTTCAAGTTGGGAGTGCATGTCGGCGTTGTCGCCAGTGTTAAGGAATGCGGCGACGGGTGCACCGGTGACGGGGCTAACCCGCAGCGCGTTCATCGCGTTGACCGTCTCGGTCAACACGTTCACGGTCAGGGTGTCTTGAGGGCGTGCAGACCCGCTGAACGTGCCGACGCTGACGGCAAGTAGTGGCTCAAGTCGTGCCGGCGATTGGGCATCGATGATGTGCACATCGGATAGGTGTCCGAGGTAGTACAGCGAGCGGCGGTTCTTCGTGCGGTTCTCGCTCGGGCTTTTCCCGAGCACGTCCAAGCGTGGGAGGTAGGGCTCGCCGGGGTTCGCGACGAGGGTCCGGTATTGCAGGTTGCCGACGTTGAGTTGACGAATCGTCGAGAGCAAGGTCGAGGGTGCATCGCGGGCCGGCGCTAGCGGCGCTGCCAGCGCAGATCCAACACGCCCATATGCCAAGCCAAAGCCAGCAGCCAAGGC
>CAUJEJ010000141.1 GCA_963169255.1 Actinomycetota bacterium | reverse complement strand
TCGAGTCGGAACTCAAGTCGGCGCAGTCCGAGAACGTGCTGTGCATGATCATGAGTCACCACAACAGCTACACCCTCGAGAACATCGCATCGCCCGCGATCGGACCGTCGCAGAACCTGATTCACGCCGAGCAGTTCATCGGCATGCTGCACCAGTACCCGAACATGATCGCGTGGATCAACGGGCACACCCACATGAACTCGATTACCGCGCAGCCAAACCCGAACACTCCGGGTGCAGGCTTCTGGGAAATCACCACCGCTTCGTGTGTGGACTACCCCCAGCAGCAACAGCTCATCGAGATCGTCGACAACCGCGACGGTACGTTGTCGATCTTCACGACTGCGGTCAACCACGACTCTGATGCAGAGTGGAAGCAAGACGACTATTCGCAGAAGGGCTTCGCGTCGCTGAGCCGCCTTTTGGCTGCCAACTCGTGGGCGTTCTACCCGCAGACGAAGTTGGGTTCTGTGCTTGATCGCAACACCGAACTCCTGCTCAACGCGCCGTTCGAGTTGTCGAAGATCAGCGACGCAACAGTCGAGCAAGAACACAACAAGCAAAAGGCGACCATCATCGCGAACTCGAAGGGCCAGAGCTAGTGGGAACCACATCCTCAAGTCGCCGTCGCCACACCCGCGTCGCCGCAACCATTGGAGCCGTCGCCGCCGTTGGGATCACTCTCGGTGGCTGCGGCGTCAGTGAGATCACCGGCCTTGCACAAGCAGGGAATCTCAACGTGATCTTCCTGTCTGCCGCAACCGTCGACACCCTGACTGAGAAGGGGTACACGATCTCGGTTGCGCCCGTCTGCACGGTGTCAGACACAACTGTCTACACATGCAAGGGCATGACCGGCGACGGAAAGGAAATCTCCGTCACCACCTCCAACGTCACCAAGTCCGATGCTGACTACCAAGTCAGCGTCGGCGGCACCCTGGTCCACAGCGGCAACCTGCTCGACGACCTCGACAAGAATATGTTGGTACAGCAATGAGTGCGACTGAAGTAAAAGAGGCGGCCGCAAGCGAAAAGCCCAAGGTCTACGGACACACTGTCTTCTTTACCGCTGCTGCGCGCTACTGGCGTGCAGTGTGGGTGTTCCTGGCAGTCATCGTCGTCAATGCGATTCTGCAAGCGATCCTCATCCTCCCGGATGGAGATCTTCCGGGCTTGAACGCACTGTTCATCATCAAGGCGATCCTGAGCTACCTCGTCATGGTGTGGGCCCTGTCGATCATGGTCTCCGCCGCTCTGCAAACGCCGAATGGCAAGGTGTCATTCGGGGCTGCCATCAAGGGATCGCGCGCTAACGTCGGCAAGTTCTTCGGCTGGACCCTGGTGTGGACCCTGGTATGCGTCATCTTGATGATGTTCTACGTGTTCCCAGGACTCATCGCAATGATGGTTCTACCGTTCGTCATCTTCGCCGCTTCGGATGGCCAGTCGAATCCCTTCAAAGCAAACTTCCAAGCGATTGGAAACAGGTTCGGCCGCTACCTGATCACCCTGTTGGTCACGCTGGTATTCCTCAGTGGGCTCTACGTGTTCGCGGGACTCAGTGCGTTTGTGTACCCGTACTTCTTCGCGTCGCTGTGGATGTGGTTTATCTGCGGCATCGTCGGAAGTTGGTTGATCACGGGCTGGGCGCTGCTCTACCGCAGCACCAAGGTCGGCGCTGCACCTGTCGCAGCCGAGTCCACCACGGACACCAGCGGGGAGCCTGCCGCTTCCTAGTCTGGCTTCAGGCTGTAACGCAAGAGGCGCCCGTAGTGCACATGCACTCGGGCGCCTCTTGCGTTTTCGTTCACTACGGACTGACACGGCCGTTCGCTACGAAACAGGCGTGGGTGATGGGCATCAAGCGAGCAAACTGCTCTTCCATCAACTCGCCCACCATCTCGATCTCGCGCTGCGGGTACGAGGGGAAGGTTGAATCTTCGTCCTTTGTCCGCAAGCTCAGGAACGCCATCAGCGAGCGGGCATTGCACGTCGCGTACATCGTGGAGAAGGTGCTGACTGGCAGCACACCTCGTGCGACCTCGCGGGCAACCCCGGCGTCAAGCATCTCCTGGTAGGCGCCGTACGCAGTTTCGCAAGCACGGATTGTGGATTCGTGAACGATACGAGACTGCTCGGCGGTGCCTTCGACGAACTCGTAACGCCCTGCCTTGCCGATTTGGACGAGGCGACGATCCGGCCCGGGCACATAAAACACTGGGGCGAGCTCGCGGTAGCGGCCGCTTTCTTCGTTGTAGCTCCAGCCGACGCGGTGGCGATGAAACTCACGGAACACAAAGATCGGCGCGGAGACCATGAACGTCATGGAGTTGTGCTCGAAGGGCGTGCCATGGCGATTCTTCATGAGGAAGTTGATGAGGCCCTTTGAACTCGAGGCATCCTCATTTTGCGCCTCGATTGACTTCTCACCGGATGTGGAGACGCGCGCGGACCACACCACGTCGCTGTCTTGCGCGGCTGCCTGTACCAACTCGACGGACACGTCGCTGCGGAACTTCGCGGCAGGCGCGATCGTCTCTGCGGGAGCGCTTTGACCTGTATCCGACATCTGTTCATCCTCACTTCGACGGGCAACGCTCAGCATTGCCCCAATCCGGGCGTGTTGAAGTCTCCCCAACTTTCGTCCAATACCTCACTTACGACACTCTGGAACCTGCACGGATTCACCCCGTGTGGACGAACCGCGCTGATCACGTCAGCAAGATGCCGAGGAGACCTATGAGCCTGCGAAGTACCAATATCGCCAAGATCCGTGGCGGAGACTTCGATGTGCTCATCGTGGGTGGCGGCATCAACGGGGCAGTGAGCGCGGCTGCGCTGGCCTCCCGAGGTGCACGAGTTGCCATGGTTGACCGCGGTGACTTCGCGGGCTTCACCTCGATGCAGTCGTCGAACCTCGTATGGGGTGGCTTCAAGTACATGGAGAACTACGAGCTCGCGCTCGTTCGTCACCTGTGTGTGTCACGGAACCGGCTGATTAAGGCATACCCGGCCAACTTGAAAGAAATCCGATTCCTCGCGGCGCTCGACGAACACTCCCCCTACAAGCCCTGGTTCGCTGGACTTGGTTCCACCGCCTACTGGGCGATCGGCACCTTCTTCACCAAGCCCCCGAAGGTCTACAGCCGGGAGCGACTCCACAAGGCCGAACCCGCGATCGATATGCAGGGTGTACAGGGAGGAATCGAGTACTCCGATGCCTACGTCGTCGACAACGATTCCCGGTTCGTGTTCCAGTTCGTGCGCTCCGCCCTCAACGTCGGTGCTGCGTGCGCAAACTACGTCGAACTCACCAACGCCAGCCGAGATGCTCGCGGCTGGAAGGCTCACCTGACGGACACAGACACTGGCGAGACTTTCGATTGCACGGCACGGGTGATTGTCAACGCTGCCGGTCCGTTTGTTGACGCCCTCAACGATCAGCTCGGAATCGAATCTAAGCATCAGATTGTCTACTCAAAGGGAATCCACCTCATCGTTCCGCGGATCGTCAGCAACGAGAAGGTCCTCGCCTTCTTCGACGACACTGAGCGCTTGTTCTACGTAATCCCGATGGGACCGCGGTCAGTGATCGGTACGACAGACGAACGCGTCACCGAGGCCGTGACTCACGTTGAGGACGAAGATCGCGACTTCCTGCTTGAACAGATCAACGCGCGCCTGGACCTACCCAAGCCGTTGACCGTTGACGACATCATCTCGACGCGTTGCGGCGTGCGCCCGCTCGTCGTGGAGAAGACCGACAAGTCGCACACTGACACTGACTGGACGACGTTGTCACGCAAGCACGCGCTAGAGGTCGACCCGTCAGACTCCTTCGTCACCATCTTTGGCGGGAAGATCACCGACTGCCTCAACATCGGCGAAGAAGTCTGCGCTGCCGTGACCGAACTCGGCGTACGCCTCGACAAGGACCGCCGTGATTGGTACGGCGAGCCTCCGAAGGCGACAGCTCAAGAATTCTTCCGCCAAGCACGCCTGATGGGTCTGGACAAGCTCCGCAAGCGGGCGAGCTTCGAGACGCTGTCGACGCGGCTGTGGCGCAGGTACGGGATGCGTGCCTTCGCGATGCTTGAGGCGATCCGTGACGACCCGACGATGGCTGACGAGATCATCGACGGTGCCGAATACGTACGGGTCGAGCTCTTCTACGCTGCGAAAACCGAGATGATCACAAAGCTCGATGACTTCTTGCGGCGCCGGTCCAAGATCTCTTTGGTACTCGGTCGGGAGGTCCTGCAAGATGCCGACGGCATTCGCGAGGCCTGCGAACTCCTGTTTGGCGACGACGCGGATCGTCGTTTCGACGAATACTTCTCCGCCGATGTGCGCGAGCAAGCGGCTGGAAGTCCGCAAGGCACGAGCTAGCTGCCGAGGAGGGCCCATGTCGAACCCTTGGAACGAATACGTCCTCCCACGGATGACAGACCGACTATTGCGTACTCCCACTGTCGGTCGGTATCGGCAAGAAGTTGCGAGCTCTCTGAGCGGCGACATCGTCGAGATCGGGTTTGGGTCGGGCCTCAATGTTCCGTACTACCCGGCCGCAGTTACCGGCATAACCGCCATCGAACCCTCCCAAACCGCTCGTCGGCTTGCAGTAGAACGCGTCGAAACTGCGGGGGTCAGCGTTGAATTCCTCGGAGTTGATGGGCAAGATCTGCCAATCGCCAGCGGGACGATGGATGGTGCGCTGAGCACCTTTACGTTGTGCACGATCCCCGACGCAGCGCAAGCTCTGGACGAGATCTTCCGTGTACTCAAGCCAGGTGGGCAATTTGCCTTCCTCGAACACGGAGTGTGCCCCGACTCTCGTGTGCGAAAGTGGCAGAACCGGTTGAATCCGCTCCAGCGTCGAACCGCGGGCGGCTGCAACCTCAACCGATCAATTGATCACCTAATCGAAAGCGCCGGATTCAGCACAGTTTGGATGAGAAACACGCAGATGCCAGGGCCAGCGTTCGCCTCCCCTTGGGGCTACCTCTACTTAGGGGTTTCTACGAAACCTGAGTAACCCGCACGCGATGGGTCGAAGGTTCCTTAAACGAGTCCCGCGTAGAGCTCATCCTTGCTCAAGGGCCGGACGTAGTCCCATGTTTGCTCGCCACCACGAGCTGCTTGCAACCTGCCGCTGACTTCTTCTCGGCTGCTCCCGGTGAATACGTACGCCACACAATCGAACTCGCACCACATCTCGGCGAAAAAGTCACCCTCATCGTTGCCATTCCTACGCTGCAGCGGGATGTTCGCGTTGCCGATAGTCGCGTGCAATTCTGATCGTGACGGCATTCGCTGCGGGCTCCGTTCGCTGGTGAGTGTGCACGCAAGGTTGCCTCACCAGCGAACCAAGTCAGCCGTGCGACACGCGACAGCTCCGCATCCACCGGTTCACCACCGTCGACTAGAACCAGGCGGCGTCCATCTGGAGTGCGCTGCGGTCAAGCGACCGCAGGAGGTCGAACTGTGGGCCCGTCTTCGGGAGCTCAACGGCGAAGAAGTAGCGAGCGGCCTGCAGTTTGCCGGCGTAGAAGTCGCCCGACTCGGCACTAGCAACGATCGCTTGTTCAAGCCACATCCAGGCGAGCACAACATGGCCGAATGCCTCGAGGTAAGTCGTCGCGTTCGCTAGAACAGCGTCAAACTCCCCCGAGCCCCAAAGCTCGCCCGTCAGGCCAGCGAGGTCAAGCACAGATTCCTCAAGCTGTGCGGACCACGTGGCAACATCGCCGCCGACGGCCGCGCCACGCGTGGCTGTCTCAACCACGCGCTCAATGAAGAGGCGCAAGGCTGCACCGTCGCGCATCACAACTTTGCGACCCAAAAGGTCAAGTCCCTGAATTCCGTGCGTGCCTTCGTGGATCGGATTCAGGCGGTTATCGCGGTAGAACTGTTCAACGTTGTACTCGCGGGTATAGCCATAACCGCCGTGGACCTGAATAGCCAGTGAATTGGCTTCCAAGCACCATTGCGACGGCCAGCTCTTCGCAATCGGAGTGAGCAAGTCCAGCAACAACTCGGCATCGACACGCTCTTGTTCGGTCGCCGCAGTGTGCTGCTCGTCAACCAACTTTCCGCAATAGAGCGTGAGCGCCAAACCACCCTCGGCGTAGGCCTTCTGGGCGAGCAACATCCGACGAACGTCCGGGTGTGTGATGATCGGCACCTGCGGACTCGAAGGATCCTTCTCCAAGACGGGCCGCCCCTGGGGCCTCTCCTTGGCGTATTGCAATGCGTGAAGGTAGCCGGTGTAGCCCAACACTGTTGCACCCATTCCCACAGAAATCCTGGCTTCGTTCATCATGTGGAACATGTAGGCCAGTCCGCGGTTAGCCTCGCCTACGAGGTAGCCGACGGCACCGGCTTGCCCCCCAGGGGTATGAACACCCTCGCCAAAGTTCAAGAGCGTATTTGTCAGCCCCCGCTGCCCCATCTTGTGGTTGAGTCCCGCAAGCACCACATCGTTGCGTTCCCCGAGCGAACCGTCATCGTTCACCAAGAACTTCGGCACGATGAACAGCGAGAGACCCTTGACACCGGGCGGCGAACCCGGAATCCGAGCGAGCACCAGGTGCACGATGTTCTCGCTCAATTCGTGGTCGCCACCAGAGATCCACATCTTGTTTCCGAAGAGTCGGTACGTGCCGTCCCCGAGGTCCTCGGCGCGCGTCGCCACGTCGGCAAGCGACGAGCCCGCCTGCGGCTCTGACAGGCACATCGTCCCGAAAAATCGTCCCTCGACCATGGGACGCACGTACGTGTCGATCTGCTCAGGCGTTCCGTGACTGACAATCAAGTTCGCGTTTCCAATGGTCAACATGGTGTAGCCCGCGGTACCCACGTTCGCCGCAGCAAACCAGGCGAAGCACGCGAACGAAACCGCGCTTGGCAGCTGCATTCCGCCAACGGATTCATCCATAGTGCTGCCAATGAAGCCGGCGTGACTGAAGGCATCAACCGCCTTCTTCACCTCTGGGTTCACGGTCACCGTCGTGCCGTCGAACGTCGGCTCACTGCTGTCGTTGAGCTTGTTATGCGGTGCGAACTCGTTCGTTGCGATGGTCTCGGCAAGATCGAGGACGGCCTCGAAGGTGTCGCGCGAGTGGTCAGCAAACCGATCCCGCTCAGTCAGTCGGTCAACCTCTAGCCACTCGAAAAGCAGGAAGTCGAGATCCCGTCGGGACAGGATGAGGGAATCCATCGCACACACTCCAAATTGCCGCGGTTAACACTGGTCGCCGTTGAGGCGCGACCACTTTCAATGAATGTGATACCAAGAGTATCGGATACTATCGAGCGGGACGATGCAGGATCCACGCCCTGCACGGATGGGTTGAGATGGTGGTTTTCGGTGGCGGATAGGGCGCAAGACCGCGATGGCCGCGATGCCCGCTGGGATCAGCACCGCACCACACGGCGCGACGAACTCGTTGATGCAGCTCTGCGCGCGATTCGCACCCATAGCGGCGCGCCCAGCATGGACCAGATTGCCGAAGCCGCGGGCACGAGCAAGGCTGTGTTGTATCGCTACTTCAACGATCAAGCTGGCCTATTCGCAGCCGTTGCCGAACGCATCGATTCGACATTTCTGCAGCAACTCGAGACTGCCATCGAGGGCTCCGACGATGCGCCAGTCCGACTGGCTCAGTTGATCACGCGGTACCTGGAGTTGATCGAGTCAGACCCTGATATCTACCGCTTCCTGGAGCACCAGACAGTACTCGACCGACGTGCGGTGGAATACCCGAGCGCAACGACAGTGAGCCAAGCAACCGCACTGTTCGCCAAAGTGTTGGACAGCGACGCCCATAACCCACCGTCGAACCTGCTGATGGCAGGCATCATCTCGCTCTTGCGAACAGTCGCCGACCAATGGATCACGAGTTCGTCAGCAACGGATCGGCCACACGCATCGACCCTCGCCACGGAGTTGGCGGCATTCCTTTGGAACGGCACCAACCATGACAGCGATTTCCGAGTCTAAGGAAGCAGGGCTCCTGGGTTGAGGATGTTCTCCGGGTCAAGTTCCTGCTTCACCGCGCGCAACAGGTCAATCCCTTGTGAGCCGACTTCAGCTTCCAACCAGCGCGCGTGATCGCGACCGACTGCGTGGTGATGAGTGATCGTGGCACCCTGGGCGACGATCGCTTCGCACGCAGCGTCCTTCGCCTTCTGCCACTGGTTCACCGCATCCTCGTCGTCCCGCTGCGAGATGACAGTCACGTACAGCGATCCGCCCGTCTCGTACACATGCGACAAGTGCGACATCACCCAGGGATCGGTTCCGTTGCGGCGCAACGTTGACCTCAGCGCATCAGTGACCGCGGTCCGCAGTTCTGGAAGTTCGCGCCAACCGGTGCACGTCTCGAGCGTCTCGACGAGGTACCCATTGTCAAGCAACGTGTCGCGCAAGTACGGGCCTGAGAATCGTGAGTGTTCCCAGCCGTTTCCGACCTGCTTACCGAGACTCACCGCGCCGTTGGTGCGCAAGACCCGCCACGACTCGTCTCGGCGTGAGCCAATCTGGGTGCGGTTTCCTTCCCAGCCAAAGATCGCAAGGCAACCGCCGTCGACGCGACGAAGTTTGAGGTAGCGATCCAACGCGGCCGCCTTCATGCCATCGGCAGCCATCGTCAGGTTCGTCAAGGTCTCTTGCGGATCAGACAGTCGCATCATGTCGGCAGTCGCTCGGCGCGAGACCATCTCGCGGAATGCGCGCAGCCCAGACTCGTAGCTCGGGAACATCACGCCTTCGTAGCGCTTGTCGCGAGGCTGACGCCTAATTCGCATCGTGACTTCGGTGATAATGCCGAAGATTCCTTCGCTGCCGATGAAGAGTTGACGCAGGTCCGGACCAGCCGCAGAACCCGGCGCCCGACCAAGTCGGAATTCACCTCGTGGTGTGGCAACCCGGATCTTCTCGACCATCTCGTCGCTTCGGCCGTACCCAGCGGACGCCTGCCCCGAGGATCGAGTCGCCGCATAGCCGCCAATGTTTGCCCGCTCCCACGACTGTGGGAAGTGACCAAGCGTCATGCCACGAACCCCAAGGAGGCGTTCGAGGGTCGGGCCGGTTATCCCTGGTCCAACCGTCACCGTCATGTTGACCTCGTCGAATGCGAGCACGTCTGCCATCTGCTCAAACGCCACAGCGATGACGGCATCGTGGGTTCCACCTTCCGGCCGAACTCCGCCGACAACCGACGTGCCACCGCCGAACGGGACGATCGCGATCTTGAGTTGACCGCAGACACCGATGAGTTCCTGCACCTGCTCGTGCGACGTCGGGTACACCACCGCATCTGGAGCCGGTGGCGAGTCGCCGCGGCGTTCGACGAGGTCGAGGTAGGAGAAACCGCCACCGTGGATGAGCCGAACGTCGTCGTCGATGCTCACGTTTTGGGGGCCGACGACAGACTGAAGGCGCGCACGCTGATCGTCGCTGAGGCGGCTAGCTGGAGCGCTGAGCTTGGTGCGCGGAATCGGTGGCGTCGTGCGCGCTGGACCGACCTTCTCGGCTAGGAACGCTCGCGCAGTGTCCGAGATGGCGATGGGCTTGTCTGGACTTCCCCATCGCGCTGAGACTTCGTCGTATCTGCCAATCATGTCGTGCCCTCCCGAGATCTGTTCTTCGTCACAGATCCAATTCCGCCAGCAATTCACCGGTGGTGTTACATTGTTACACATGTTGTCACAACGTCTCAGCAACTCGTCGGACGAATCACCCCAGAACGACCACGCCGATCGCTCTTCGCACGCTGTGGACGCAAGCCCACAATCGACATCCGGTGCTCCGTCACCTGACACCCTTTCAGACCCGGTCCTTCGAGCCACGTACGACTCGATCCTTGAGGTCGGAGTCCGCCGAACAACGCTCGCCGATGTCTCGCGTCGGGCCGGCGTCTCGCGCATGACCGTTTACCGCAAGTACGACGATCTCCAACGACTGCTGTCGGCGCTACTCACGGTGGAACTGGCCCACTTGCTGGACGAAACGATCACGCGAAATGCCAACCGACCCACTCAGCGTGAACAACTCGCCCACACGGCGTCAGACACCTGCGCTGCACTGGCGGCACACCCGATCATGCAGCGAGTACTCGCTGTTGACCCGGAGGCGCTACTTCCCCTCATCGTCGACCGCCTCGGTTCAACGCAGGTGCGTGCACTCGAGCTGATGAGGGAGTCCATCATCGCGGGGCAGTCAGCCACTGGCGACGGATCGGTGAAGTCCGGTGATCCCGACCTCATGGCGCTGACCATTGTCGCGACTGCGCAGTCTTTCGTATTCAGTCAACGGGCGATCGCCAACGCTGATCCCCTGGGTCACATCTACCCGGAACTGACGGCAATGGTCGACGGCTACCTACGGCCGGTGAGCGCGTGATGACCTCGCAAACCGTTCGTCCAGGCGAACAAATGAGCATGCTGACCGCAGCACGACGGCGCAAGGAACGCGACGAGCTTGCTGCGGGTCACGTCGTTGACCTGCTTGTTGTTGGTGGCGGCGTCACCGGCGTTGGCATTGCGCTCGACGCGGCAACCCGCGGCCTCGACGTCGCACTCGTCGAGGCCTACGACTTTGCGTTCGGAACTAGCCGATGGTCTTCAAAGATGGTGCACGGTGGTTTGCGCTACCTCGCGAGCGGCAAGGTTGGGGTCGCGTGGGAATCCGCCGTCGAACGAGCCTGTATCGCCCAGCACATCGCACCTCATCTGGTTCATCCGTTCGCGCAACTCGTGCCCATCTGGGAATCGACCCCGACCGGGCAACGCATTGCCACCCGAGCGGGGCTAACGGCCGGGGATGCGCTTCGGCGGGCCAGTCGACTCCCCCACACCCGGCTGCCAGCGCCGTCAAAGATCAGTGCGAGCCGCGCTCGCGAACTCGTTCCGACGATGAACGCCGACGGCTTGCAAGGCGCGTACGTCTCGTGGGATTTCAAGCTCGAAGACGATGCTCGGCTAGTCGTTGCGATCGCTCGAACAGCGGCGGCCTACGGCGCGAAGCTGATCACCCGTGCGCGCGCAACGTCCGTCACGCCAGCTGGTGCGGTGATCCAAGATGAATTTGACGGTGGTGAGTTCACGATCAACGCACGCCAGGTGATCAACGCGACCGGAGTTTGGGCGGGTTCGCTGGATCCGTCGATCACCGTCACGCCGAGTCGCGGAACGCACCTCGTGCTTCCGGCGAGTTTGCTCGGAAGCCCTCGGGCATCAATCGCAGTCCCCGTACCGGGCCATTTTGGCCGATTCGTGTTCACCATTCCGCAGTTCGACGATGTCGTCTACGTCGGCCTCACCGACGTTGCCGCACCTGGCCCGATCGCTTCGGTCCCGACACCAGATGCCGACGAGATCGACTGGATCTTGAGCATCCTGAACCCCGGCCTGGACAACCCAATCGACAAGAGCGACATCCTCGGCACTTTTGCGGGACTGCGCCCACTCGTCGCGGACCCAGAACATGACGGCGCTACCGCGGATATCTCGCGACACCACCTTGTGACAGGAAAGGCCGGCGAAGTCATCACGGTGACCGGTGGAAAACTCACCACGTACAGACGGATGGCCCAGGACGCAGTAGACCGAATCAGCGATGCGCCCTGCCAAACGCGCCGTATCGCGCTCGTCGGAGCTGGACCTGCCGCGCCTGCCGTCGGCGTTCCCGCCCGACTCCAACGGCGGTTCGGCTCAGAGGCGGGTCTTGTCGCCAGCCTGGCCGACTCGAATCCGCACCTGCTGGAGCCGATCAGCAAGGACATCCACTCGCCCGTTCTTGGGGTTGAGGTCCTGTGGGCCCAACAGGCCGAGGCGGCGCTCACGATTGATGACGTGCTGGAACGTCGAACCCGAATCTCACTGGTTCCGGCAGATGCGCAAATTGCACGGCCGATGGTTGTTCAGCTCTTCGAGGACGTCCACGCGCAACCGCCAGTTCCGGTTGGATAGGCCCAGTCCACAGCGGGAATCCGACCAACGTCGAACGGACTAACTAGCCGACGTTGAGGCCTTCGCCTGCTCGGCACGGAACAACGAGATGGCGTGATACATCGCTGCTCGCGCGCGCTTTCGATCCCTGGCTGCGTCGTAGGACGCTGCAACCCGGAACCAAGATCGCCAGTCGTCCGGATCGGCCTGTGCCTGCTGTGATGCGACTTCAAACGCAGCGTCGGCGGCGTCTCGATCGATGCCGCCCACCTCGGTCCTTGGCAGATCATCGACGGGAAGCGCACCCTCGGCCTCAAGCACCTTGGCCATCCGCTCGACCTGCATGCCGAATGCCAACTCTCGCCACAAAATCCACGCGCCGATCAGCGGCAGAACCAGAAGTCCCAGGCCCATAACAATCGCCGCGGCCTCACCTGACTGAATCAGGCGTATCGATTGGGAGAACGCGATGACCAGATAGACGACGAGCACACCCATCAAGATGAACGTGATGCGCTTCGCGGTCATTGCAGGATCAGTCCAGATCCATGAAGTGTTCGAGGCCCACAGTCAATCCGGGGTGCTCGGCCACGTTGCGCACACCCAGGAGGACACCCGGCATGAACGACTCACGGTTCATTGAGTCATGCCGGATCGTCAGCACCTCGCCTGCTCCCCCGAAGATCACCTCTTGGTGCGCGATCATTCCGAGGACCCGAGCAGCGTGCACGTGTACACCTTCGATGTTCGCTCCCCGAGCGCCTGGAACCTCTTCGGTCGTGGCGTCGGGCATCGGCGCCGAACCAGCTTCGGAACGTGCCTGCGCGATCATCTCAGCGGTCCGCCGGGCAGTTCCAGAAGGAGCATCGATCTTGTTCGGATGATGCAGTTCGATGATCTCGGCACTGTCGAAGTAGGGAGCGGCTTGTGCCGCGAACCGCATCATCAAGACAGCCGCAATGCCAAAGTTGGGAGCGATCAAAGAACCGACGGTTGGCTTGGCCACAAGAAGGGCTTCGAGTTCGGCAACCTTGTCGGCGGTGAACCCAGATGTTCCGATCACCGTGTGAATTCCGTGCTCCACGCAGTACCGAACGTTGTCCATCACGACGCCGGGGTTGGTGAAGTCAACAACCACCTCAACGCCCGCGGTGCTCAAGAGGTTGAGTTCATCACCTTCGTCGAGTGCTGCAACAAGTTCAAGGTCAGCAGCCGCATTGACCGCGGCAACCACCTGGGAGCCCATACGTCCCGCAGCGCCACAGACGCCAACCCGAATCGTCATTGTGGACCCTCCGTATCGAAGGTTCGATCCGCTTCGTACGGACCGACCACAGTCAAGGTCTGGGGCTGCTTCAACAGCAATGCTGCGACGGCCGCGATGTCATCTGAGGTGACATTCTCGATCTCTTCCACCACATCGTCCAGGCTCAGCAGGTGCCCCGAGAGGACTTCCGCCTCACCGAGGCGACTCATCCGAGAGGCGGGATCCTCTGACTCCAACACTGAGGCTCCGCGCAATTGCCCCTTCGCCCGAGCGACCTCGTCATCGGTGATCCCGTGCGTGGCCACATCGGCGAGGACTTCTTGAATGACTTCGATCGTCTTGTCGGCTTTGTCCGGCATGGTTCCGGCGTAGACGCCGAACATACCGGCATCGCTGTAGCCAGAGCGGAAGCTGTGGACTGAGTAGACCAATCCACGCTTCTCGCGGACTTCTTGGAACAGACGACTCGACATCCCCGTGCCGAGCGCGATATCCAGGACGGCGAGCGGCCAGCGACGTGGATCCGTGCGACTAAAGCCCGGAACACCAAGCATGATGTGCGCTTGCTCGGTCGGCTTACTAATAACTTCGCAGCCTGGGATCGAGCGGTGACGCGTCGCTGGCGTGCGCAGCGAACGCGCAGGAGTCGGCATGGCAGTGCGATCTGTGACCCAACCACCGGTGACACGGCGGACCTCGCGGACAAGCTGTGCGTGATCAACAGCACCAGCCGCGGTGACGACGACGTCACTGGGTCGGTAGTGGCGTCGGTAGTGGCGCCACACAGTTGCGCGGCTCATCTGGCGCAGGCTCTCAGCCGACCCGATTACCGGGTCAGCGAGCCGTGACGATCCATAGAGGCGTGCAGAGAGATTTTGGTGGGCGACGTCGGTGTTGTCGTCTTCGTACATCGCGATTTCTTCGAGCACGACGCCGCGCTCGGATTCGACATCGGCCGGATCGATCCTGCAAGTGGCGACCATCTCGCCGACCACATCAACGGCCAACGGCATGTCGTCGGCGAGCACCCGTGCGTGGTAGCACGTGCATTCTTTTGTGGTGAATGCGTTGAGGTCGCCACCGACCTGTTCAATTGCTGCGGCAATCTCGAACGGGCCACGCGTCGCTGTTCCCTTGAAGAGTAGATGCTCAAGGAAGTGCGAAGCACCCGCTGCCTTGCGGGTTTCGTCTCGTGATCCAACGCCGACCCAGAAGCCAAGAGCAACAGATCGTGCGCCGGGAACAGACTCCGAAACAACTCGTAAACCGCCGGGAAGGACGGTCCGTTTCACCAGAGATCCATCAGCACCGGTCAGCAGCGTGCGGGTAGAACCTGCGCGCTGCTGACCGGATACTGGGATCTGCATGTGGTGGTTGATTAGCTTTCCGCACCTGCGGCCGCTGGCGCGGGCTGATCGTCACCTTCGAGGACAGGCTCAAGTGAGAGCTTTCCGCGAGGGTCTACTTCCTTGATCGAGACCTGCACCTTGTCGCCGACGTTCAGCACGTCTTCGACAGCGTTGACGCGCTTGCCACCAACGAGCTTCTTGATCTCGGTGATGTGAAGCAGACCGTCAGTGCCTGGAACGAGGGAGATGAAGGCACCGAAGTTGGTCGTCTTGACGACCGTTCCGAGGTAGCGCTCACCAACGTTGGGCATGGTCGGGTTCGCGATCTGGTTGATCGTGTCGCGAGCCTTCTCGGCCGATTCGCCATCGGAGGCCCCGATGTAGATCGTGCCGTCGTCGTCGATGCTGATCTCGGCACCAGTGTCGTCTTGAATCTGGTTGATCATCTTGCCCTTCGGGCCGATAACCTCACCGATCTTGGCGACGGGCACCTTGATCGTGATGATGCGAGGAGCCAACAGGCTCATCTCATCCGGAGCGTCAATCGCTTCGTTCATCACATCGAGGATCGCTAGACGCGCATCGTGTGCCTGAGTCAGCGCACCAGCAAGTACCGAAGCCGGAATACCGTCGAGCTTGGTATCCAACTGCAGCGCCGTGACGAATTCCTTCGTTCCGGCGACCTTGAAGTCCATGTCGCCCATCGCGTCTTCGGCACCGAGGATGTCCGTGATTGCCACGTACTCCATGTTGCCGTCGACCTCATCGGAGATCAGACCCATCGCGATACCGGCAACAGCTGCCTTCAGCGGCACACCAGCGTTGAGCAGCGACATCGTCGATGCACAGACCGAACCCATAGACGTCGAACCGTTGGATCCGAGTGCCTCGGAGACCTGACGGATCGCGTACGGGAAGTCCTCACGCGATGGCAGGACGGGCACGAGTGCACGCTCTGCCAGTGCACCGTGACCGATTTCGCGACGCTTCGGCGAACCAACGCGACCGGTCTCACCAGTGCTGTACGGCGGGAAGTTGTAGTTGTGCATGTAGCGCTTACGCGTTACCGGGCTCAATGTGTCGAGCTGCTGTTCCATGCGCAGCATGTTCAGCGTCGTGACACCCAAGATCTGGGTCTCGCCACGCTCGAACAGTGCGGAACCGTGTGCCCGCGGGATGATCTCGACCTCGGCCGAGAGCGCGCGGATGTCGGTGATACCGCGACCATCCATGCGGACCTTGTCGCGAAGGATGCGCTGACGAACGAGCTTCTTGGTGACAGCCTTGAGTGCGCCGCCAAGCTCCTTCTCGCGTCCTTCGAACTGCTCGGACAGCCCGTCGATGACCTTTTCCTTGACGGCATCGAGCGCTGCTTCGCGATCCTGCTTGCCAGCGATCGTGATCGCCGAAGCGATGTCGTCGGTAACGAGCGCTGCAACAGCGTCGTATGCGTCGTCCTGGTAATCAAGGAAGACTGGGAACTCGCGGGTTTCCTTCGCCGACTTCGATGCCAGCTCGGACTGTGCGCGGCACAGCTCAGCAATGAAAGCCTTCGATGCGTCGAGCCCAGCTGCAACAACCTCTTCAGTTGGAGCAGCAGCGCCACCGGCGACGAGTTCGATCGTGCGTTCGGTTGCTTCTGCCTCGACCATCATGATCGCGACATCGTCGCCAACCACACGACCGGCAACAACCATGTCGAACACGGCTTCTTCGAGGTCGCTGTGGTTCGGGAACGCAACCCACTGGCCACGGATGAACGCCACACGTACGGCACCGATCGGACCAGAGAATGGCAGACCTGAGAGCTGGGTCGACATCGACGCTGCGTTGATTGCGACAACGTCGTAGATGTGGTCGGGGTTGAGTGACATAACCGTCACGACAACCTGGACCTCATTGCGCAGGCCCTTGACGAAGCTTGGGCGCAGCGGACGGTCGATGAGGCGACAGGTGAGGATCGCGTCTTCACTTGGGCGGCCTTCACGACGGAAGAACGAGCCGGGGATCTTTCCGGCGGCGTACATACGTTCTTCAACATCCACCGTGAGCGGGAAGAAGTCGAAGTGATCCTTGGGGTGCTTGCCCGCCGTCGTTGCTGACAACAACATCGTGTCGTCGTCAAGGTAAACAGCGGTGCTACCAGCGGCTTGCTGGGCCAAACGTCCGGCTTCGAACCGGATCTTGCGGGTGCCGAACGAGCCGTTATCGATTACGGCTTCAGCGGTTTGAACGTCGGGACCTTCCACAGGTGCCCTCCTCTTTGTTACAGGGGGCGGGCGGCGCCTGACTACACAGCCGTCGCGGACCGGCCTTCGATCGAAGCGCTCGGGTCGTGAGAACTCGACTGAGTTCTAACCCGGGAGCCACCACCGAGGACCGGGGCCCGCGATCACGCGTGGGCGCGCCTACCCCGTTATGGCGGCTAGCGGCGGATGCCGAGCCGTTCGATCAATGTGCGGTACCGAGTGATGTCGGTCTTTGCAAGGTAGTTGAGAAGACGACGACGACGACCAACGAGCAGCAGCAGTCCGCGGCGCGTGTGGTGATCGTGCTTGTGCTCCTTGAGATGCTCCGTCAAAGCTGCAATGCGGTACGACAGCACTGCAATCTGAACTTCGGGGCTACCGGTGTCGCCTTCGGTTAGGGCGTATTCGGCGATGAGCTTGGTCTTTGTTTCAGCGTCGATTGACATGTACTTTTCCCTCGAGCGCGGCTAGGCAGCTGACTGATTGTCACCTGGTGCGTGGATCTAGGTTGCGGATCGCAACCCTTGAATGTCGGTCTACCGAGCGCTCGTCCGGTAGCCGTCGGGTTTCAGGGTAGCAGCCGGGGCTGGCCCCCGGAAATCTGGTTTGCCGATCGTTGGCACACACCTGTATGCGTGCGGATCGGGGTTGGAGCGCTATTCGCCGAGGAGTCGGCGAATCTGGTCAACATCTGAGTTGACCGCTGCAACGAGTTCGTCTTCGGAATTGAACTTCTTTTGGCCTCGCACATGTGCTGCAAAATCTACGGCAATCGGCCGGTCATACAGGTCCAGAACGCCAGCGTCATACGCCCAGGCCTCCACGCGGCGCTCAATGACGTCGTCGAAAGTTGGGTTGGTACCGACGCTGATTGCGGCGGGATGGGCCTGCGGTTCGCCGTAGGGGTCGATCACAATGCGGCCTGCGTACACGCCATCGGCAGGAATCGCGGCGAACGGAGTCGCGGCCAGGTTCGCTGTGGGGAATCCGAGCGGCGCACCCCGGCCTTCACCGCGCACAACAATCCCCTCAACACGATGCGGCCGCACGAGCGCACGGGCTGCTGCCGCGACCTCACCCTCGGCAACCAACTTGCGGATCATCGTTGAGCTGACGGGTTCGCCGTCGGCGTTGGTGTTGAGCAGATGCAAGGCCAACACGTCGAAGGAAAGTCGGTGCCCGAGTTCGGTGAGCGTGTGCACGTCGCCCCGGGCTCGGTGACCGAATCGGAAGTTCTCCCCGACCACAACCTCGGCAGCGCCCAGCGAATCGCTAAGGACTCGGCCAGCGAACTGCTCGGGAGTCGCTTGCGCCTGCTCGTGAGTGAACGGCAAGACGAGCACCGCATCTACGCCAAGTTCCGCAATGAGCGCTAGGCGCTGGTCCAGTGTCGCGAGTCGCGCGGGTGGTTCACCTGGGCGCACGACCTCAACCGGATTCGGCCAGAACGTGAGAACCACGCTGGGCACGCCTCGAACGGCTGCCCGCTGCACGGCGGTCCTAATCAGTTCACGGTGGCCACGGTGCACACCGTCGAACACGCCGATAGTCACTACAGAAGCTGGCCAATCGGTTGGCACCGACGCCACGTCGTCCCACACCATCACGGCAGTGATCCTGCCACCTTGCAGGTACCGGAGTCGCTTTGCCTCGAATCCTGTGGCTGGACCAGTGCGACCAGTGCTCGTCGCGGTCGGTCGCTGGAGTCTGCAAACCCCCTTCGCTAGCCCTGGTGCCCTATCGTCGGGCACACGTAGTGCGACTGATGAGCGGAGCGACTTCCATGGGTCCGGTTTCACGTTGGGCGGTCAATCGTCCCTGGCAGGCAATCATCGCCTGGATCGTCCTTTTGGTCGCAGTTGGCGTTGGAGTTGCAACTCACGCCGGGCAGTACAACGATTCGTTCAGCCTGCCGAATACCGGCTCAACGAAGGCCCAAGAGCTCCTCGTTCAGAACTTCGGTGACACCACGAATAACGCGTCGGTGCAGGTGCTGTTCACCTCCGGCAACAAGCTGCTCGCTGACCCAGCGGAGAAGACCGCGGTTGAGCAGATGACGAAGCAGATCGAAGCAATCGGATCAGTTGCGAGTGTGCAGTCTCCGTATGACTACGCAAACCCACTCGATGCGCTGGGGTTGGGACTCACGAACGTCACCGGAACCATCGGCAAAATCAACGTCCAGTTCAAGGTGCCTGATGCTGAAGTACCGAAGGCTGACGCCCAGGCACTGATCGCTGCCGTCGAGCAGCTCAACAACCAAGGCCTATTCACTGCCGGCGCAACTGGAAACGTGATCGCATCGGCTTCCAGCGAGCCACCGATTAGCGAAATCGTTGGCATTCTCGCCGCGATCATCATCATGCTGATCATGTTCGGAGCGATTGTTGCTGCGGGCCTACCACTACTCACCGCGCTCATCGGCCTCGGAGTCGGACTCTCGCTGCTAGCGATTTCGGCCAACTTCGTTGATACCGCGAGCTTCGCGCCGAGCCTGGCGACCATGATCGGCCTCGGAGTCGGATTCGACTATTCGCTGTTCCTACTCAACCGATACCGCCAAGCGATTCTCGACGGCGTGGAACACAAAGAAGCCGCACTAATTGCGGTCGGCACAGCCGGGCGCGCGATCGTGTTCGCCGCACTGACGGTGATCATCGCGCTGTCGGGGCTGTTCGTCCTCGGATTGAGCTTCCTCAACGGGCTTGCAGTCGGCGCCGCAGTCACCGTCATCGCCGTCATGATCACAGCCGTCACCTTGCTCCCGGCGATGATCTCGCTGCTCGGACCGAAGGTGTTCGCCGGGAAGATGCCATGGGCACGCAAGCCACCAAAGGCGGACCGCGGGCGTCGGTTCCGCTCGTACGCGGTCTTCATCGAGAACAAGCGTTGGTTGGTCACCATCGTTGCGTTGATCTTCATGGGAATCTTGGCTGCACCGGCCTCATCCCTGCGCGAAGGGTTCCCGGACGCAGGCGCAAATCCACAAGGTGACACCCAACGCATTGCATACGACTTGACGTCAACGGCGTTCGGCTCCGGTGCGAACGGACCGTTCATCGTGGTGGCGCAGATGCCCGACGCCGCTGACCTACCGAAGGTGCAAGCCCTCGCCAAGGACATCGCGAACGCACCAGGCGTCTCGATCGCATCGCCGGTCACTGCCGGGTCCAAACTCATCAGTGCCGACGGCAAGACTGTGTTGATCACGGTGGTGTCAACATCGGGTCCGCAAGACGCAGCGACGACCGCCCTGCTCAACACCCTGCGCGACCAGACGATCCCGCAAGCACTCAACGGCACGGGGATCTCGGCATACGTGGGCGGAGCCACGGCGACTGCCGCGGACTTCAGCACCGTATTGCGCGAGAAGCTCCCGTCGTTCCTGTTGATCGTCGTGGTCTTGGGCTTCCTCGTGCTGATGGTCTTGTTCCGCTCGCTACTCGTGCCGCTGACTGCGGTCCTTACGTCGCTGCTGAGCTACGGCGCCGCACTTGGGGTATCGGTCTTCGTGTTCCAGTGGGGCAATTTCTCATCCGTGTTCGGCATTGCCGAGGCAGGCCCAATCCTGCCGTTCCTACCGGTGATGCTCTTTGCGATTCTGTTCGGCTTGTCGATGGATTACCAGGTCTTCATCGTGAGTCGAATGCAGGAGGAATGGGAGCACCATCAAGACAACCGCCTGGCGGTGCGGGTCGGGCTCGGCAGCTCAGGACAAGTTGTTGTTGCTGCTGCGCTGATCATGTTCTGCGTGTTCATCTCGTTTGTGTTCCAGTCCAACACCACGATCAAGCTCTTCGGCCTCTCGCTTGCCGTGGCAATCGCGCTCGACGCGTTTGTCGTCCGACTGGCATTGGTCCCCGCGCTCATGACCATGTTCGGCAAAGCGAATTGGTACGTGCCCGGGTGGCTCGGCAAGATCTTGCCGAAGGTGAGCGTCGAAGGCCCTCCGAGCACTCCCCCGACCGGTGGTCCAACGCCGGAGGAACCTGCCAAGAGTTCGGTGTAGCGGGTGTCGATACGCCGTTTCAAACTTCCGTGGGAAGTCCAGCTAGTCACTAAGCCGGACTCCACGGCCTCGCGCCTCCAATTGCTCGATGTAGTACTGGAGTAGCGCGATGGCGTCATGGATGGTTTCGGGAAGCTCAGGTGGTTCGAGTATGTCCGAGACGGCCACTCGGTAAAGCCGTGACCAGTCGGGATATGTGCGAACTTGCGGCGGCCAGTTCTGGCGCCCTCTGTTCGTGAAGATCTCGACACACGCATGCCTTGTCGCCGCGTACGCCGACTCGTCGAGCAATGGCAGAAGTAGAAGCAAATCAACAACGTCATGTGCGCGTTCGTTATCTCTCGGCGGTTCGCCGGGATCGGTGCACGCATGTAGTTTCTGCGCGATCTGATACTCCAACGACATTAGGCTTGCCACGCCCACGTCGGGCAGTCCGAGCGCTTCCATTCCGATTGTTGCGAACGCCGCTGGAGCAATCTCGTCGGATGTGCGGGCCGATTCAGCTTCGGCAATTGAGACCTCGACCGGAACTTTTGCGAAGGATTGATTTCGATAGTCCAGCTGCACATCGAAGCGCATTGGCTTTGTCGGCATGCCGGGGACATTGATCGGTTTCGGCCGCGCAGGCTTGGCCGTGAATCCATGCCAGTCTTCCGCGAGTGCCGCACGGGCTGCGCCAACTATGTCGTCAACACTCCCCCGGAATACTGCATCCAGATCCTTGCTGAAACGGCTGGCCGACAATCCGAGGCGCATTTGAATTGCCGTGCCACCCTTGATCAGAAATAGACCCTCGCCGGTCGTTGCTCTTGACCGCTGCAGCATCTCCGTAACAACGTACGAGGCGAGTTGATGGTGCAGAAGGTTTGGTGCGATCCCGTGTCTGCGCGCGAGGTTCTCTATTCTGGCCTTGAGCGATCGCACGTTGGTAGGTGGCGGGACAGACTTCTCCGCCTTACTCATGATGCGTTCCGCGTCTTTGCACCAGATTGCAGCAGCCGCCGGGCTGCTCGGTCCTGCGCTGGATTTAGCTCGCCCGCTTGGAACGCTTGCCGCGCCGCGAGCCGTAGCTGCTGCGGGTCTGCTCCGGCAAGCTTCGCGTCCTTGATTGACTTCAACACTGTCGTCACAGGAATACCCTCGTAGATCACGATCTCGTCGTGCGCGAGATCTTCATGCCAGAGTCGGTAGTAGGTCGGCCCGGACTTCCGGAGGCGGACATTGCGAGGGAGGGTTAGGTCGATGTGCGACTCGGCGAAGTCGCCATATCCCCTTATCGTCAGACCCGAAGCGTGGGAGACAACCCCATTGCGCCGAGTCCACAGCACTGCCTCCATGAACGGCGTAAGCCGTGTCGTCTCGATGAGAGGTACGCGATACAAGCCCGACGCGAGCCTGATCACTGCGCCTGTCCGCGCCAGTGCGCGCAAGGCAGCGGTGTCGATTCCGGCTGCTGCCACGTCGGTCGTAGTGATGACACCATGCTGACCGGCGGCAAGCTCTGCGATCTGCATGAAACGAGTCATGCCAAAACCGTACAGAATATGTACGGTTTTGGCTACCTGTTACGCTCAGTAATGCTCAGATCTGTGGACAATAGATATAGATCAGGTCGGCGTTGCTCCCCTCGTAATTGAGGGCTTCCATCTCCGCTGAGAAGGTTCAGGCAGGTTCCCACACGACGGTCGGCGCCAGCCGTCCGTCTTTCTGAGCCGCAAGGCCCAACAAGCGACCCGCGGGATCAAACACGGCAAGCTCAGCGTCCACGGGCAACTGCAGCGGCCAATCGAGCCGCCCTCCGTGCGAGTAGATCGAGGACTGCTCTGCGTTCAGTTCCCATGACACGAACAACTCTCGACACACGACATCGAGGGGAATCTCGGTCATTGCTTCAGCTAATTCATCGAGGGTGTGCGCAGAGTCCAGGGAGTACTGCCCGATCCGAGTGCGGCGCAGCATCGTGAGGTGCCCACCAACCCCAAGGGCATCACCGAGATCGCGAGCGAGTGCGCGAATGTACGTGCCCGTTGAACAGGTCACGCGAACGTCGAGGTCGAGAACAGCCGTCGGGGCGCCGTACTCATCAGTTTCAACCGTGCGATCGGCCAGCACCGCGAACTCGCTCACTGTGACCGGGCGCGCTTCGAGAACAACATCCTCGCCGTCACGGACACGTTTGTAGGCTCGTTGGCCATCGATCTTGATCGCGCTCACTGAGCTAGGCCGCTGCATGATCTGCCCGGACAACCCAGCTATCCCGCTCTCGATTGCCGCCATTCCTGCACCGCCCAGTTGCATCGCGTCCTGGACCTTGATGACCTCACCTTGTGCGTCATCCGTCGTGGTTGAAACACCGAGACGGATGGTTGCTTCGTAGGTCTTATCGCTCGCGGCAACCATGCCAAGCAACTTCGTCGCTCGACCAACCCCACAAATGAGTACTCCTGTAGCCATCGGATCAAGGGTCCCCCCGTGCCCTACTCGGCGGGCACCAATGAGCCGACGGAGTTTGCCGACAACGTCGTGGGAGGTCCATTCCTGCGGCTTATCAACGATGACCAGCCCGTCAAACGGGGCAGGGGGGTTCTTACGCGCCATGTTCAGGTGAGCTAGGCAGCGGCAAGACTGGCATCGATTGCGATGCGGATCTCGTCAATGATCTGTTCAGGCCGCAACGTCGATGAGAACCCGGCTGCGAACCGGTGTCCCCCGCCACCAAGGCTGCTGCAAACTTCACCGAGGTCAACCAGACCCTTCGATCGCGTTGAGGCACGCCACACGCCGTCGTCGCCTTCCTTCAAGACGACTGCAACCTCAGCCTCAGCGGTTGTGCGCAGGGTGTCGATGATGGGTTCAGCGGCGTCGAGCGGCAGACCCAGCGCTTCACGGTCTGACCGAGTCAGTGCGGTCCACACCAGGCCATTTCCCCCGACGGCGTCAGTGAGCAGAACCGCTCGATCAATGGCAATCCCCAGAAGCTTCACAGCCTCGAAGGATGCGGTGTCGAACACCGCGCGCGCGATCTCGTCGTGCGCAATGCCGCACTCATGCAGTCGCGCTGCGAGGTAGTGCGTCTTGGCGGTCGTTCCGGTGAACCGGAAAGACCCAGTATCGGTAGTCAGCCCTGCGTAGATGCACGTCGCGATGTCGCGGGTCAGCTCGGCGTCAAGTCGATCCGTGAGTTCCATGGCCAAAACGGCCGTCGCTGGCGCCGTGACATCGACGACAGAAATCGATGCGAACCCGGTATACGAGCGGTGGTGGTCAACAGCTCCAAAGTGCTCAACACCCTGGGCGAATTCGCCTAGCCGACCGAGCCGCGCCAAATCGCTGGCGTCAAAGCTGACGACCATGTCCACAGAGGCCGGGACGTCTGCGGGTGCGCGAAGTAGCTCTTGACCCGGAAGCCACGCCAACGATCCCGGCAACGTGAACGGATCTTCGTCGAACGAGACGTACGCCTCGATCCCCACCTGCCGCATCGACAAAGCTGCGGCCATTGCCGATCCAAGCGCATCGCCGTCCGGGCTCACATGCGCCACACAGAGCACCGCTGACGACGACTTGATGGTCGCCGTCAGCGATTCCCAGTCAGCAGGTGTGGGCGGACGATCCCAGCTCACGAAGGGTCCTGACCCTCTTCGCGGGGAACGCGATAGGGATCGGGATCACCCGCGAACTGCGCACCTGCGGCACGCTTCTGCAGCTTCTCGTCCGACTTCTTCGTCGCGGCAATCAGCTCTTCGATGTGGCGAGCGTTCTCCGGCATCGCATCGGCGATGAACTCCAACGATGGGGTGTACCGAACGCCGGTTTGTTTGCCGACCTCCGAACGCAACAATCCCTTCGCCGAGTTCAACGCAATGGCAGTGCCCTCTTGATCGCGAACGTCACCGAGCACGGTGTAGAACACCGTTGCTTCCCGAAGGTCGTTCGTGACGTAGGCATCGGTAACCGTGACGAAGCCGAGCCGCGGATCCTTGATCCGCCGCTCGATCATCTCCGCCACGATCACCTTGATGCGGTCCGCCAATCGGCGAGCCCGTGGAGTCTCATCACTCATGGTCGTCTCCCAACCGAAATCACGTGCAACAAGCGTCAGCCGAAGCCCACTAGCTGCGTGCGATTTCCTTCATCTCGAAGGTCTCGATGACGTCATCAACCTTGATGTCGTTGAAGGATCCGAGCCCGATACCGCACTCGTAGCCTTCCTTGACCTCGCTGGCGTCATCCTTGAAGCGCTTGAGTGATTCGACCTTGAGGTTGTCGGCAACGACAACCCCGTCGCGAATGAGGCGCGCCTTGGCGTTCCGCTTGACCAGACCGCTTCGGACCAGCGCACCGGCGATGTTTCCGAACTTGCTGGAGCGGTAGACCTCGCGGACCTCAGCAGAACCAAGCTGAGCCTCTTCGTACTCAGGCTTGAGCATGCCCTTGAGCGCAGATTCGACCTCATCGATCGCCTGGTAGATGATCGAGTAGAACCGCAGATCGACACCTTCGCGATCGGCGAGTTCACGCGCCTTACCTTCGGGACGAACGTTGAATCCGATGATGACGGCATCTGAAGCGAGCGCCAGGTTGACGTTCGTCTCGGTGATCGCGCCAACACCACGGTCGATGATCCGCAACGACACTTCGTCGCCCACATCGATCTTGAGGAGCGCATCCTCGAGTGCTTCCACAGAACCGGACACGTCGCCCTTGAGGATGAGGTTGAGTTCCTGCACCTCGCCGGACTCCAGCGTCTTGAGGAAGTCCTCGAGACTGCGACGGCCACGTCGTTTGGCCAGCTGAGCATTACGCTCGCGTGCCTGCCGTGTCTGGGCAATTTGACGAGCGGTTCGGTCCTCTTCAACAACGAGGAACGAATCACCAGCGTTGGGCACGGTCGTCAGACCGAGCACCATGACCGGACGTGAGGGCAACGCCTCATCGACCGTGTCGCCATTCTCGTCGAGCATCGCGCGAACGCGGCCATACGCGCCACCACAGACGATCGATACGCCTGGACGCAAGGTTCCACGTTGCACCAACACGGTTGCGACGGGTCCGCGGCCACGGTCAAGGTGGGCTTCGATCGCGACACCTTGAGCATCCTGAGTCGGGTTCGCCCGCAGATCCAACGTGGCATCCGCCGTCAGTAGCACGGCCTCAAGCAACTCGTCGATGCCCATGTTCTGCTTCGCGGAGACATCCACGAACATGGTGTCGCCGCCATACTCTTCAGCCACCAGGCCGTACTCGGTCAACTGGGCGCGAACCTTCGCAGGATCAGCACCTTCCTTGTCGACCTTGTTGACTGCGACGACGATCGGAACATCGGCGGCCTGCGCGTGGTTGAGCGCTTCGACCGTCTGCGGCTTCACGCCGTCATCAGCAGCAACCACGAGGATCGCGACGTCAGTGACCTTGGCACCGCGGGCACGCATTGCGGTGAACGCCTCGTGACCCGGTGTGTCGATGAACGTGATCTTGCGTTCTTCGTCGGTGTCTTTGTGGGCCGTGATCTGGTAGGCACCGATGTGCTGGGTGATGCCACCTGCTTCACGGTCGACCACGGACGTGCTGCGAATCGCGTCGAGGAGCTTCGTCTTACCGTGATCGACGTGACCCATGACGGTCACAACCGGTGCACGCTTGACGAGTTCTGCAGCGCTGCCTTCGTCCTCACCAAATTCAAGGTTGAAGGTCCCGAGCAGCTCGCGGTCTTCGTCCTCTGGCGAGACAACCTGAACTTCATAGTTCAACTCGGCACCAAGCAGTGCGAGCGTGTCATCGTTGACAGATTCCGTCGCCGTCACCATCTCGCCGAGCTTGAACAGGACGCTCACCAGGCTCGCTGGGTTTGCGCCGATTTTGTCGGCGAAGTCTGTCAGCGACGCACCCCGAGGCAGCGTGATTGATTGCCCGTTGCCCATGGGAACGGTCGCGCCACCGATGGTCGGTGCCGCCATATTGTCAAACTCTTGACGCTTCGCCCGCTTCGATTTACGCCCACGTGCTGGGCGACCTCCGGGACGACCTCCGCCACGGCCACCAAAGGCACCTCCGGGTGCTCCGGGACGACCTGGGGCACCGCCACCACCGGGACGACCTGCGCCGCCACCTTGGCCTGGCGCACCCGGACGCTGGCCGGGACCACCTGGACGCTGACCCGGTCCACCTGGACGCTGGCCCGGACGTGACGGGGCAGGGCGGGCCTGTGGCCGAGGCGGCATGCTGCCTGGGTTCGGACGTGGCGCGCCGGGTACTCCCGGACGCTGCATTCCTGAATTTCCACCTGCACTAAACGGATTGTTGCCAGGGCGTGGGCCCGTCGGGCGCATGCCGCTGGCACCGGTGAACGGGTTGTTACCCGGCCGTGGTCCTGCGGGCTTCGGCGCTGGCGGCGCATCGGCGCTGGCGGCAGCCGCCGCTGGAGCCTCAGGCGTTGCCGCCGCAGGTGCTGCAGGTGCTGCTGGCGCTGGTGCGGGAGTCGGGGCGGGACCTGGCGTTGGAGCCGGACCCGGTGTTGGCGTGGCCGCTGCGGGTGCAGTCGGCGCTGCGGGCGTTGGTGCCGCCGGCTTCGGTGCGCCGTCTGCTGGGCTTGGCACTGCCTTCTTGGCTGCTGCCTTCTTGGCGGGAGCCTTCTTCTCCGGCGCGTCTGCAGGTGCGTCGGGATATGCATCCCGCAACTTGCGTGCAACCGGGGCTTCAATAGTCGAGGAGGCCGACTTAACGAACTCTCCCATTTCTTGCAGTTTTGCTAGAGCGGTCTTGCTATCAATCCCGAGCTCTTTCGCGACTTCATATACGCGGGCCTTGGCCACTGTTCTCCGTCCTGGCCCGGGCGCATGCTCGGACCCTATTCGTGCCTATACGGGTTCATAGCTGGTAACTCATCGAGCGCTCATCCAACTGCTCCTGAACTATCGGCTGGTATGGAAAATCCTGCGGCGAACGTCTTGCTCACCGTGTCGGCGTCGAGTGTGCCCTGCGTGCGTAGCGCACGAGGGAATGCTCTGCGTCGAAGTGCTGAATCCACACAATCAGATCGTGAGTGCACATACGCACCGCGACCAGGCAATGTGGACTCCCTGTCGATCACCAGACTTCCGTCGATGGCGACAAGCCGCACCAGGTCGGTCTTGGTCACACGTTCACGACATCCAACACACGTTCTGACGGGTTGGTGCCCGTCGTCGGCTGCCGAATTCTTGCTCTCAGCTGTTGGATGTCCTAGCGGTGTACTCAGAACCGAGGGCAAGTCTACCCCGCGCGCACCCCGTTGGTCACTCACCGGTCGGCTCGGCGCGGTCCGCCGCTTGAGAATCTGGGGCTGAAGATCCATCTGGTTGCTCGGCATCGCTATGAATATCGATGCGCCAGCCCGTCAGACGGGCCGCGAGCCGGGCATTCTGTCCATCGCGACCGATCGCGAGTGAGAGTTGGTAGTCCGGCACAACCACCCGTGCTGAACGCGCTTCGAGGTCGACGACCTCCACACTGTTGACCCGAGCGGGGCTCAGCGCGTTGGCGACAAACGTCGCCGGATCGTCGGCCCAGTCGATGATGTCAATCTTCTCGCCTTGCAGTTCAGCGGTGACGGCACGAACACGTTGACCCATTGGTCCGATGCACGCACCCTTGGGGTTCACGTTGTCGATCGTTGCTCGGACCGCAATCTTCGACCGATGCCCGGCTTCGCGAGCGACGCCGACGATCTCGACTGTGCCGTCAGCGATTTCAGGAGACTCCATCTTGAAAAGGTTCCGCACCAACTCAGGATGGGTTCGCGACAGCGTGACCTGTGCACCCTTGGGCCCTTTGCGGACCGCGACGACGTGGCACTTCAATCGCGTGCCGTGCGAGTAGTCATCGGTTGGCACCTGTTCAGCCGCCGGGATGGTGCCTTCGATCTTGCCCAACTCGACAGCAACTGATCGTGGGTCTCGTGACTGCTGCACCGTGCCACTAACCAAGTCGCCCTCACGTCCAGAGAATTCTCCAAACGTAATGTCATCGTTTGCCTCGCGCAGGCGTTGCATCAGCACGTTGCGGGCCGTCGTGGCCGCAATACGGCCGAACTCTGGTGGCGTGTCGTCGAACTCGCGGCGGACCGGCGGCTCTGGGACACGCACTGGTGGGGTGTCGCTGGTGAGGTCAACGCCGGCGTCTTCGCCGTCCGCCACGATCTCAATTGGCGCGAGTTCCTGTGGGTCTTCCTTCGCCCAGACTGTGACGTGTCCGGTCGCCCGATCAAGCTCAACGCGCGCATCGCGATGAGCACCGGGCGTGTGGTGGTAGGCAACCAGGAGCGCCTGTTCGATGCTCGTAACAACTGTGTCGAGGGAGAGTTCCCGCTCCGTGACAAGCGCCCTTAGCGCTGCAACATCAATATCCATTGCTACTCACCCTTCCCGCTGCCGAACTCAACTTCGACGACCGCGCGTGCGACGCCAGTGAACTCGACACTCTCGACTCCGGTCTTGGTGAGAATCTGGGCAGACTCATCCGTCGTTTCCGCAATTCGACCGTGCACCCGGCGCCCATCAAGCATCTCGATGTTGACGAGGCGGTCCTTGGCACGCCGCCAATGACGCGCTTGCGTCAAAGGACGATCGACTCCGGGTGAGGAAACTTCGAGGACGTAGGGCGATTCTCCGAAGGCGCCGTCTTCTTCCAGCGCATCCGCACACTTTCGTGACACGACTGCAACGATGTCGAGATCGACGCCGCCATCGCGATCGATGGTGATGAGCACGACGGTACGGGAGCCGGACTTACGGGTCGTCACGTCTTCGAGATCGACTCCGGTCAAGGCGACAACTGGGGCCAGCAGGGCTCCCAGGCGCTCATTCGATACCGCTGCCATCGTGCGACTCCTTATGTAGTTTGTCGTTGCGTTTCGAACCATCTTTGGTGCGCGCAAACGAATTCTTCAGTACTGCGTCATCTTAGACCCACGGCCGTTGCCTACGCTGTGCCCGTGACCGCAATGCCGACCCGACGCCAGGTGCTACAAGCAGGTGCCATCGCGCCACTGGCGACCCTCGCCGCTTGCAGCAGCGGAGGCGATACGCCGGTAAGCGATGCGGACGACAGCGTCAGAAGCCAAGTCACGGCCAGCGAGAACGACTTGATCAAGCGGTACGACGCGACGATTGCGGCGTTCCCGACGCTCGCCGCAAAGCTGACCCCGATCCGCGATCAGCACAACGAGCATTTGGCCGCCGTTGGTGGCGACTCTGCGCCAACAGACCTCAAGGGCGTGGTGATTCCCCCGACCGCTCAAGCAGCGCTGAAGGAGCTTGTCGTCGCCGAACGTGAGGCTGCGCGTGAACGTCGCGCATCGTGTGTGCAAGCGTCAGGTAGCGAACTCATTTGGGATCTCGCCCTAATCGCGACGTCCGAATCGCAACACGTTGCCTCACTGACGGACGGATCACCATGAGCGACGCGGCCATCGAGAACCTCACCCAAGCGCTTAACGGCGAGTACGCCGCGACCTATGCCTACGGGGTGATCGGCGCTCGCACGTCCGGTGCGGACCAAGCACGCGCCCGACGCGCACTGGAAAGCCATCGGCAACTGCGCGATGAACTGCGGTTTGACCTCGCCGCACTGCAAGCACCCGTGCTGCCGCCCGCCCCCGCTTACGAGACTGGGCCGGTCGACTCCCCTGCCCAGGCCAAAGCCCTGGCCATTCAGATCGAACAGCGACTCGTCCGAAACTGGGCAGCGGTCGCGACGACCTCGGCCGATGCATCACGTGAACGGGCTATCCGCAATGCGCAGGAATGCGGAACCCGCGCGATCAGCTGGGGCGGCGCGAGCCAAGCCTTCCCCGGCTAACGAAGCCCTGGCGACGACCTGCGGAATCTAGGGATGTGTGGCGATCTCGGCCAGGATCTGCGCCACGGCATCGTCGACGGCAACGTTGCGTCGTTCGTCGGTTGCTCGGTCCTTGATCTCGATGACGCCATCGGCGAGGCCTCGCCCAACGACGACGATCGTGGGAATTCCGATCAGTTCGGCGTCCTTGAACTTCACGCCGGGCGACGCCGCCTTTCGGTCGTCGAGGAGCACCCGCACACCTGCGGCCTCGAGTTCCTGCGCCACCCCGAGCGCTGCTGCGTGGAGCTCGGCATCCTTACCCGCCGCGACGATATGTACGTCAGCCGGCGCAATTGACCGTGGCCACAACAAGCCTTTGTCGTCGTGTCGTTGCTCGGCAACTGCAGCGACGGCACGCGAGACTCCGATCCCGTAGGAACCCATCGTCACAACAACCTGCTTGCCGTTCTCGTTCAACACTTTGAGGTCCAGCGCCTCGGCGTACTTACGGCCTAGCTGGAAGATGTGTCCGATCTCGATTCCGCGAGCCAAGGTCAAACCACTGCCACACGTCGGGCAGGCGTCACCTTCGCGAACCTCTGCTGCCTCGATTGTTCCGTCCGCAGTGAAGTCGCGGCCCGCAACAACGTCAACCGCATGCTTCTCGAAGGCGTTTGCCCCAGTCAGCCACGCGGTACCCGTCGCCACCCGCGGGTCGACGAGGTAGCGAATACCTGATTCGCTCTCTTCGCCCAACACCTGCGGCCCGATGTATCCGGGTACCAATATGGGGTACTTCTCGAAATCTTCAGCCTCAAACGGTGCCACGATCGATGGAGCCACTGCAGCTTCTAGGCGCTTTTCATCAACGCTGCGGTCGCCGGGGATTCCGATGACGAGTGGAGACTGCGTCCCGTCTGCGGCGATGAGTTTGACGACGACATTCTTGAGAGTGTCTGACGCCTGCCAGGTGCGTCCGCCCGCGGCTAACACTGCGTCGGCATTCGCGAACTCCACCAGTTGGTCGATGGTCGCGCAGTCTGGCGTCGCGACGACGTCCGCCGTCGGAGCGATCCCAAGGTCGGCAGGCGTCACGACCGGAGTCGTTACCGCTTCGACGTTCGCCGCATACCCGCAGCTTTGGCAACGCACGAACGTGTCTTCACCGTTCTCCGACAGTGCAAGGAACTCTTCGCTCGCTGACCCACCCATCGCGCCTGACGTGGCCGAACAGATGACGTATTCCATCCCAAGCTCATCGAAGGTTTTGATGTAGGCGTCGCGGTGCTGTTCGTAGCTCTTCACGAGACCTTCGTCGGTGTGATCAAAGGAGTAGGAGTCCTTCATCACGAACTCACGTCCCCGAAGAATGCCTGCTCGCGGACGAGCCTCATCGCGGAACTTCGTTTGGATCTGGAAGAGCGAGACCGGCAAGTCCTTGTACGACGAGTACTCGCTCTTTACCAGGAGGGTGAACATCTCTTCGTGGGTTGGACCGAGCAAGTAGTCGTTCTCCTTGCGGTCCTTTAGGCGGAACAGGTTCGGCCCGTACTCACTCCAACGTCCGGTCGCCTCGTACGCCTCGCGCGGGAGCAGAGCCGGGAAGTGAACCTCTTGGAACCCAGCACTCGTCATCTGCTTGCGAACGATCTCTTCGACGTTGCGCAACACCTGGTACCCGAGCGGAAGCCACGTGAAGATGCCGGGCGCAACACGTCGGACGTAGCCCGCACGCACCAGGAGGCGGTGGCTTGGCACCTCCGCATCGGCTGGGTCGTCGCGCAGCGTACGAAGGAACAGCGTGGACATACGCAACAACACTTTTGGGCTCCTCGGGCAACACATTCAACGGCGTGGATGTTGCGGCACAGGCTAGCCGACCGCCGCAATCATCTGCCGTGCGCTTTGTGTAGTCGGTCGTTTGCTCGGTTGTTCGCTCAGTTGTTCGCGACGACGTTGACCACGTCGGCGCCGTAGTTCGCCCGCTTTTTGTCGCCCACGCCGCTGACACCGATGAGGTCATCTTCGGTCGCTGGCCGACGGCGTGCGATCTCGCGCAGCGTCGCATCGTGAAAGATCACGTACGCGGGCATGCCATCTTGCTTCGCCCGAGCGCGCCGCCACTCTCGGAGCTGCTCATAGAGTGCTTCATCAGCATCGGTGAGGTCGATGACGTCGCCGTCACGAGCCTTCCTGGCACCAGCTCCGCCGGACTTCGACTTCGCCGGCTTGACGACGACAGGGTCGTGTCGCAGTTGCACGCTAACGTCGCCACGGAGCACTGCCGAACTGCCCTCGGTCAGCACCAACGCACCATGTTGATCGACTGCCAAGAGGTCCCGGGCTAGCAGTTGTCGAGCAACAGTTCGCCACTGCGCTTCCGTCAACTCCGTGCCGATGCCGAATGTTGACAGTTCCTGATGCCGGTTCGACTCAACCTTTGGTGTGGACTTGCCGAGCAGGATGTCGATCGATTGGCCGGCACCGAACCCCTGCCGACGCTCGTGACGCAATCGGTACACCGTCGACAACAGCTTCTGTGCAGCCACCGTGCCGTCCCACGTCTCGGGCGGGTGCAGGCAGGTATCGCAATTGCCGCACGCAGAACTGGTTTGTCCGAAGTACTTGAGCAGACCGACCCTGCGGCACTCGACCATCTCGCACAGCGCGAGCATCGCGTCGAGGTTCTGGCCAAGACGTCGCCGATAGTCAAGGTCACCATCAGACTTGTCAATCAATTGCCGCTGCATGACGACGTCTGCGAGCCCGTAAGCAAGCCATGCGGTACTCGCTAGACCGTCGCGACCGGCACGGCCGGTCTCCTGGTAATAGCCCTCCACGGACTTCGGCAGATCCACGTGTGCGACGAAACGGACATCGGGCTTATCGATTCCCATGCCGAACGCGATCGTCGCGACGATGACCAGGCCGTCTTCACGCAAGAAGCGTTCCTGGGTTGCGCGGCGGGTTTGGGCATCCATTCCGGCGTGATAGGGCAACGCATTGATGTCGTTTCGTTGCAGGAAGGTCGCAGTCTCCTCGACCGTCCGGCGAGACAATCCGTAGACGATGCCCGCGTCGCCAGCGTGCTCGCGACGAATGAACGACAACAACTGTTGGCGCACCGCATTCTTCGGTTCGATCCGGTACTGAATGTTGGGCCGATCAAAGTCGGCGACGAATTGCCGTGAATCGGTGAGCTTGAGCCGAGCGAGAATTTCCTGGTGCGTCTCATGGGTCGCGGTCGCTGTCAGCGCGATCCGTGGCACGTCCGGCCAACGATCAACGAGGTGGGCAAGGGTGAGGTAGTCGGGCCGGAAGTCATGACCCCATTGCGATACACAGTGCGCCTCGTCGATCGCAAATAGGGCGATCGGCGCGGAGTCAAGGAGGTCTTGCGTCGAGGGCACTGACAGGCGTTCAGGCGCCACATAAAGCAGATCAAGCTCTCCGGCGCGGTACCGATTCGCGACGTCAGCTTGCGCGGCACCGGACTGGCTCGAGTTCAAGAACGCAGCCCGCACACCAACGGCCGCCAGCGCATCAACTTGGTCTTGCATCAACGCAATCAGTGGCGACACCACAATGCCGGTGCCCGGCCGCAACAGCGCGGGGATTTGATAGCACAGAGACTTGCCGCCACCTGTGGGCATCAAAACGAGTGCATCACCGCCACCAACAACGTGGTCGATGATCGCTGCTTGGTCTCCGCGGAACTGGTCGTAGCCAAACACCGTCGACAATGTCTGCAGCGCGCTCGATTCATCAATGACGGTCACCCAATGAGGATAAGCGCAATCCCCG
>CAUJEJ010000140.1 GCA_963169255.1 Actinomycetota bacterium | reverse complement strand
TTTGCGATCTTCCTGCACGCCAACGGCGGCGGCGCGACGGCTGGCTGTGTATCGATCGGTGTGAAGAAGATGAAGTCGTTGCTTCGCTGGCTAGATCCTGCGAAATCGCCGACGATCGTCATCGGACGCGCCTCATGGCTTAAGGGTCCAAGTCGGTAAGGAAGTTCGACGGACACGTTTAGCGGCTGAATCCGCTGGGTAGGTCAACAGCGTCACCACGGACCACCATAGCTTCGGTGCCCCAACCGAGTGTCACCAACCAGAAGTCACACTCGCTTGGAGAACCGTCATGTCTACTCGTTCAGTTCGTCACAGTGTCACTCGCTCAATTGCCCTCGGCCTCGCTGGCCTCACCGCCGCTGTTGGTCTGTCGACTGCCGCGCTTGCCTCCGCATCGGCGGCGCCGGTTGACAGTGCCGTGGGTGTGACCACCCAGCAGGCGACCGCTCCTCGCATCAACGTAAGTCAAACATTCATGGTCATGAACCGGACCAACAGGACGCTGTTCGTGGCACTTAGTAATGGGAGTCGCAAGCTCACACATTCTGTTCCCCCCAACGGCTATTGGATGCCAGTCGATGACTTCACTGGTTACACCGTCGTCACCGCACAAGATGGCGGGTTCGTATTCGCTGGTTCGATCATGAGTGATGGGAGTGCGTGGAGTTCTGCCCGCGTCGACTACGCAGGACTGGCAAACTCGACGCTGGACAACCACGGGATGCTCGTCTTGGCGGATTGATCTTTGGGCGCGGCGGGATTTCGCGGGCATCTCGCATCGGTGCAGATGGAGCGGAATACATTCGGGCGGGAGCGCTCGTTCTCTCTAGACCTCACCAGCGGTGTCGACCATCCACGGAACGCCGAACTTGTCATTGCACATGCCGAACCCATTGGACCAAAAGGTCGCACTGAACGGCATGGTGATCTCGCCCCCGCTAGCTAGGGCTTCGAGGGTTCGCTCGCCGCTAGCAGCGTCGGGAGCCACGTAGATCACGGCTGAGCCAACCCGCGGGCCGCCGTCACCGGTTGGGTCGTCGGAACCCATGAGGATCGTGTCACCAAACGTGAGTGACACGTGCATCACTTGATCGTCATCGACGCCTGGCATGCGTGCATCCTCAGGGACCTCGCCGAAGGTTGAAATAGCAAGTTCGCCGTCGAACACCCCACGGTAGAACTCGAAGGCCTCGCGGCAGTTGCCGCTGAAGAAGAGGTATGGATGGATGCTCATGGGATCTCCGGGTTCGATTGGTCGCCGCGTAGATGTTGTCGCAGGTTTTCAGTCCGCGGTGACCGTAGTCAAGGGTGGCTGACGAGAACGGGTGAGCTTCACGGCGGCCAGAAGCCACATTGATGTCGCTCGTTCCCGGGACCTGTCGATCAAGGTAGTCGGAGTTGGGTGAATATGAAGAGGCTCTCGATCCAGTACCTCAGCGGATGACTCGTGAGAGCAATTGCGGGACGATCACCTTCAGGAAACCTGCTGAGGGAGGCATCGTCATGAGTGGTGGCGCAGGCGTTCAAGAACCCAAAACCTGGCTTCAAGAAGTCGATTTGGAGATCAAAGGCAGGATCGACAACTTCAACGACCCACGCCAAGAGTGGCGCCGCTTGATCAGCGAAGTTGTGGGAACGTTCCTCCTTGTTGTCGCCGCTGCTGGCGCACCGATGGTTGGCGTCGCTTACCCGGGTACCGTCACTCTCGCTATGGCGGTCACTGCTCCGGCACTGACGGTTTTGGGAGTGATTCTCTTTATGGGAAAGGTGGGCGGTGCCCATCTGAATCCGGCGGTCAGTTTCGCGTTCGCCCTACGCGGGGACTTCCCATGGAAGCGAGTTCCCGGGTACGTCGTGGCTCAACTCGCCGGTGCAACGTTGGCGGCCGTCCTCCTCACATTGATCGTCAATGTGTCTTCGACCAACGGCGGCTCGTACCCCGGATCCCAGACCAGTCCCACCGCTGCCTTCTTCACCGAGATGTTGCTGACTTTCGGACTTGTTTCGGTCATCCTCGGTACCGCGTCAGGGGCCCAGAACGTTGGGCTCTTTGCTGCTCTCGGCGTCGCTGGCTACATCACGCTTGCGGGCCTCTGGGCTGCACCGCTATCTGGTGCTTCGATGAACCCGGCACGTACGTTTGGACCCAACTTTGTGGGCGGAGATTTTGGTCCCTATTGGGTTTACATATTGGGCCCACTAATTGGAGCAGCGCTGGCCGTCGGTTTCGCGTTTGTGTTGAGGGGTCGGGGTGGCGGTCGCTCGGGTTCTGAAGCAGCCCAGGGTGCGCTGGCCACGGAGGTTGCCGAACCGGGCCAGCACTAGTGCCACCTTCATTACCCGAGTTTGGGCCAGCCATTCGTCAGTCGGCTTCGTGGAAGATCCAGGGTCAAAGAAAGCGGAAGGACAACGTATGAGCAGCAAAGACAACGCTATGGATCATGTTGTTTTCGTGATGTTTGAGAACCGATCGTTCGACAACTTGCTAGGGCATCTCTACGCGCCTGAAGACGGCAAACAGTTCGAAGGTGTCATCGGCAAGGAGCTGTCGAACCCGGTGCCCGCTTGGGCGCAACACCAGCCGCCCGATGGCAGTGGTGTCGTCACGTACGAGGTGGCGACCGATATGGACTCGCCCAATCCTGATCCCGGGGAGGAGTGGTTTCACACGAACACACAACTCTTCGGAACGATGGATGGCCACAACCGCTTCAAGTACGAGGTAACAGCTCCCTACAACGTCCCTCCGGCGGGAGCGGAGCCAACGATGGATGGCTTCGTGCAGGACTACATCAGTTTCGTCACTGCCGAAACCGGCAAGCAGCCGACGTATGAGGATTACCGCAAGATCATGGTGGGATACACCCCCGAGCAGGTCCCGGTCCTCAACGGGATCGCAAAGGACTTTGGTGTGTTCGACCACTGGTTCTGCGAGGTTCCGTCGCAGACGTTTATGAATCGTTCGTTCTGGACTGCAGCAACATCGTGCGGGGGAGTCGTGAATGCGCCGGCTTCTCACTGGTTCAAGGACAACATTGCCGAGACCATTTTTGATCGACTCGAATCCAAAGGTAAGACGTGGAAGATCTACGTTCGCGAGCCGGATCCGATCTCCTTCACTGCGATAATTCACTGGCCCAGACTCAAGAACCGGCTCGACAACGTCCGCCCGTTCTCCGAGTTTAAGGAGGATGCCGCCAACGGAACTCTGCCGGACTTTTGCTTGATCGAGCCGAACCTAATTGTTGGGCATGGCGACTACCATCCACCCGCCGCACATGCACTGGTTGAAGGTCAGGACATTCCAGTGGATCCACCGTCGTCCATCATGTCGGGGGAGGCGTTCCTCGATGAGGTCTATTCGGCGTACAAGGCCATGCGCTCAGAGACTGGTGCCAACGTCTTCAACACCACGTTGCTCATCGGGTGGGATGAGCCAGGTGGAACCTACGACCACGTGGCACCAGGTGCAGTCCCACCGCCGGATGCTGCGGCACCCGCTGGACAGTTCGGATTCACCTTCGACCGTTCCGGGTACCGGGTGCCAGCAGTTGTGGTGTCGCCGTGGGTGGCTCAGGGGGAGGTTTTCAACGCTGAGCACCGCCATACCTCCTTACTGGCAACCCTTCGAAAGCTCTGGGATCTTGGTGAACCGTTTACCGAGCGAGACAAGGCTGCAGCACCGATTGACTACGTATTCACTCTCGACACTCCACGCGATCCAGACACGTGGGCACAACCAGTCGCGCAACCGCTCACACCGGAACACATCGAGTGGGAGACGCTCCACCGTCAGTTGAGTGGCCTGGGCCAAGCAGCGCTTCCAGGACTGATCCAGTTGGCCAAAGACAAAGGCCTGCAGCTTCCACCGGAAGTTGAGTCGCCTGACTTCAAGCTGACGCCACAGTTGGCATGGGACGTCGCCAGGCTTGCGATGGCGCACTACTTCCGAGCGCTAGGGCCAGACGAACAGGAACTGGCGACTATCCAAAAGCGGGTACTCGATGCCACCAACACTGGGGTGAAGCCGAAGAGTTAGTGAAACGTCACTGCCACCCGCTGCCGAGGGCGGCAGGTGGTGGTGATGTTGACGGGCTCGTTGGTGCGGTAGTCCCGCCGTTTGAGTGCCTGAGCTACTCGCGGTGGGCGAGTACGCCGCCTCCCTGAAATGACAAAACCCCTTGGATTCCAAGGGGTTTTCGTCTTGTGGAGCCAAGGGGAGTCGAACCCCTGACCTATTGCCTGCCAGGCAATTGCTCTACCAGCTGAGCTATGGCCCCGAATGGTTGCTGCGCACTGCCAAGTTCACAGTGGCTAATGCAGCGGGCGCGAGTCTAGCCGACCGGCCAGGGGGCTCGCGTGCCGTGGTCGCTCCTGGCATCTTCGGCTAGGCGGAGGGACCCCGCATGGTCGACGCGCGGACGCTCAAAGTGATCGGCATTCTGGGCGGATCGAATACCGCAGTGTCGAGACCTTGGGCAATCATGTCGGCCACGAGTTCACCACGCGTCGCACCTTCGAAAGACAACGCAGTTACGGGTGGATCGAGCAGAGCTTCGTACTCGCCCTCCGCGAATGAAAGCAGCATGACGTCCTCGGGGACTCGCTTTCCTGCCCGCTTCACCGCGTTGAGGACAACAGCGACTTCATGCATGTCGTCGTCTACCAGGAGGAGGAACGCGTCGGCGCCGTCGTCGAGGAATCGCTCAATGAGCTCACTTGGCAGCGATTCTGTCTCTAGCCAATCGACTCTCACGCCGTAGGTAGCCGACCACACCTCGCACTGCTGCGCAATGAGCGAGTTGGGCGACAGTGGCTGCGGTGTGCACAGAAAGACGATGTGTTCTGCGCCGGCGTCTTTGAGGTGTGCGAGCGCTACGTCAACTGCCTCATCGAGGTCAGAGTCAAGGACGACGGTGAACGCGTCGTTATCGGCGGGCACGCCGCCGAGCAGAATTGTGGGCAACCCGAACGGAATGCCCGCGGGTACCGAGATAGGGCGGTTGTCTTCTGGTCGGATGACGAGCAGCGCGTCGATTGGTAGCTCAAGGAGCCCAGGTTCGAAGGCGGGCAGCCACACATTTGCGATGTTGTGCTGCGCCAAGCGCTGAGTGATCGAGTAGTGGGCGCGGATCCAAAACGACTTCAGCAGTCGGTCTGCATCGCCCTCGGGTAGGACAGGGAACATCGTCGCGGTGAGCCGTGCCGTCTTGCCGCTGCGAAGCGTGCGCGCCCTGGTGTCTGTGCGATACCCGAGTTCGCGTGCCGCGATCGCCACTCGTCGGCGGGTTTCCGGGTCAACGCGCTCCACCCCGCGCAAGGCTTCCGAGGCAGTGGTGACCGAAACGAAGGCCTTGTCGGCGACGTCGCGCAAAGTGACGCGACTTCGTTTCTGGGACATGACGTCGTTCTATCAGGATCGAGGGCACTTTGGGGCGTCGGCAGGCAGGTTGCGCAGTGATGGACCGAAAGATTGGGGGTCCGTGCGTGCGTCGCCGGGCGGTCCTCGTGTCGCCGGTGAGCAATGGCCATCAGGAGTGAACGAATAGTGACTCGTTAGCCTTACCCGGTGAGCGATGCTGTGACGAAGAGCGAAGAAATGCCCGGTTCCGTGGAACCTGCCGAGTACGACCCTGCCGCGATGCAGGATCGTTGGCTTCCCGTCTGGGACGAACTAGCGCCCTTCCGCTCGGGTAATCCTGACGATGAGCGCCCTGCTAAGTACGTGCTCGACATGTTCCCGTACCCCTCCGGCGACCTTCATATGGGCCACGCGGAGGCGTATGCGATCGGCGATGTCCTCGCTCGCTACTGGGCCCAGCGCGGATACAACGTGATGCACCCCATCGGCTGGGACGCGTTCGGTTTGCCCGCCGAGAACGCCGCCATCAAACGTGGGGAAGACCCAGGCGTCTGGACCTATGAGAACATCGCGACGCAGAAGTCGTCGATGCGCCGCTACGCCTGCTCGTTCGACTGGGACCGAGTGCTCAACACGTGCGACCCCGAGTACTACCGCTGGAACCAGTGGATCTTCTTGCAGATGTACGAACGCGGACTGGCCTATCGCAAAGACAGCGCAGTCAACTGGTGTCCGAAGGACCAGACGGTCTTGGCCAATGAACAGGTCATCGCAGGACGGTGCGAGCGTTGTGATTCGCTCGTCACGAAGAAGAAGTTGACCCAGTGGTATCTGCGGATCACCGACTACGCAGAACGCCTGCTCGGTGACATGGACCAACTTCAGGGCAAGTGGCCCGAGAAAGTGCTGCTCATGCAGCGCAACTGGATTGGTCGCTCCACGGGCGCGAACGTTCAGTTCGAAATCACTGATCATCCGCAACCCGTCACCGTCTACACCACACGGCCCGACACGTTGTTTGGCGCGACGTTCTTTGTCGTCGCTGCTGACTCGGATTTGGCGGCCGAGCTCGCCTCTGGTGGTCCTGCTGAAGCGGAGTTCGGTGAATACCTGGAGCAGGTGAAGAAGTCATCGGACATCGATCGGATGGCGACTGACCGGCCGAAGACTGGTGTCTTCCTGCATCGTCATGCGATTAACCCCGTGAACGGCGAGCGGCTCCCGGTTTACGCCTCGGACTACGTGCTCGCCGACTACGGGACAGGCGCTGTCATGGCCGTTCCGGCGCATGATCAACGCGATCTTGACTTCGCGAAGGCCTTCGATTTGCCGGTGCGAGTCGTCGTTGCTGCTGACACCGACCCTGCCGTGACCGGCGAAGCGACGGCCGACGATGGCCTTCACGTCAACTCCGGTCCACTCGACGGCCTTGGCAAGGAAGAAGCGATCGCCAAAATCATCGAACTGCTCGGAGCGCAAGACAAGGGCGAGGCAGCGATCAACTACCGCCTGCGTGACTGGCTGATCTCCCGGCAGCGCTACTGGGGAACGCCGATTCCGATCGTCCACTGTGCTCAGTGCGGCGAAGTCCCGGTTCCAGCAGATCAACTGCCCGTTGAACTGCCGCCTGCTGAAGGCCTCGACCTGCAACCCAAGGGCTCGTCGCCGTTGGGTGCTGCCGAGGACTGGGTCAACGTGGATTGCCCCCGTTGCGGCGGGCCAGCGCGTCGCGACGCCGACACGATGGACACGTTCTTTGACTCATCGTGGTACTTCTTGCGCTTCCTGAATCCGCAGAACACTGACGCCGCGTTTGATCCCGCGCAGGCGGCCAAGTGGATGCCGGTGGACCAGTACGTCGGTGGTGTCACGCACGCGATCCTCCACTTGCTCTACGCACGCTTCTTCACGAAGGTGTTCTTCGATATGGGACTCGTTCCCGTCGAAGAACCATTTGAGCGACTGCTGAACCAAGGCATGGTTCAGATGGACGGATCCGCGATGAGCAAGTCGCGGGGCAACCTGGTCAAACTCTCGGACGAGCTTGAGGTCCACGGTGTTGACGCCGTGCGGTTGACCATGGTGTTTGCCGGGCCGCCCGAAGACGACATCGACTGGGCGGATGTGTCGCCCGCAGGTGCCAAGAAGTTCCTTGCGCGAGCATGGCGCCTGTCCGGTGATGTGACGTCGTCGGTTGGTGTCGATCCAGCAGCTGGCGATCAGGCGCTGCGCAAGGTCACTCACCGCATGGTGCACGAGGCGACCCAGGCCGTGGAGGCCTACCGGTTTAACGTTGCCGTCGCCAAGACGATGGAGCTTGTCAACGCTGTCCGCAAGGCGATCGATTCCGGGTGCGGTGGCGCTGACCCCGCAGTGCGAGAAGCGACTGAGGCAGTCGCGATCATGCTGTCGTTGGTTGCCCCGTACACCGCCGAGGACATGTGGGCCCGGCTAGGCCACGAACCATGTGTGGCGCTCGCTGGGTGGCCTGTGGTCGACGAATCGCTGCTCGTCGCCGAGTCAGTGACCTGCGTTGTGCAGGTCGCAGGCAAGGTTCGTGCACGCCTGGAGGTTTCACCGCAGATCGGTGATGACGAACTGCAGGCACTCGCACTAGCGGAACCAGGCGTAGTCGCGTCTCTCGATGGTCGAGGTATTCGAACCGTGATCGTGCGCGCACCCAAACTGGTCAACGTCGTACCAGCCTGACGCGAGAGGCTGCCGGTTCTTCGGTAGCGTCACGTGTTATGGCCCGCCATGTTGCAGTAGTCACGGATTCAACGTCCTATTTGCCGACGAGGTGGGCCCTCGATCACCAGATCCTCAAGGTCCCCGTCCAGGTAATCGTGTCGGGGAAGGCCTTCCGCGAGGGTGTAGACATTTCCACAGCCGAGGTCGCTCACGCCCTGCGTGAATGGCAGGCCGTCAGCACGTCGCGACCATCCCCAGGAGACTTCGCGGCGGCATACGCCACAGCCGCAGAATCTGGCGTGGATCACATCGTCAGTGTTCACCTCTCGGCGGAGCTCTCGGGCACGTACCAAACTGCACTCTTGGCGGCAAAGGACTCGCCGGTTCCGGTCACGGTGATCGATAGTCGAACCCTCGCCATGGGACTCGGATTCGCTTGTTTGACGGGCGCTGAGTTGGCCGAAACAGGAGCGGGCGTTGAAGAGATCGTCGCGGCCGTGACTGCCCGCGCAACTCAGTCACACACATACTTCTACGTCGACAGCCTCGAGTATTTGAAGCGTGGCGGCAGAATCGGCAAGGCGTCAGCAGCGATTGGCGCTGCGCTGCGGGTCAAACCAATCCTGTCCGTGGTGGACGGCAGCGTGGAGTTACTCGAGAAGGCGCGAACACCAAGCAAGGCGCTCGCGCGACTGGTGGAGATTTCGGTGGCGGCCGCGCGAGATGCCGGAGGAGACGTCGACATCGCGGTGCAACACATCGATGCCTCTGCCCGCGCAGACGAGGTCGCTGAGCAATTGAGCGTGCACCTTGGCGGCCAAGAGATCGTCCGGATTGAAATTGGCGCTGTCGTCGGGGCGCATGTTGGTCCAGGGTGCGTGGCTGTCACGGTCACACCGAAGGCGAAGTGAACCACGTGACCAGCCGGCGATTTTTGCCCCGCGAACAGATTCGGTGCGTGTGATCAATGAATGAAGTTTCGCTCGGATGGGCACTGATCGCAGTGGTCGTTGGCTACTTTGTTGGGTCGATCAATCCTGCAGCGATGATCGCTAAGGCACGCGGCATCGATCTCAACGAGGGTTCAGGCAACCCGGGAGCCACGAACGCGGCACGCGTGATGGGTCGCAAGACGGGCGCCATCGTCTTGGTGATTGACATGCTCAAGGGACTCTTGCCCGTCCTTCTCTTCAGCATGCTTGCCTCGCCCGCGGTGGGCGGGATCGCTGGGTTCGCAGCGATCCTCGGCCACATGACATCGCCGTTCCTGAAGGGAAAGGGCGGAAAGGGCGTCGCGACAACGCTCGGAGTTCTCCTTGGTGCCGAGCCGTTATGGCTGATCCCGGTGCTGCTCGCGTTTGCGGTGGTATTCGTCATCGGAAAGCGGACTGGGATCGCGAGCGTGGCGGGGGCCTTGGCCTTGATCGTCACGGCGTTGGTCGACCGCGATGACCTTGAGATGACGATCTTTGGGGTGCTCGTCGGGCTACTGGTGATCGTGCGGCACCAGCGGAACATTCGCGCAGCTTGGACGGACTGGCGTCAGCCAACGGTCGTGTCTGCCCCACCGGACTAGCGTCGACGCAACCTCACCTTTTCTCCACATCCTTGAAACGGCTGGCGACTGTCCACAGCGGCGTCCGCTGACGCCGGACTGCGTGTGCGGACTCGCCTAGCGTCGCGGAATGGTTCAACAAAAGGAACGACGTGAGCGGCAGTTGCCGCCGGAGCCACGCGATCTGGCGGAGCCGCCGTGGACGATCCGCGAGCGTGTGAGCCTGGCGTGGGAGGACGGCAGCGTTCGTTGGCTTGTGGGCATCCTGGTGGTCGTCGTGCTGGGCGTCGGCCTGTTCGCGATGCGCTCTCAACCGGTCGAGACTGTGGTGGCGCCCCAGGTGGTGAAGTCTGGAACGCCGGTGCCGACGGCGGACTCGCTTGGATCGGCAGCCGCGACAGCTCCAGCGAATGCGTCCGTGGATGCATCGGCGGCCAGTACGCAGCCACCGACCCAGGTGATCGTCCATGTCACCGGCCCTGTCCGTAGTCCCGGGGTCGTGACCCTGGCCGCGGGTTCGAGGGTCACCGACGCGGTGGCTGCGGCAGGGGGATTGACGAAGGGAAAGATCCGGATCAATCTCGCGAGGGTCCTCGTGGATGGGGAACAGATCGATGTGGGCGCTGAGCAAGAGTCGACGAGCGCGCTCGGTACCGAATCTTCTAGCGGCTTAGGCACCACCCCCAGCGGAACCGTCGGCAGTGGGACCGCGGCGGCCGGCAAGATCAGTATCAACAAGGCCAGCGCAACTCAATTGGAAGAACTTCCGCGGGTTGGGCCAGTGCTTGCCTCCAAAATTATCGAGTTTCGAACTCAGTTCGGCGGCTTCCGTTCCATCGATCAGCTTCGAGAGGTCTCCGGAATTGGTGATGCAACGTTCGCGCAACTTGCCCCGCTTGTCACGTTGTGAGTGACACCGCGCAGGTGGGTCGGAAGGACCGGAACAGGCGCGCGGGCAGAGATGCACGGGCCCACATCCGCGAGGCCGATTCGAGAGTCGCCGACAACGCAAGACCGATCGACGTGCGATTGATTCCGGTCGCTGTTGCGCTGTGGATGAGCCAAGCATTGCTGATCATTTTGGTAGGTGGCGGTGCAACAGCGGCCTACGTAGCGGTGTGCCCAGTTGCGCTGCTGTTGTGCTTCGCAATTGCGTTGGTGCTGCGTCGTCGTTCGCCGAACTTGCGTCGCCGACGGCTCGTTGCCACCGTCGTACTTTCGGTCGTAGCCGCAGCCATTGCCGGGAGTAGCTTGGCAGCGTTGAGGATTGCGCCGTTGCTTGCGGATCCGGTCGCCGCGCTTGGGGATTCCCACTCGGCGGGGAGTATCGAAGCGACGTTGAATGCGCCGCCGCGTGTGAATCGGGAAGGGCCCCAGACCCCGGCCTGGAGCGATGACGATTCTCAGGAAGTTCAGTGGTCGGCACCGGCCACGCTACGCCTGGTTCACGAGGGCGAACGGCGCCTGACGTTGGCTGTTCCGGTACGACTGCTCGGCACCGCACCGAATCAGTCGCAGCTTGATCGCCTCATTCCAGGCGTCACTGTGCGGGCAGAAGCATCGATTCGTTCAGGGGAACCGCAACGGGGGACCGCGCTCATCGTCCGTGCCAGGGGCTCCCCGTCGGTTGTGGAGGAGGCGCCGGTCTGGCAGCGCGCGGCGGCAGCAGTCCGGGATTCAATGCGCGCCTCGTCCCAGAGCCTGGATGGGGATGCGCTGGGTCTGTTACCCGGACTGGTGGTCGGCGATGAATCAGGACTGAGCGAGGAACTCCGCGATGACATGCAGCTCACGGGCCTGAGCCACCTGACTGCCGTGAGTGGCGCCAACTTGGCAATCATCACCGGCGCGGTTCTGGTAATTGCGTTGCTATTCCGAGTGTCTCGTTCCTGGGCGGTTGTTGTGGCGGCGATCGCGATGCTGTCGTTTGTCACTGTGGTGGGTCCACAGCCGAGCGTGTTGCGGGCGGCGGCGATGGGTGCAGTTGCGCTGCTCGCGCTCTTTACGAGGCGGACTCGAGCGGGATTCACCGCGCTCGCTGTGAGTGTGGTCGCGGTGCTGCTGATAGACCCGTGGATGTCGGTCTCGATGGGATTTGCGCTGTCTGTCGCGGCGACAGGCGGGCTGCTTGTTTATGCGCAGTACGCGGCGCGGAATGCGCCACAGGCAGGACCCGACGATGGAGGTAGGGGTGTTAAAGATCCTGCGGTAGCGAACTTGCGGACCCGCCTTCAAATGTGGCTTCGCTTGGGGCTCGGTGTGGCTACCGCGGCGCAGCTTGCGACCCTCCCACTCGTCGCAAGTTTCGGCGATGGCCTGCCGGTCATGGGGGTACTGGCCAACTTGCTCGCTGAGCCTGCGGTTCCGTACGCAACAGTGCTTGGGTGTATCGCCGCCCTCGTCGGACTTGTCGCCCCGCAGGTCGGAGGCGTGATTGCCTACCTCGCCGGCTTCGGCGCATGGTGGATCGCATTCGTCGCGAGGACGTGCGCTGACCTGCCTGCGGCAGTGTTGCCCTGGCCCGATGGCCTTCTGGGGTTTTGCGCTGCCGTTGCGCTCGTCGTCATCCTGCTCTGGGGTTGGGCTCGACGTGACCTGGTGCTCAGCAAGTGCCGGTCCAATCCGCGGGGTATCGGCGCATTGGCCGCTGCGGTGATCGCGATTGGCATCGTGTTTCGCTCAACCCAGGCACCGTGGCCTCCGCCGGGTTGGTTGATCGTCGCCTGTGATGTGGGTCAAGGTGATGCGCTGGTGATCTCAACCGGCGACACTCGCGCGATCGTCGTTGACGTTGGACCGGAACCGGACGACATCGATCGTTGTCTGCATGACCTTGGTGTCACCGCCATTGACCTCCTGGTGTTGTCTCACTTCCACGCCGATCACGTGGCGGGACTTGAGGGAGCGGTCGCCGGACGGGCGGTGGGTGAGGCGATCGTGAGTCCACTGAATGAGCCGGTTGGTCAATACGTTCAGGCAACTCGTGTGCTTGGTGAACACGGCATCGGAGTCAGGGTTGCAGCCCCGGGCGAGGAAGGTGTGGTTGGAGCAGTGAGGTATCGGGTGTTGTGGCCGAGTCGTTTGATCCGAGGAGATGGGTCCGCCCCCAATAACGCATCGGTCGCAATGACGGTTGAGGTCGGTGACCCGGCAACGACCATTTTGCTCACCGGCGATTTGGAACCAAGCGCGCAACAGGCAGTGCTCGCCGGGGGAGTCCCGGGCGATGTGGACATCGTCAAAGTGCCGCATCACGGATCGCGAAACCAGAGCGCGTCCTTTGCGACGTCGTTCCCAGCCCAGTTGGCGATTTTCAGCGTCGGGGCGGACAACACGTACGGCCATCCCGCGCCCGCCACGATCGATCAGTGGCAAGCAGTTGGTGCGCAGATCGCTCGAACGGATCAACTCGGCGACGTCGCGGTCGGCCGATCCCAAAGCCAGACCCTCTTTTTTGTGGGGCGCGGCTCGCAGCGCTCAGAGTCGTGACATTCTTCGGATCAGAGAATCTTCCCCGGCACGTGTCGAGTAGGGGGAATCCGACGAAGTGGAGGGCCAAACGATGGCGGGGACAAAGTGCGAATCGTTGACCCTGGTTGTTGGTGGAGAGGCTCTCCTCGTCGAACGGGCCGTCGACTCCGTGGTCCAACGAGCTCGCAAAGTCGACCCGCAGACGGAACGTCGCGACCTTGACGCTACGGAACAGGGGATCGTCGGTCGCATCGATGAGGCATGTTCGCCCACGCTGTTTGGCGGGGGTGCGGTGGTCGTGATCGACAATGTCGAATCAGCTGACGAATCCGTGGTCGCTGCGATAGTTGCCGCTGCGGCGCAAGCATCTGATGAAGTAGCGATCGTTGCTCTACACGCCGGTGGTGCACGCGGAAAGAAGTTGCTCGACAAACTCTCGCAAGCTGCCGGGAACCGCGTTGACTGCGTCGAGATCAAGAAGGGTCGCGGGATTAGCGACTTCGTCTCGGCGGAGGTCAAGGCCGCGAAGCGATCGATGTCGCCCCAGGCCCAATCCATCCTGATCGCGGCCGTGGGCAGCGACGTCCGTGCACTGGCATCGGCGGTTAGCCAACTGGCAAACGATATTGAGTCACGCGAGATCGAGGCGGACGATGTGAGTCGCTACTTCGGCGGCACGGTCGATGTCACTGGATTCCAGATCGCCGATGCGGTGATGAATCGCCATGGATCGCAGGCACTTCGGTTGCTCAGGCTTGCCGAAGGTACTGACGGCGCCCGGCTAGGCCCCGCAACAGTCGCGTCATTGACGAACTCGGTGCGTCAACTCGTCGCCGTCGCTACCGCCCCAGCGGGAATGTCTGAACGCGACCTGGCCGTCCACGCGAAGGTACCGCCGTGGAAGTTACGAACGCTGAATCAGCAGGCCAGACGTTGGTCGCAGCGTGACTTGGCATACGCAATCGTGATCCTCGGTGACTTGGACGCCGGCATGAAGGGCGGCTTGCGCGAGGGAGAGCAACTTGAGCCCGTGCAGAAAGGCCTCGCGCTCGAGTCGGCAGTCGTGAGTCTCGCGAGCAGCTAGTTCGGGAACCTTGCGCCGTTCGGGAACCCTGCGCGTCGCAGTGAATGAGGGCTCGCGCAACGGGTCACACCCCGTGCGACCCGGGAACGACAGAAACCCCGCTGTGCGCGAGCCCCATATGGTGTCGAGGGCTCCGCGCGAAGCGGGGTTGGTGTCGTGGTGGTGCGAGTGCCTGAGGGCTACTTGCCGACGCTGGCTGCGGTCTTGGCGACAGCGCTCTTGCGGTTCGCGGCTTGGTTCTTGTGGATGACACCCTTGCTCGCGGCCTTGTCGAGGTCGCGGGTGGCCTTCTTCGCGGCTGCGGAGGCCTTGTCGGCATCGCCAGCGGCAACGGCTTCGTTGACGCGACGGATCGATGTCTTGAGCTCGCTCTTGACCGCCTTATTGCGCTCGTGGCGCGCATTGTTGGTCTTGTTGCGCTTGATCTGGGACTTGATGTTTGCCACTACTCATCCAAAGTTTCGTCTGCTGATGGGTCGTGTGCTGGCAGCGAGAATTCCAAACAGTGATGTGGATTCTGTTCAGAAGTGCTGAAATCGTGCCGCACCTAATGAACAAGAGTACCCGCAGGGGACTCCCGGCGCACGTTCCCCCCGTTGGATGCAAGGATTACCCGGTGAGTGCACCCGGTCCCGGCAATACGCCGCCGCAGTTGTTGCGCAATTTTTGCATCATCGCGCACATTGACCACGGCAAGTCCACGCTAGCTGATCGCATGCTTCAGCTGACCGGTGTGGTTGATCCACGGCAGATGCGTGCGCAGTACCTCGACCGGATGGATATCGAGCGCGAACGCGGCATCACGATCAAGTCCCAGGCCGTTCGCTTGCCGTTCACTGCAAGCGACGGCGTGACCTATGTGCTCAATCTGATCGACACGCCGGGCCACGTGGACTTCACGTATGAGGTCTCCCGCAGTTTGGCCGCGTGCGAGGGTGCGGTTCTCCTCGTTGACGCGGCGCAGGGGATTGAAGCGCAGACGCTGGCGAACCTCTACCTGGCGCTCGAGAACGACCTGCAGATCATCCCCGTGCTGAACAAGATCGACCTTCCGGCCGCGCAGCCTGAGAAGTACGCGGCGGAGTTGGCGAACATCATCGGGTGCGATCCCGCCGACGTTTTACGAGTGAGCGCGAAGACGGGCGAGGGCGTCGATGACCTCCTCAACACGGTCGTTGACCTCATTCCCGCCCCGGTGGGCGATGCGGACGCACCAGCGCGAGCGCTGATCTTCGACTCCGTCTACGACGCGTATCGCGGCGTCGTGACGTATGTCCGAGTCATCGACGGCGAACTTAAGCACCGCGAACGCATCTTGATGATGAGCACCAAATCCACTCACGAGGCGCTCGAAGTCGGCGTGATTTCGCCCGAACCGATTTCGAGTAAGGCCCTCGGCGTGGGTGAGGTTGGCTACTTGATCACCGGGGTGAAAGACGTTCGGCAGTCCCGCGTTGGCGACACCATCACGGTCGCAAGTCATGGAGCCACGCAGGCGCTTGGCGGGTACCGCGATCCGAAGCCGATGGTGTTCTCTGGCCTCTACCCACTCGACGGGTCAGACTTTCCGGACCTTCGCGATGCCCTCGACAAGCTGAAGCTCAACGATGCCGCGCTGGTCTACGAACCGGAGTCTTCGGCAGCGTTGGGGTTTGGCTTCCGCTGCGGCTTCCTCGGACTACTCCACCTCGAGATCGTGCGCGAACGCCTTGAGCGCGAGTTCGGTCTTGACTTGATCTCGACAGCGCCAAACGTTGTGTACCAGGTGACGATGGATGACGGCTCTACCTTCGTCGTCACAAACCCGAGCGAATTCCCCGAGGGGAAGGTCTCGAAGGTCGAAGAACCGATTGTTAAGGCGACGATTCTGGCGCCAAGCGACTACGTCGGAGCGATCATGGAGCTCTGCCAGACTCGCCGCGGCACGCTTCAGGGGATGGACTACCTCTCCGAAGATCGCGTCGAGATGCGCTACATCCTGCCGCTCGCCGAGATCGTCTTCGACTTCTTCGATCAACTGAAGTCCCGCACGAAGGGCTACGCCTCGCTCGACTACGAACCGAGCGGCGACCAAGAGGCTGATCTCGTGAAAGTCGACATCTTGCTGCAGGGTGAGGCAGTCGATGCGTTCTCGGCGGTCGTGCACCGCGACAAGTCCTATGCGTACGGCGTCGCGATGGCCGCGAAGTTGCGAGAACTCATTCCGCGGCAACAATTCGAGGTGCCGATCCAGGCCGCAATTGGCTCGCGGATCATCGCGCGGGAGACGATTCGGGCGATCCGCAAGGACGTCCTCGCGAAGTGCTACGGCGGTGACATCACCCGCAAGCGCAAGCTCCTCGAGAAGCAGAAGGAGGGTAAGAAGCGCATGAAGACAGTCGGGCGCGTTGAGGTGCCGCAGGAGGCATTCATTGCCGCACTTTCGACTTCCGAGGACTCCGGCCCTAAGAAGTAACGACCGCCGCGAACACATCAACGCTGCTTCAGCCAGCAGTTGGTGACCGATTTGCAAGGTCATTTTTGAGCGATCTCGACCAAAAGCAGCACAAATTGTCGATGAAACTCCCCTTTGCTAGTGCAGATAGGGGGTGTTGGCTGCGATACGGCGTCGCGGCACCATAGGCTGAGCGGCGATCACCCAACGGTGTGACGCACCTAACGCGTCGCATTAACAAATGACAGACCAACGGGAGGAAATTCCGGCATGGCCTCAACATCAACCGCGCGCGAGAAGCTGCCCACCCCCGCAGCCTCGCTCACCCAACTCTTCCTGGATCGTGTAGCAGCGACCCCAACCCGCGAGGCCTTCCGCGCCCCGACGGAGTCTGGTTCCTGGAGCTCCATGACCTGGCAAGAGGTCGGAGACGACGTCACCAACCAGGCCGCAGGCCTGCTGGCTTTGGGCCTCGAGCCCGAACAGCGTGTTGGCATCGCCGGCGAAACCAGCGTCGTATGGATCCTCGCGGATCTTGCTGTTGCCGTTGCTGGCGGAGCGGTTACGACCGTTTACGCATCAACCGGTGCTGACGATGTCGCTTACATCCTGAGCGACTCCGACACCCGAATCATCTTCGCTGAGAACGAGGCACAGGTCGCCAAGCTCCGTGAGAAGAAGTCAGAACTCGGACACCTTGGCAAGGTCATCCTCTTCAACGGCACGCCCGAAGCTTCGGATGGCGATTGGGTCATCACGCTTGATGATCTGCGCCAACTCGGCAAAGAGAAGCTTCTTGCTGAGCCCAATGTTGTTGCTGAGCGTGCAGCCTCCGTCACGGGCGATCAGCTCGCGACCCTCATCTACACCTCCGGCACGACAGGCAAGCCCAAGGGTGTCGAGCTCACCCAAAGTAACTGGGCTTACATCGGTGCTGCACTCGAAGGCATGGGTGTACTGAGCGTCGATGACGTCCAGTTCCTCTGGTTGCCACTTGCGCACGTCTTCGGTTCGGTGCTGATTGCTGCCCCGCTGCAGCTCGGCTTCGTCACTGCCGTTGACGGCCGTGTTCCCAAGATCGTTGAGAACCTCCCGGTCGTCAAGCCAACCTTCATGGGTGCCGTCCCGCGCATCTTCGAAAAGGTCTACGCGGGCGTCAACGCTCAGGTTGCCGCCGATGGTGGCGCCAAGGCAAAGATCGCCAGCTGGGCATTTGGCGTTGGCAAGCGCTACAAGGATGCCGAACTCGCGAACGGCAAGGCTCCAGGCGGAATGCTCGGTGCGCAGTACGGAATCGCCGACAAGCTTGTCTTCTCGAAGATCCGCGAGCGCCTTGGCGGCAACGTCAAGCTCTTCATCTCCGGCTCGGCCGCGCTGTCGCCCGAGATCGCAGAGTGGTTCAACATCACGGGTATGCCGATTCTTGAGGGCTACGGTCTCACCGAGACGAGCGCAGCAACTGCGATCGTTCGCCCAGACAACATCAAGTTTGGCACCGTCGGAGAAGCAGTCCCCGGCACTGAGGTCAAGATTGCCGAAGACGGCGAAATCCTGGTCAAGGGTGGCGGCGTCATGCGCGGCTACCACAACAACGCCGAGGCAACTGCCGAGGTGTTCGTTGGTGACGGCTACTTTGCAACCGGCGATATCGGTGAGATTGATGCGCTAGGTCGCATCAAGATCACGGACCGCAAGAAGGACCTCGTCAAGACGTCGGGCGGAAAGTACATCGCACCGTCGGCAATCGAGAGCCAGTTCAAGGCGATTTGTGGTGTTGCTGGACAGATGGTTGTCCATGCAAACAACCGCAAGTTCGCAAGCGCCCTGATCTCACTCGATCCCGATGCCGCCGCAAAGTGGGCTACGGACCGCGGAAAGCCGACGGATATTGCGTCGATCTCCAAGGATCCAGAGATGGTTGCCTACATCACCGAGTCGGTTGACACCCTCAACGGCAAGCTGAACAAGTGGGAGACGATCAAGAAGTTCGAGATTCTCGACACCGAGTTCAGCGTTGACTCCGGAGAGCTCACCCCGAGCTTGAAGGTCAAGCGCAAGGTGGTCGAAGCGAAGTACAAGGATCTGCTCGATTCCCTGTACGCATAGTTGACTCAGAAGAACGCCGAAGGGGCGCTACCCGCAGACGCATTCGCGTCTGTGGGTACGCGCCCCTTCGGCGTGTACCTCCACGTACCGTGGTGTTCGAGCCGCTGCGGGTATTGCGACTTCAACACCTACGTTCCAGGCGCGATCGAGGCAGCGTCGCCAGCGAGCTTCGTTGACGATGCGATCGCCGAGATTCGGATCGCTCGTGCACTTATGGGCGAACAGAATGCCAAGGTGTCAACGGTCTTCTTCGGGGGTGGAACACCGACCCTGTTGCCCGCTTCGAGCCTCGCTGCTGTCCTCGCCGCGATCGACGATCAGTTTGGGCTTGCAGTTGACGCCGAAGTAACGACCGAAGCCAACCCTGAGTCGGTCAACCCGAACTACTTCGACGAACTCCTTGAGGCGGGATTCACTCGCATCAGCCTGGGAATGCAGAGCTCCGCGGCGAGTGTGTTGGCCACGCTGGATCGTGAACACACGGCCGGGCGGGCACCCCAGGCAGCTCGCGAAGCGTTTGCGGCTGGCTTCTCCGAGGTGAGTCTGGACCTGATCTATGGCACTCCCGGTGAAACCGACGACCAGTGGCAGCAATCACTCCACGACGCGCTCGCAGCAGAGCCAACTCACGTATCCGCGTACTCCCTCATCGTGGAACAGGGCACCAAAATGGCCCGCCTCGTCAAATCAGGTGTGCTTGAACCAACCGATGACGACGTCCTCGCACGTCGATATGAGTGGGCGGATGAGGCGTTCAGGCAGGCAGGCCTTTCTTGGTACGAAGTTTCCAATTGGGCACGGGGCGGGCCGAACGGGTTTTCGATGTGTCGCCACAACCTCGGGTACTGGCGCAATGACGATTGGCTCGGAATCGGTGCGGGTGCGCACAGTCACGTCGCAGGGCTGCGCTGGTGGAACCACAAGCACCCGGCGCGTTGCTCTGCCCAGGTGATGGCAGGTGAACTACCGGTCGCTGACTTTGAGCGATTGACGAACTCGGAGCAGGCCGTGGAAGAAGTCATGTTGCGGTTGCGGTTGGCCGAGGGCCTGCCCGTTGACCGGATTGCCAGTCAGCATCGAGCGGACGTCGACCGGCTAGTGAGCGAGGGGCTCTTGAGTCCTGCGGACGCCGCGGCAGGGCTCCTCGTCCTGACTCCTCGGGGTCGGCTGCTAGCCGACTTCGTGGTTCGATCCCTCACGTAGGTAAGGGAATTTGGTCGAACCTTGGCCAACTGCTCATCATGCGCCCCTTTCCCGCGGGGTTGGCGGCACCTACGCTGAAGTCAGCGACCCGAGCCGGTCGGCATCACCGACGCGGCTTTCAATTCTTGGAGTGAATGGTGCCAGCAATGCGGAAGGTCATCAGTGGCGCTCTGCCGCCAGGCTTTGCCGCCGCGATCGCCATGGCGCTAGCAGTTGGTCTCGTCACGACGCCAGCAAGTGCCGCAAGCGCGGTCGGCGACCCGGCCCCTACAGCTGTGACACACGATGGCGAGCCACCTACTGACTGGGCAGAAATCGATGACTCGGTTGCTGCACCCGCGACAACGTTAACGGCTGACCTTGATGCGAACGACAAAGCCCGAGTGGTCACCGTCAAAGACGTCGATGGTGCCCCGGTGATCACAGTGGCGAACGTGAAGGGAAGGACGCAGGCGACGGCTGTG
>CAUJEJ010000139.1 GCA_963169255.1 Actinomycetota bacterium | reverse complement strand
GACGCCGAAGACCGCGATTTCTGCTACGCCGTCGACGGCTGAAAGCACGGCTTCAACGTGCGCTGGGTACACATTCATCCCACCTGTGATGATCAGGTCCTCGCGGCGGCCATCGAGGAACAGGTAGCCATCCTCGTCGAGACGGCCGAGGTCACCAACTGTGAACGCAGATCCGCCGTCAACTGTCGGTCTCCACGCCGCGGCGGTCTTCTCAGGATCCTGCCAATATTCGAAACGAGAGTAGTCCGGGGTTTCGCACCAGATGACCCCCTCGTCGATGAAGAGCCGTCGCCCTTGCCGCGGGAGGCCCAACGTGCCGGGGCGTGATTCCCACTGGGGTCCTGAGCATGCCGCGAACTGTCCTTCGGTCGATCCGTAGAACTCCCATACGGAGCTTGCCCCCGCCCAGGCGTGCAGTCGCCGTTTCAGTTCCGGCGGACACGCTGATCCGGCATGGGCCACCAATCGGTATGGCGATGGCGGCAGCGCGTCGAGCGCGAAGAGGCGCTGCCAATGGCTCGGAACGGTGAATGCGGTCGTCGGTCTCTCGTCGGCAAGCGCACGCGCGATGGCGACGGGGTCAAACTTCCCGGGCAGGAGAACGTCACCACCGGCCGCCAACACCAACAACGAGTAGCGCAGCGGCGCAGAGCTCGAAAGGGGACCGTGGACGAGGGTGACGTCGGAGTCGTCGAAGCCCCACTGGTCTTGTTCGTCAGCCCACCAGCGAGCCAGTTGGGCAGATGTCAGAAATCCTGTCCAGACTCCTTTGGCCTGCCCGGTGGTTCCAGACGTGTAGTGCATTGGGCGGGCAGCAAACGTGCCTGAGTCAGCGGAGCCGACTGTGCTGGTGTCAGACACCAATGCAGACAGTGCTGCTGCGTCCGTTATCGCGAGCCGGGGAGCACATTCGGTTATCTGAGCGCGTGCCTCAGCTCGGGGTAACAGCGGGTTAACCATGACCGGAATTGCACCGATTCGGAGTGCTCCCCAAACCGTTTGGAGGAGTAGCGCCTGTTCGAACGCACTACGTTCGGAGTCTGGTGGGATCTCGACACACAACGCTATGCGATCACCCTGCGATACCTCGGCCCTTTGGAGGTGAGCTGCCGCGTTTCGGGCACCCCTGGTGGCCTGTTTAGCGGACAGCCTCAACATGTCGTCACCATAACGCTCACCTATTACCGGCGGGCGGCTGTCTGACTGCCGCGATCGGGTGAACGCACATTGCGTGTCTCAACTTGAGTGAAAACGCCATTGTGGTGACGTTTTCACTCACCTGGCGGATTGCTGTGCTGATTGGCAGCAGAGCGGGCCGAAAAGTTCTGCGTCATCGAATGAATCGAACTTGGGAGCAGCAATGACCGCAGAGCTGATCATCTCGGATCTTGATGATCACGCCGCGCGCCGAGGACACAATCGAGCGGCCGGAGACACGCTTTCGATAGTGGCTGGCATTGTCGGGGGACTGGCCGTTGGCGCGGGGATTGCCGCGACCTGGGGAACCTGGGCGACCCCAGGTGGCGCGGCAACAGCAACGGGCACGATCACGGCACTAGCCGGCACCTACTTGTGCCTCGTTGCCATGGTGCTTTCGTCACGGCTGCCTTGGCTGGAACGCGAAGTCGGCCAGGATCGACTTATTGGGTGGCACCGCAAGGTTGGGCCGTGGGCCTTGATCTTGATCGTGGCACATTTCGTCTTGACCGGACTTGGCTACGCGCAGGCGGCCGGCGTCAGTCTGTGGGACGAGATCGTCACGCTGGTCACCACATACCCGTGGATGGTGCCCGCGACTTTGGCCCTAGCCATCATGATCTTCTTGGGTCTCACAGCCATTCCGGCGGTGCGCAGGCTTGTTGCGTACGAGACCTGGTGGGCGAGCCACTTGTACTTCTATCTGGCTGTCGTTCTCGCCTTTGGTCACCAGCTCACATCGGGAACGCTTTTCTCAAGCCACGAGCTTCTGCGCGTCGTGTGGATCAGCCTGTACGTAGTAGTTGCGGCCATCATCGTGTGGTCGCGGATTGGCCTTCCGCTGCTGCGAAGCTGGCGGCACGACTTGCGCATCGATCGCGTCGTTCGAGAAGGCGACGACTTGGTGAGCGTCTACATCAGCGGTCGCAACCTTGCCCGGCTTGGAGCACAGGGAGGCCAGTTCTTCAGTTGGCGCTTCCTGACCCGTCACTGGTGGTGGCAGGCTCATCCGTACTCGCTGTCGGCTGGCGCAAACGGCTCGTGGCTTCGCATCACCGTTAAGAACTTGGGGGACCAGTCCGGCGCTCTGACTCAACTGCGCCCCGGTACTCGGGTGGTTGCAGAGGGCCCTTATGGCGTCTTCACGGCTGGCGCTCGACAGACACCGCGGATCGTGGCGTTTGCGGCAGGCGTCGGGATCACGCCGATCCGAGCGCTGCTCGACGACGTTCCGCCCAGTGTGGACGTAACGGTCGTGTACCGCGTCGCGTCTACCGACGAAGACTCCATCGCCATGCGCGACGAACTCGAGGAGATCGTCTCGCGGCGTGGCTGGAAGTTGATCTACCTGCCGGGTCCACGTAGCGCATACGCGTTGAGTGTCGACTATCTGACGAGCTTGGTGCCACAACTGGTGAGCAGCGATGTGTACGTGTGCGGGCCTCAGAGTTTTGCGGACGCGATCAGATCTGCCGCACGAATAGCTGGTGTCCCACCTCGGCGCGTTCACTACGAGGCCTTTGCTTTCTAGTCGCCGCCCCACCATCGCCAACCTCATCCACGTCTCACACGAAAGGGATCCGTCATGAAACGTGCAGTCTTGGTCACTGCGGGAACAGTTGTCGGGGTTGCGGCTGCCTTGAACTACGTTCCGCGGCCCATCGATGCGGACCTTGCTGCCTCTGGAGTGGAGGCACCAAGCACAGCGGATGCCGTCAGCGAACCTGTTGCCGATGAGTCTGCGGGGACCGAATCCGTTGCACAGGAAACGGCGGCACCGACGGTTAAGAAGGCGAAGCCGGCGAAACCCGTTGAAGCAGCACCTGAATCTGTTCCGGCAGCTGGTTCGGGAGGTTCCAAGTCCGGGTCCACGACTACTTCTGGATCGACGACGAAGCCGTCCGCCGCTAAGCCCACGCCGAAACCGACGGCAACGAAGAAGCCTGCTGCAACTCCCACATCATCGACAGCTCCGCAGCCGGCGGCTTCGAAGGCGTACACGGGGACGGCGGCCGCCACTCCCTACGGGGCAGTGCAGGTTGCGATCACGGTCAAGAGCGGTCGAATAGTTGAAGTTGCTGCCGTCAAGTATCCGAACACGGACCCGAAGTCGAAAGAACTTGCGGCCAAGGCAATCCCGGTACTCAAGCAGGAAACCATCGCCAAACAATCCGCGAGCATTTCGAATATTTCGGGTGCCTCGTTCACATGCACTGGCTGGAAGAAATCGCTGCAGGCAGCACTGACTCAGGCGGGACTATGAACACAACAACAGCAGAAACACGGGTCACCGAAGCGACGCTGGGTGGCTGGGAGCGCCACGTTCACTGGGAACGTGTGTGGGGCACGATCGTCACGTTCGACGTGCGGGGGGAGAGTGTTGGCACGGACGTTCGCGAGGCCGTAGCCGAGGCGGCAGTGTTTCTGCACGACGTCGACTCGTGGTTTTCGACGTACCGCGTTGACACACCCATCACAGCCCTGAGAAACGGGTTGATCGCGGAATCGCAAGCGCCCTCGGTGGTACGGCAGGTCTTGGATCGCTGCCGGGCGATTCGACGGCTCACCAGGGGCGCCTTCGATCCGTGGGCAGTACCTGGGGGAGTCGACCCGTCGGGATTCGTCAAGGGTTGGGCCGCCGACATTGCTGCACAGATCGTGGTTGATCACGGCTTCTCGAACGTTTCGGTTAACGCTGCAGGAGATGTCGCTTGCCGAGGCCTTCAATCGCCTGACCAGCCCTGGGTAGTCGGAATTCTTCATCCGGAGTCAAACACAGAAGTAGTACGCACCGTCGAACTCACCGAATGTTCGATCGCCACTTCCGGACTCTTCGAACGGGGCAACCACATCATCGATCCTCACCGCGGTGTGCACGAGGTTCGTTTGGATTCCGCGACGGTTATCGGACCTGACGGTGGGTTGGCCGACGCGCTCGCGACCGCGCTCCTCCTGGAAGGCGAGGACGGATTGCGCTTCTTCGCGGGCCTGTCGGATTGGTCCGGCTACCTCATGCGCGGTGGGCGCGCCTCGTATTTCGGGCCCGCATTTGAAACTTCATCAGATTGCCGTGGAGAAATCCCTACACAAAGGAGTACGTCATGAAAGCGCTACGAAGCCGCGGCGTCAGAATCGTCGCTGGACTAGGTGTCCTTGCCGCACCGATGGGAACAACTTTCGTTGGACTGTCGGCGGGATCTGCTCAGGCGGCAGGCGAGGTCTCAGCAAGTTCTGCCGGTACCTACGTTGGCTCGCATGCGGTGACTGAGAACGCTGACGTGTATGGGAATCTGCGACTGCAGGTGACGCTCGACGGTTCCAATCACATCACGGCAGTAACCGTCCTCGAATCGCCAGGAACAGCGGCCGCCCTCGCCCAGTTGGCTGCTGGAAATTCCGCACTGGCCGGTGCGAATCGCGACCTGACCCAGGCAGACAGCAGGTCCGCATCAGCCACTGCCCAGGTGGCATCCGCGAATGCTGCAGTCAAGAAGGCGAAGGCCGCACTCAAGAAGGCGAAGGGCAAGAAGAAGAAGGCCGCCAAGAAGCGCGTGGCGGTTGCGTCAGCGAGCCTTGCAGCCGCAAATGCTGCTTTGGCAGCCGCGAATGCCGCCGCGGGAGCAGCGAGGTCCGCCGTCGGGTCTGCGAACAGCACGATAGCTGCGGCAAACGCCGAGATCACGCTGCATGAGACGTCGCAGAGTATGAGTGACTACGCGCTCCCAACCCTGAAAGAAGACGCCCTCTACTCATTCGCTGGGCGATCGGACCACCCCATCACTTCGTCCAACGTCCTCACGACGACCGACATTGCCACGACCGCGGGCGCTTCGGCGACGGAAGCGGCGTTCCGCCAGTCGCTTCAAGCGGCATTGGTGAGTGCTGGCGCCTAGAAGCGTCCCTTCGGAATTTCAGACGAGCTAACGCGAGGAGAAGGTCATGAGTGATCTCAGGAAGAAGAGTTTGACTGCTGCAATCGGGGTGCTGACGCTGACGTCGTCGGTGATGGGTTCAGGGGTTGGGTTGGCCTTCGCCAATTCGGATAACGAGGATGATCATGACGCCACGAGTCCGACGCGTCGCGATGATGACGAGGTAGATAGCTGCGACCTCGAGGATATCGGACATCAATACGAATCGGAGGTGGCTTCGGACCCCGCCGTTGCCCAAGCGTGGGCCGCCTACAACGCTGCGGTCCAGACAATGAAGCGTGCGGAACGCGCAGTTGCTCGTTCTCACGGTGTGGCCTTGCGCAAGACGAGTTCAGCTGCAGCAAAGAAGGCGAAGGCAAAGCTGCGCAAAGAAACTGCTGCTCGCAATGCAGCTCAAGCGGCGGTGAAGACCGCGGCGCTGGCTCTGCATGCAGCTCGAGATGCGGCGATCGCACGCATCGCTGCGCGGGTATGCGAGACGCCGACGCCTACTCCTACGCCGACTCCGACACCAACACCGACGCCGACTCCGACGCCGACGCCGACTCCGACGCCGACGCCGACTCCGACGCCGACGCCTACTCCGACGCCGACGCCTACTCCGACGCCTACTCCGACGCCGACGCCTACTCCGACGCCGACGCCGACGCCGACGCCGACGCCGACGCCGACGCCTACGCCGACGCCTACGCCTACGCCGACGCCGACGCCGACGCCACCACCGCTCGTCAACGGAACCTTCTTGGGCACTGCCGTGAGGAACCCGTACGGCGTCGTGCAGGTGCAAATCGTCGTGGTCAACAGTCGAATCACGACGGTGACCGCCCCGCAATATCCAAAGACAAGTGACTCGGGGCCAATCAACGCACGGGCAATACCGATCCTGATTCAGGAGACGTTGACCGCGCAGTCCGCAAATATCGCTGCAGTCTCGGGGGCATCGTTCACCTCACCCTCGTTCAAGACCTCGTTGCAGTCGGCGCTCACCCAGGCGGGCCTGTAGCTGTGGGATGAAGTGTCGGGCGGGCCACGTAGTGTTAGGTCATGGCCCGCCCGATCACTGACCTGCAAAGAACTGTTGCGCCGTTCGAGGTGATCAGTGAATACCAGCCTGCGGGTGATCAACCCGCGGCAATTGCTGAGATAGCCAAGAGGATCGAGGCAGGCGAGAAGAACGTCGTTCTGCTTGGAGCAACGGGAACTGGCAAGAGTGCGACGACCGCGTGGTTGGTCGAGAAGCTCCAGCGCCCGACCCTGGTCATGGCGCCGAACAAGACGCTGGCCGCCCAGCTGGCAAATGAATTTCGCGAGCTGTTGCCGAACAACGCCGTGGAGTACTTCGTCTCGTATTACGACTACTACCAGCCAGAGGCATACATCCCGCAAAGCGATACATACATCGAGAAGGACTCGTCAATCAACGAGGAAGTCGAACGACTTCGGCACAGCGCAACTAACGCTCTGTTGACTCGCCGGGACTGTGTTGTCGTCGCGACGGTCAGCGCGATCTATGGACTCGGAACACCGCAGGAGTACATCGACCGGATGGTTCGGGTTCGGGTCGGTGAGTCCTATGACCGTGACGCGATCTTGCGACGGCTGGTACAGATCCAGTATTCGCGCAACGACCTGGCGTTTACGCGCGGAACGTTCCGGGTCCGGGGAGACACTGTTGAGGTCTTCCCGGTGTACGAAGAACATCCGGTGCGCATCGAGTTCTTTGGTGATGAAGTCGAACGACTTATGACGCTGCATCCATTGACGGGTGAAATCCTCACCGAGGACAACGAGTTGTATGTGTTCCCGGCAAGCCACTACGTGGCTGGTCCCGAACGGATGGAACGAGCGATTGGTGACATCGAGGCCGAGCTGGCCGACCGCCTCGCAGAGCTTGAGAAGCAGAACCGGCTCCTTGAGGCGCAACGGTTGCGGATGAGGACCGACTACGACATCGAGATGATGCAACAGGTCGGATTTTGTTCTGGTATCGAGAACTACAGTCGCCACATCGATGGTCGAGAACCAGGTTCAGCGCCGAACTGTCTCCTTGATTACTTCCCGGAGGACTTCCTTCTGGTAATCGACGAGTCACACGTGACGGTCCCGCAGATTGGCGGCATGTTCGAAGGCGACATGTCTCGGAAGCGAATGCTCGTAGATCATGGCTTCCGTCTACCTAGTGCGATGGACAACCGCCCGTTGCGGTGGGAAGAGTTCGTCGACCGGATCGGGCAGACGATCTATCTGTCGGCAACACCAGGCCCGTACGAGTTGGCGAAGGTCCACAACGACGTGGTGGAGCAGGTCATCCGACCGACTGGTTTGCTTGACCCAGAGATCATCGTCAAGCCAACTAAAGGTCAAATCGATGACCTGCTCGGCGAGATTCAGGATCGTGTCGAACGTTCCGAACGGGTGCTCGTCACGACGTTGACCAAGAAGATGTCCGAGGACCTCACCGATTACCTGCTTGAAAATGGGGTCAAGGCGCGCTACCTCCACAGCGAGGTCGACACGCTGCGACGGGTGGAGTTGCTGCGAGAACTCCGGCAGGGTGTGTATGACGTGCTGGTTGGAATCAACCTGTTGCGCGAAGGACTTGACCTTCCGGAGGTGAGCCTTGTCGCGATCCTCGATGCCGACAAGGAGGGGTTCCTGCGCAGCGAACGCAGTCTTGTTCAGACCATTGGCCGCGCCGCCCGCAATGTCTCCGGTCAGGTTCACATGTACGCGGACTCAATCACCGATTCGATGGCGAAGGCGATCGACGAAACAAATCGACGGCGAACAAAGCAGATTGCCTACAACGCTGAACGAGGCGTTGATCCGCAGCCGTTGCGCAAGAAGATCGCGGACATCACGGACCTCATCTCCAAAGAAGACGCAGACACAGAAGAGTTGCTAGGAGGATCAGGTCGGAGCCGATCGCGCGGTCGCAACGCCGGAACCGACATGCGGTCGCGATCTAAGGCATCCGACGGTCCACTTCCGGTTGATAGCGACGGGTTGCCTGCCAAGGATCTCGTGGACCTCATCACCAGACTCAGTGAACAGATGCACACCGCCGCAGCGGAGCTGCAGTTCGAATTGGCTGCGCGCTATCGCGACGAAATCTCAGACCTGAAGAAGGAACTGCGACAGATGCGCGAAGCAGGCCACGGGTGACCGTTCCGGACTGGGTATGGCTCGTTACCATCGCAGGATTTGCGCTCGTGATCGTCGCAGATTTGTTGTTGGTAGATTCCCGACCTCACGTGTTCGGAGTCAAAGAGGCGACTCGGTGGGTGATCATCTATATCGCGGCCGCTGTCGCCTTTGGCATCGGCATGATCTTCTGGCAGGGTCCGCAGTACGCGGGTGAGTTCTTCGCGGGGTACCTCACCGAGTACTCCCTCAGCGTTGACAACCTGTTTGTCTTCGTTGTCCTGATGGGGTCATTTGCTGTCCCGGCGGAGCTGCAACACCGGGTGTTGCTCATCGGCGTGGTTCTTGCGTTGATTCTGCGGACGATCCTCATCTTGTTGGGCGCGGCTGTCATCGCCCAATTCTTGTGGGTCTTCTTCATCTTTGGTGGTTTCCTCATCTGGACGGCGTGGAAGGTGTGGCGTTCCGGCGACGACGACGGACCGCCTCGCGAGAACAAATTGGTCGCCTTCGTTGAACGACACGTCCCGTCCACCACGGAATGGCACGGCTCAAAGCTGACGACCAAGATTGACGGCAAGCGGGTCATCACGCCGATGTTGTTGGTTGTGGTCGCGATCGGATCAACAGACCTCTTGTTCGCGCTCGACTCGATTCCTGCTGTCTTCGGGCTGACCCAAGAGGCCTACATTGTGTTTACCGTGAATGCGTTCGCGTTGATGGGGCTGCGGCAGTTGTACTTCTTGCTCCATGGGCTCCTAGACAAGCTCATCTATCTCAACAAGGGCCTTGCGCTCATTCTGCTGTTCATCGGGGTCAAATTGATCCTGGAAGCAGCGCACTCGGTGTTCGAAATTCCGGTTCCGACCATCAGTGCGTTCACCTCATTGGCCTTCATTGTTATCGTCCTTACCCTGACAGCAGTGACTTCCATCATTGCCGTGAACCGAAACCCTGAACTTGCCGGATCGCTGGCAGACGAAACAGGCTCCCAAGCAGCAGGCGCAGACGATGCTCGACGAGAGGAAGACCAGTCATGACAGTTCCCACGTGGGTCTGGATGGCAACAATTGTTGGCGTCCTTGCGTTGGTGGCTTTCGACTTCTTTATGGTGAGCCGTACCCCTCATGAGGTGGGGGTGGGTGAGGCAGCACGTTGGTCGATCTTCTACATCGCCTTGGCGATTGTGTTCGGTATTGGCGTCTTCTATTTCATGGGGTCACAGTCGGGCACTGAGTTCTTTGCGGCGTATCTGGTGGAGAAGAGTCTGTCGGTCGACAACCTCTTTGTCTTCGCCATCATCCTGACCCAGTTTGCGGTGCCGTCGGTGCTGCAACAGCGCGTGCTGCTGATAGGCATCGTGCTCGCCCTGGTTTTCCGAGCAATCTTCATCGCTCTCGGTGCTGCCGCGTTGTCAGCGTTCGCCTTCACATTCGTCATCTTTGGCGCACTGCTGATCTGGACCGGGATTCAGTTGGCTCGCCACCACAACGAAGACCCGGAACCATCAGACAACTTCGTGGTCAAGGCCGTCAAGAAGCGCTACCCGTTCACCGATGAGTACCACGGCACCGCGATGTTCATCAAAGAGAATGGCAAGCGGATCGCGACACCTATGCTTCTGGTGATTATCGCGATCGGCTCCACCGACTTGCTCTTCGCGCTGGACTCGATTCCGGCGACCTTCGGCGTGACTCAGAATGCCTACCTGGTGTTCACCGCGAACGCTTTTGCGTTGTTCGGGTTGCGGGCTTTGTACTTCCTGCTCAAGGGTCTGCTGGACCGCTTGGTCTACCTCTCCCTTGGCCTTGCGGCGATCCTTGTCTTCATCGGCATCAAGCTGATTCTGACGTGGGCTCACGAGACGTGGCCTCAGGTTCCGAAGATCCCCACAGTTGCCTCGCTCGGCGTCATCGCGGTGATTCTCATCGTCGCGACTGTTGCGAGTCTCATCAAGAGCCGTCAAGACCCGACTTTGAAGGCTCACGCTGGCACTGTGCGCAAACCACACGAACACGACGAGCAGTAGACGGTCAGTTAGCTTGTCACGGTCCCGTGACCGTGGTGTCGTTCCAGAAGTTTGAGCATGCGATTGCGGCACGAACGATTGGTCGTTGACCAACAAATGTCCAGTTCTGATCGTCACACACGCTGCCGCCGATCTTGAGGCGGGTGATCTCAGCGCCTGAGAGGTCGGCGCCCTTGAGGTTTGCGCGGATGACGCTTGCACCCGTCATATCGGCGTTGACGAACCGGCTGAGCGCGAGATTTGCGCGTGATAGGTCGGCGCCCCGAACGACCGCGTCTGTAAAGTTGGCAAGCCGCAGGTAGGAGCTATTGAGTCGCGCTCGAGTGAGATCCGCGCCACTGAAGTTTGCACCCGTGCCGACCACTGACTTGAGACTCGCGCCATCGAGTTGCGCTGCCTTGAGCCTGGTCCACTTCAGGTTGGCCTTGTCGAGGGTCGTGGCAACCATCTTCGCACCGCTCAAGTCGGCACCGCTGAGGTTGGCACCGGTGAGGTCCGCTCGCGAGAGGTTCAACCCACCTAAGTCCTTGCCCGACCAATTGACTCCACGAAGATTGCATTTGCTCAGGTCCGCACCCGGTGTCCGGACTGAGCAACGGCTGGGCTTGGCCGGTGTCGATTGACTGGCTGACCCACCAGAGCTACCAGAGTTACCGGAGCCGATCGGCGAAGAAGGCACATCAAACGAATCGTCCGCAGTCTCCTTGTTGGCTGACTTGCCTGGCTTCTCGACGGGCACTTCCGGTTCTGGAGTGCCCTCACCTTCCACCTCCACCGGCGCTGGAGCGGCGGGCTCCGGGGCCACGATGTCGGCGGGGAATTCGGGTTCAGTGGGGAGGGCGCTTTCAGGTGTCGGAGAGGGGCTTTGTGTCGGGGTGCCTGACTGCGGCGGGGGAGTGACGACGTCCTGCTGACTATTCGGCGCAGAGCACGCGCCAATTGCTAGGGCAACGGCGGCGAGGCCAACTGTGAGGCGTGCGCCGGAGTACTTCATGTGCGGGCCTCTGCGCGGTTGGCCGTTGGATGCATCGTTCGGGCTCCCTCCGCGTCGTCACCCGCTACTCATGGGCGCAGGCTCCGTGCCCGCAGTTTGTTCTAGGTCCGATTCGGCAATCGCGCTTGCCGGAATTACTCGGATCACCCATTTGCTCGCGG
>CAUJEJ010000138.1 GCA_963169255.1 Actinomycetota bacterium | reverse complement strand
TCGCGCATCGGGACCAGCACGTAGAAGTGCCGCTCGGGTGACGGTGCGTGGCGACGGGTTCGTTGTTGTCAGAATCCACACGCCCCGGTATCGAACCCATTCCCCATTCGCGCTGCCGGTTCGAAACTGGCGTTCGGACATTCCGTGCCCGAGCGCCCCCTCCCGAGTGAATACCCCACCACTGGCCCGCACGAATCTGCGGAACTCATCCGAACTAGCCACCTACAGATATTGCGTCAAACGTCCCAGTCGCTGCTGACGCTGTCCACAATGTCGATAGGTCGGCGGATTGTTGTCGCTTTCGACCAGAATCTGCCGACCTATCGGATTCGCAGACGGCGATCCGCGCGATTAGGGTCGAGCGGTGCCTTCCGATGAGAAGCTGATCTCCATCGACTGGCCTGTCGCGTGAGCGATCCGCTGCAACATCGGAACCGATGGCAAGTGCAACGCATCTTCGATGTGCGAGACGACCGACAGGTAGCTGCCCATACGAGCAGCTAGTTCGTGCTGAGTCAGGCCTGCGGCCGAGCGCGCTGAACGCACGAGCGATGCCACGTGTTGGGTCAGCGCGGCTTCGTCCGTGATTTTGGACGTCGAGCCGATCGGACCGCCACCAGACCTCGGCTGCGGAATTGCCTGCGCCTCGCGCAGCGTGCCTTCCATTGCTCCAACTCCTGTTCGTATTGATGATCTATCCACCGGGAGTTTCACGGTTGGTGAGCACTCAAGCAATCGGCGCACCATTGCACCGATCCACCAACGCTGCGTAACCGTCACAAGCGGATCTGGTGGATGCATGGCATCGGCGATAGGGAAGCGCTGCGTGTGGCAGACACAAAAAATGAGGATGGCTGCAATGCGAGCAGGCGGGCAGTCGGCCCGGCTAACCGGACGAACCACCCGCCTGTTCGGCGCGAAGCAACGACCTAGCGCAACGCCATCACCAGACGTGCTTGCGATACCGCACTGGTACCTGCCGTGTTAACTGCACGCACCTTCACGATGTACACAATTCGGCCACCAACGTCACCACGTGACTTCAACGTGGCTTTCAACAACTGCTTTCGGGTGATCTTGTACTGCAGCGTGCCGCTATCGACTCGCTTGTCAACGATGAACTTCGACCGGCGTTGCTGCTGCACGGTCAGTCGGTACGCGCCCACCGGACGCTCTTGCGACGTACCCGCAGGGGTCTTCCACTTGATCATGTAGCTCGCTGCCTTTGGGCCACCCACGACTCGCTCGTCCCGCGGCTTGTTCGGCTTGTTCGACACGTTCGGCACGGGTACCTCGTCACTAACTGCAGTACCCGTCAGCCCCACAGCATAGTTTGTGGACCCGGCGCCCTCCGAATAGCCCATCCGTAACTCTGCCTCTAGCGGTCCAACTGCGGCAGGAGTCCATTCGAGTTTGACCGTGCAGGTACCTGACCCAGCGATGTTCGCCCCCAGAGCGCACGTTCCAGCATCTCCTGTAGCAAAAGAAACGCCGTCGACCGCTAATCTGGATATCAGTGCAGGGTTGCCACCGTGGTTGGTCACGGTTACGGTCAATGGGTTCGTTGAGCCCACCTTGACGGAACCGAAGTCGGTGGGAGTAAACGACAAGGGTCCCGCGATGCCGATGGCCATTGCCGTGCTAGCGGTAGCAACCGTACCGACCAACAATGCCCCGGCAACCGCATACGTCGTATACCTACGCGCCAACCCTGACGCTCCACCAACTGTGCGCATCACACACCACCAACTTCACTCGCGGAATCGTTGCCGTGGCAGTTGTTGGCACGCGCCCGAATTCCTCTTCTATGCCAACATCGCGTCTACAACGGTTGGCGGTTCGTGCGCATGTTATCTGCTACATCCCTACAGATTCGACGCTACTACTCCGGTAATCGATTACCGAAATGAGCGCATTAACCCGGGTTCTAGCAGCGCTCGCCGATGCCGCGCACCGTGTACTGGTTGGCGCGAATTTGCCGGCCGCCCTTGCTCCCGCGAGAGAAGGACGACCGGCGAACTCGCCGTTCAACTTGCTACTTCGGGCAGCGAACTGACTTCTTGTTTACTACGTCGCCGCGTGTCGAAAGACGTCCCATGTAGCCGGACCTCGATGTCTGCGTCACGACAATAGATTCCGACACCGTCTTTCTCACCACCGCGCAGAACGTAGCCTTGGAGTTCTTACCCATCGGTGCTTTCGCTGAGTAGACCCCTTCAGATGTGCTACGAACCTTCTTCACGAGGACCGCCTTACCTCCGGGCTTCTTCGCGCGATAGATCTTTACCCAAGCCTTTGGCTTCTTTGTCGAGCCCGCAAGGGGGACCTTTTGTTTTGGCTTCTTTCCGGTCACTGGCCCGTCTTGATTCAAACTCACTACCGGCGCGTTGGGGTTTGACGCAGTCGAAGAAATATCCCCAATGAACAGTTGAGCGCCAGCAGCTTGACCACCGGTGTAGTCGAACGTTCCACCAACGAACACGAATCGATAGTTCTTGCTAGTGATCGGAATCGCGACCTGTGCGGTGGCCCACGCTGTAGTGGTGCCAGTGGCATCAATCAGCTCAGTTTGCTTACACGTGGATTCATCGAGGAGGTACGCGACTACGGCGAAGTTGTCGGATCCACCCTGTGCCCGCCACTTGAGCGACATCACCTGATTCGGGTTGGCCGAGAACCTATCTGAGTACGCAACCGGTCCATGAACAACGTCATATCCGTTGGCGGTGGTTACATTGGACTCCAGCCGTAGCGATGTGGTCTGCCCGGGTGGGGCTTCGGTTGTTGAAACCTCGCCGACAAACGTCCCATCCATAACTGGGGCCGAATCATTCGTCGGCGTGGTCGTTAGCGGCGGTGACGCCGAGGCTCGAATCGCGGCGTAGTCCTGCGTGTCGACGCTGGTACACCCACCAATATTGGTGGTCCCCAGGAACACCTGCGAGTCGATCAAATTCCATCCAGTTAAGCCGTTACTGAAGTTACCGTTCACCAGGCCCGCAGCGTTCGCCGGAGTTGAGACCAGCGTAGTCGCCGCTACAGAGGCGACCGCGATCGTACAAATTGATTTCGTCCACTTAAAGCTCATCGAACCTGCTCTCCAACCTCGGCGCCGAAGGCCACCGTGACCGATCGTGTTGTTAGTCCTGCAGAAATTCCGTGATCGTTGCTGCACTCCCCGTATGAGCAGGCCGTGGCCCAAACGATCAAGGCTCCTCGTTTCTACATGACTAGATGACGTGTAGCAAATTTTGTGGCCCCTCCTGCAGGGATTTTGTTCATGTTGCGTGCTTTGCCTGGGCAGTCGTGTAGGACGGCAGAAAGTGGTCGCCTCGGAGCCTGTTGCAAATTCGATTTGCCTGTTCGGTCTGGGCTGGCCAAATGATCGCGCCGGGTCCTCGGGTTATGCGGGTGCTGCTCTGAAGAGTTTCCCGAGGTTGAGGACCGCTGCGCATAGTTTCAGTTCGCTGTCGGCGGCTTCAAGTCCTCGGCGGGAGAACTGTCTCAGTCCGGTTCGATCTTTGAGGTGTCCATTGATGGGTTCGATGATGGTTTTGCGTTTGCTGTAGGTATCGATGCCCTCGGCGGTTCGCAAGCGATGTTTCATCGCTTCGGCGGGGGTGGCGTGGGCCGGGGGTGGCCCGTGGCTCGGTTGTTCGATCGCTGCTTTCGCTGTCGCGTATCCCTTGCCGTCAGGGATTAGGCGTTCGGGTCCTTCGGCAGTGAGGTTCGATTTTGAATGGTATCCAGCGTCGGCGACCACAGTGTCGATGCGACCGTCACCAAAATGTCTTGCTGCCCGTTGTGCGGCGTCGATCATCGGTTCGTATTGGGCGACGTCGCCGTGGTCTTGGGTGGCGTGAGCGGCCAGAATGATCTGATCGGCCGTCGCCACGATCTGACAGTTGTAGCCCTGGATCCATCCGCCACGAGTCTTCATCAGTCGACTCTGCGGATCTGTGGTGTTGGCCCGCTGAGGTTTCAGTTGATCAGTCGTTTCGGTGGCAGCGTGTTGCGCTTGGACTTTGACCCTTTCGAGATGTTCTTTGGCTCTAGCGACGTGGCGGGCCTGGTCCACCGGGAGGGGGTCCACACCCATCAATACCGTGCCTTGGGTCGCGCATTGAGCTTTGCGGAACTCACGATCATCAATGCGGGCCTGCTGAAGACTGCGTTGGCGTTGATACGTGAACTCCGCAACCGCAACACGATCGGTGCCCCGTGGTGGTTTCGTGAAGCCGTTACCGACAGCGCGGGCACCCGGTGACGGGTCGGCCATCCGTTCCAGGTACTCATCAACCTTTCCCTGATCAACATTCGCGCTCGCAGCCGCCGATGCCTGCTCGCGCTGTTCCTGGATGTGCTTCCACGCCGCAGCGATTCGTTCCTCACGATGTGAGGGGTCACGAAGCCGAGGTGGGACGCTGTCGCCACGGTCATCGCCGAGTCGGTCATCATCACTGTTGTCGGCTTCGTCAGCTTCACGCATGATCCGGTCAACCTCTTCACGCAGCCGGCTCGCAGAGGTGTTGGAATCTTTGGATGCGTTCGCCGCGATCTTCGTCCCGTCCAACGCCACGACCCCGAGTTGACCTAACCCCGCCGCGGCACACAGTTCCAGGACCTGTTCAAACAACGAAGCGAACGCGGACTCGTTGTCTTTACGGAACCGGGAAATCGTTGTGTGATCAGGGGCCTCGTTAGCGGTGATCACTCGGAACGCGACATTCTCACGACACTGACGCTCCAACTGGCGGCTCGAACGTTCACCAAGGCAATAGCCATAAATCAAGACCAATAACAGCAATCGCGGATCGATCGGTTCTCGGCCAGCCCCACCCAGCTTCGCCCGGCCCTGGAACTTCGACATGTCAAGGCCCTCAACCACCGCGATCAGAAACCACACCACATGATCGTCAGCAAGCCAGTCCGCCATCGACGGCGGCAACAAGAACTGCTGATCACGATCCACCGACCGAAACGTCAACGCCATAACCCCAATGATCCAACAAGATCATCAAGCAGCCCGTCGCCAACACCCCTAATTTGCAACAGGCTCCCAGGCGACCAGAATTTGCCGTCCTACCTTGATCCGCGAACGACGAAGGCCCCGAACCTGGTGGGTCCGGGGCCTTCGTCGTTGTTTGGTTAGCGGAAGTCGCCGCCTAGGTCGTACTCCTCCAGCGGAGTGGCTGGGCCAGTGGCCTCGCCAAACGATCCGGTGTAGTCGACGTCGTCGTAGGCGGTGAGCTGTGCGTACATCGCAGCCTGGGCCTCTTCCGTCGGGTCTACCTTCACGTTGCGGTAACGGCTCAGTCCCGTACCTGCTGGGATGAGCTTTCCGATGATCACGTTCTCCTTCAGGCCAAGCAATGGATCGGACTTGCCTTCCAATGCCGCCTGAGTGAGGACGCGAGTCGTCTCCTGGAACGAAGCTGCCGAGAGCCACGATTCGGTCGCAAGCGACGCC
>CAUJEJ010000137.1 GCA_963169255.1 Actinomycetota bacterium | reverse complement strand
GTTTGGGCCAACAGCGGTCACCCTTGTGGGCCTCAATGGGGCCCAATTCCGCCGCGAAGGGGTGACGAGGTGGGGGCGGGCATGCAAAAGCCCCGCCGGCCTTGGAAGGTGGCGGGGCTTTTGCAGGTGGTACGGAGTTACTTGTTGACTGCTTCCTTGAGTGCCGTTGCTGGCTTGAAGGCTGCAGCGGTACGAGCCTTGATCTCGACAGGCTCACCGGTCTGCGGGTTGCGACCGGTACGGGCCGGGCGATCGGTGAGGCCAAAGGTGCCGAATCCGGAGACCGCAACCTTGCGGTCCTTCTTCAGGCCTTCGACGACCGACTCGGTGACGGCGCTAAGTGCAGCAGCGGCTTCCTTGGTCGAGACGTCAAGCTTCTCGGCGATGGAGGCAACGAGCTCAGAGTGAATCATGGTTATCCCAACTCATAGACAGTGACTATGTGGTCAGAACGTAACAGCGAACCCTGACGTTCCCGTTGATTGACCCCCATTTCTCGGGGTTTCGTGGGGTTTTCGGCGTAATCCACGGCGCATGCCCACCCTTCGGCTGATCTCGCGCGAAGACTCGCCACGGCGTGCGCAATCGATACCGCATCCGATGGGCTGCACTCGAATCGCAATTCAGTCCGCGAAGCAACACAATCGTGCGAAACGCGAACCTTGTGTTGACGTCAGCCATTGAGAGGAAGATCGTAATGAGTAGTCCCAAGAAGGTAGTTGTCCTGGCAGTTGGCATGACCGCGGTGGGGGCACTCGCGCTGTCCGCATGTGGCGGCAGCTCGTCGACCAGCTCAAGCGCGAGCGCAACGCCGAGCGCGACGGCAACCGCCACGCCGACCTCGACACCGACCGCTGCGCCCGCTCCCACCTCGGCTCCACCCAAGCCGACGACCGCGGGCCGCACGCTGAATCCGGCCGAGAGCTTCTTCAAGGTGACGGGTGCCTCGAAGGTCAAGGTGACGAGTGGGTCGATCGAAGGCCTGACGGCAAATCCGTCGACCGTGGTCGCGAGCGGTCAGACCTCCGCGGGCGCCTTCAAGCTGAACATGAAGGTCAACTCTTCTGGCACCGTCACCTCGGCGAACCTGACGATCGGTAGCGACACCTACAAGTCGGTCGGATCGAGCGGCTCCGTTGAGTTCGGCGACTCCCCGCCCGGCGTAGCTGTCAGCACGCAGAAGGCGATCACCGTCACCGAAAACGGCGGCAACGGGACCCTCGCGCTGAAGTTCTCACTCGTCACCACCAACTGACCTCAGTCAGTCATCGTCCGATCGTCAGGTCGGCAGATTCCGGTCGTTTCCGACCGCAATCTGCCGACCTGACGCATTTCGGCACCCAAATGTCGCAACGGCCGCGCTTTTGAGGCTGAGCGACGGTCGGCGCGGGGGTACGCTGCGCGGCGTATCGGCAGTGGGCACTAGGGGTTTGCGATGGCGCGGAATCGGCAGAACATAGGCGTGCGGGTGGCAGCGGCGGTTGCCGCCGCGAGCGTGGTTACCCTCGGGCTCAGCGCCTGCGGAACGGGCAGCGCCTCGAACGAACAGCCAACCGGAACGGTCCCGTATTTGCCGGGCGACAAGTCGTCTGCCGCGAGCCATCCGCCGAACCCAGTCATCAGCAAGATGTCGTACCGCAAGGTCGACGGCGTGACCAACCTCGTCGTTCCCATCAGCACGGTCGCCGGTAGCGACAAGGACACCGCGACCGCGACGCTCAACGTGTACGCGGACCTCAAGTCCCAGCAGCGACTTCCGAAGCCGATCTACACAATTTCTAAGCCGGTTGAGCTCGGCGATAACAAGGAGGCGTTGCTGCCGGTTCCGGCGGACGTCCTCGCTGCGGTGGGTAAATCGAAGTCACCAGCGGCGAGCCAAGGAATCGTCGTCAACGTCGCCCAATCCGTCGACGGTGACGCCAACGGAACGCCGGAGGGAACGGTCAACGCCCACGCCAACTACCAGAGCAGCCAGGTTGAGCCTGCCGGTGAGACGGTGAACCTGACGATCGGGACGAACGTTGCGAACGTGAACATCGCGACCATTCCGGTTGTCTGTATGTATAGCGGCGGGTTCAGCGCACTCAACACGAACCTCGCCACCGAGGGCAACTACGTCAGCAGCAGCATCGAGGCGGACGGCGACATCTTCGACAGCCCGCAGTACGGCGGACCTGCATGGAGCGAGATCGTCAGTGAGCTCAGCGGCGACGCCGTTGTCGACATCGCGCGGGCAATTGCCGGGGCACTCGGACCGGTAAACATCGCGGTGCAGGCGTTGATTGACGCGTTGTCGCTGGCGACGGAAAACTGCGATTCGCAGGCATCGATCTTCCAGGTCCTGGCGGCCTCGCCGACCACCGGTGACACCACCTCGCAGGCGTATGTCGCGAGCGAGCAAACCAGCAACGGGCTGCTCAGCGCGGCGACGGCGAACTCCTGGCAGGCGAACATGCAGGCCCAGGGTGGAACCGTCTGGCAAGAAACGGTCAGCAACAAGTACCTGGCTCAGGCGACGGCGGCCAGTGTCGACAACGGGCTGTCGATTGAGGCGACCAACCAGAGTGTGGGTGACCTCACGACGTCGAGTACGTGGACCTTCATGATTAACCAGGGCGGTACGAGCTCGATCCCGAATGGCTGCGACGACAAGGGCTGCTAGACCCCTGCGGGCCCTCGCCCGCACGTGGTTGCGGTCCGTTTTGGTGGTCGCGGGAATTAGTGCGAGTGTTTCGTGTGGATATAGCACACAAATCACGCACGCTGATTCGCGCGAGCCGAATGATCCGGAGTACTCCCAGCAGTGGTCGTTGCCCGCGGTGGCGATGCCGCAGGCGTGGAGCGGCGTGACAGGCAGTCGCGACGTCAAGGTTGCGGTAGTGGATTCCGGTGTTGAGGTGTTGCCGGACCTCGCGGCGAACCTAGGTGAGGGCGTGACGTGCACGCCGACGTGTGTACCGGGCGCAGGCGCAGACGTGACGGGGCATGGGACCGCAGTCGCGAGCATCCTCGGATCGGTGGGCAATAACGGAATCGACCTCGCTGGTGTTGCCTGGGAGGTCACGATGTTGCCTGTGCGAGTTGAAGGGCGCGGGGGTGTGACGTCGATCGATGGCATCGCGAACGGGATTCGGTGGGCAGTGTCGAACGGCGCTCGCGTCGTGAACCTGAGCCTGATCACTCGCGGCGAGCAGCCAGCGATTGCGGCGGCAATAGCGGCGTC
>CAUJEJ010000136.1 GCA_963169255.1 Actinomycetota bacterium | reverse complement strand
GGCTGGTATGACCGGGATCGCGGCCGCACCAGCAAGCGCCAACGGACACCCCCAGTTCAGCGCAAGCGGACCGCTCACATTCACGTCGCAGGCCGTTACTTCAACCTCGGCCAGTCAGACCGAAACCATCACCAACCTCGCAGATGACGACACCTACTCGATCGTCTTCGCCGCAGATGCCGTGACACTGGCGGGAGCCAATGCGGGCGACTTCGTCATCGCTGCCGACACGTGCTCAGGCGTGACTCTTGGCGGCCAGGCCACGTGCACGGTTGAGGTTCGCTTCGCGCCCACGGCTGTCGGCGACCGAACCGCGAATCTGAACTTCGCGTTCACCGCCACCCAGGGGGTCGTGGACCCACCGTCACCACAAGACATCGCGCTAACCGGAACGGCAACCCCAGTTATCGCTCAAGGACCGGTCGCCGGTTGCGTGAAGACGCCCGCGAAGCTGCCTGATTCGGGAACCCGACGCCTCACGACCGCTGGCTGCGTGACGAATGCCGGCGAGCCTGTCAAGGTTGGCGTCACCGGTCGAATGCGCGGTGACGTTCGGATCTACAGGGTGATTCGCCGCGCGAACGGCGCGACTTTCATCAAGACCTACGGAGTCCCCGCCAAGCTGCGCGTCACCTGGTCGTCGCCGGCATCACCTGGCTTCGCCGCCTACACGAAGACGAAGACCTACCGCATCTAATCCGCGCTAGGCCTCCAGTGCGCGGAGCCTTACTTCCATCTGACACAGGTGGCACGGGTCGCTTTTGGAGTGCAGGTAGTTGTGCCCGCATGCCGTGCACGACGCCATTCCCTCTTTCCAGATGATGTTGCCGGTGCCCTTGATCAGCCCGTTCACGCAAGCAGTCGGATCAGCCATGACTGCACACTACGACGCGCGACTGACGTCCTCTAAGTCGAAGGCTGCAGCGATCGCGACGCTGAGTTGCTGTTCTTGACTGACTAACAGGAACCCGACCAGCTTGCCGACGCACGACACGTCGACAGTTCCGATGTTGTCGCACACGACGACGGAGTGCTGGTTAAGCCCGTTCGCAGGCCCGACCGGAACCTCCGTCGCAAGCCCTCGGCTGCTCGTCGTGATGGGGGCGACAGTGATCTCGGAGAGGAAGGGCCGAACGGTCGCGCGCGTAAGGATCACCGCTGGCCGCAGTTTGTCGAGCTGCACAATATGGATTGGCCGCACTAGTCGATATCCAACGGTGTCTTCGCTGCCTGAGCGCTGAAAGCAGCCAGATCTGGATCGGGGCCTGTACGAAGGATGATTTCAAGATCTCGCTCAGCAATGCGTCGTCGTTGTTCGCGCTGCAGCGCCCTCCTCACGACATCGGCACGACTCGAAATTTCGCCAGACGCAACGAGCTCATCTATGAAAGCAACAAGATCATCTGGGAGTCGTACGGCGATTTGAGTACTCATGGCAGAAACGGTACCACTTTGGGATGCAGCTGAGATCATCATCGTGATTCCACTGATCCACGCGAGCGAAGATCAACAGTGTTCGCCGCAGTGACTCCCGACAAGAAGCCGGAGGCACTGCGCGTCCTGCTCGCTGAACGAGTGGCCCGCCCAAGCGTCATGTTCTCCGAGATCCATGTCTGGACTCGCTGTTCCTTGCTCACGAGAACCAGTTCGGCACTGCTCCCATGCTCCGCATTCGCCTGCGAAACAGCGTCGTCGCGCGCCTGTAGAAGCTTGGTCGACATCGTGTGAACAAATCCGTTGTAGAACGACACCTTCCACGTCCGAGCGTGCTCATGGCGAGGTCGATTAGCGCGAGACTTGAGCTCAGCATCGAACATCGCCAACACGATTGCGTGGTACATCGCCTTGGTGCTGGTGATGTCGCGCGGGTACCCAACGAGTCGCGCGTCATGCCAACCCTCATTGGTTCCGAGCGGGGTCACCGAGTTTGCACGTGCCGTTGCGCAGAGCAGCATGAAAAGCGCCTGCGCGCCGGGGGACCCCTTGGTTGCCAACTCAACGTCTTCGAACGCAACTTCTTCGTGTGAGTCCTTGCGCTCGCCAAGTAATTCGGCATCGATCGCATGTTTGATCATCAGCTCCTGCGCCTTCGCTAGGAGTGCCTCTGCCTCGTGCGTGCTGTCAGTACTCTCCGCCTTGGCGAACAGCGCGTTGATCTTGTTGGTGATGTTGTCCATGAATCCCCCAGAGCCCGTCGAACCAGAAATGGTGATGCAGAGACCCTTTCAGACGAGTACGACATCGCGCGGCGGTCATCCACAGCGGTGCCAAGGCATAGTGGATGCTGTTGATAACGATCGAATAGGGGAGTGGCGTGGAGCCGGAATGGATGGCGGGAATCTACGACGGATTCGCGGCGACGTATGTGCGTAAGCGCGACTCATTCGATCTGACGGAAGTGCTCGAGGGCTTCACCTCGGCGCTACCGGACAACGGCGCACTCTGCGACCTCGGCTGCGGAGCGGGGGAACCCGTCAGCACCTACTTCGCCAAACTGGGATGGGACGTCACCGGTGTCGACTTCAGCGCTGGAATGCTCGAACTTGCCGACGAGATCCTGCCCGAGATGATGACCGTGCTCGGAGATATCCGCGACGTCGACTTTGAAACTGAGTCCTTCGACGCAGTGACTGCCGTCTACTCCCTGTTTCACATTCCGTGGCACGACCACCCAGGGTTGTTTGCAAGGGTCACGCGTTGGCTGCGGCCTGGTGGGCAGTTCCTCTTCACCTACGCCACCGCCGACTACACCGGCTACGACGAATTCGAGGGGACCCGTGAATTCATGGGCCAAGCACTCTTCTACAGCCACACCACGCCTGAGCGCCTGCGAACCCAACTCGCCACCGCAGGCCTCGACCTAGTCGACGAACAACACCGCACGATCGGCGGCGAGACTTTCCTTTGGGTCACCGCCGCTCGCCCCGCGTAGACCTACCTGGCTGACGCGTACCGCTGCCACCACGCAGCCGCGTTGGCCAACAACTGCTCAGAATTCAACCGCCCCGCAATGCGCGCGCGGCCCCACACGAACAGCAGCCCATCGCGCACCTCGAGGTACATGTCGGAGTGCGGATCGTGTACTCCACCGAACGGACCCTCGGGCGCGTTCGGAGGCGCCACAAAGCAAGCCGCAGGGCGCACGGACCCGCTCGTGATCCCTCCCTGAACATGCCAGCTCAGCCGAACTCGGACGGGTCCTTCCTCCGTTGCCAGCTCGCCCTTCAATACTCCGTCAGCAATGCCGGGCACCGGGCAATGCGGAATGTGCCGCATAAACGCGATCGGATCCTCCTCGACCATTCTGCGCTCACCAGCCGCGCGCGAGTAGGCCTGCGTCCACTCGTCGCCGTGGATCCAGGAGCCGGGCGGGTGCGACGCGGGATCAACTGGACCCCAACTGCCAGCGAAGTCCAGCGGTTCGATCGGTGGGTATAGCGAAGCGGCGAGTGCGCCGAGCGCATCAGCCATTGCCGCGACGCCCGCCATCATCCGGTCGAGGAACTCAGGGTCATCGCGGTACCCATTGACAGTCACCACCACGGCTCCGTACGCGTACTTCGCCTCCACCAGGGGCTCATCGAAGGTCGCGAGAGTCGGTGCGACGGCAGTTGCCAAACGAGCGAGCATCTCGTCGTCGATGAACTGGCTGCCAGCCATCCGCAGATGTGGCAGGCCGAACTCAGCAAGCTTTGGGCTGTTGATCTTGCCCATCCGTGAGCCGTTGCGAATGATGAATCCCGGCAGCAGTGCGGCTTCCGGTGCCCGCACCGCAGCGGTTGTTGTCGGCGCGAAGATCCGATTGCCGTCGAATGGTCCGGAGTCTTCGTCCATCGAGATCCCTGCGAATGACTTCAACGAACGGGTATTCGTAAAGCGCGATCCCCAGTAATCACCTGGCACTCGAATCTTGCCTTCGAATGCCTCAAGTTCGTAAAGCCGATGTGCAATCACCCCGAAGTGCTCGCCGGCGAATGGTCCCTTGCTCAGATTCATCAAATGTTGCGGCCACCCAGGCAACACGCTGGCGAACGCACCGGGAACCTCAGACCCGCGGTACTCAAGCCCGCGCGACGCTGCCCACCCGGCGAGGTTCGAAGACGGTTGCCTTCGCGCGGCATCGTCCTGATCATCTGGTCCGAGCGCGGTGTAGCCGAAGTCAGGAACGGTCATTCGTAGACCCTATGTCGAGTACCCGCGCGCTCACCAACCGTTGGTCAACACCGAGTCGAGTGTGTCGACGTAGAAGTCAGCGGACTCGACGCTCAAGCAGATCGGCGGCTTGATCTTCAGTACGTTGAAGCGATCACTGGCGGGTTGCTCGATGATGCCGAGATCGCGTAGACGATTACAAATCGCGGCCGTTTCCTCGACGGCCGGCTCAAGCGTCACCTGGTCTCGGACAAGTTCAAGCCCGAGGTACAGCCCCATCCCGTGCACCGCCCCGATAATCGGATGCCGGGTCGCGAGTTCCTCAAGCCGCCCGCGTAGGTAGTCGCCGACTTCGCGCGCGTTCTGCTGCAGACCTTCCTCAGCGATGATGTCGAGCACGGTCAAGCCGACTTTGGAACTCACCGGGCTACCGCCAGCGGACGAGAACAGCGCACCCTGACCTGCGAGCGAGTCGGCGATGTCGCGACGCGTGATCACAGCACCAAGCGGGTGCCCATTGCCGAAGGGCTTGGCGATCGTGATGATGTCGGGCACCACTCCCTGCTGTTCGAAACCCCAGAAGTGGTGGCCGAGGCGTCCCGCGCCCACCTGGACCTCGTCGGCGATGCACAGCCCGCCGTAGGCGCGAACGAGTTCGTAGATGCCGGGTAGATATCCCTCTGGTAACAGCACGCCGCCGCCGTTGCCGAACACCGGTTCACAGATGAACCCGGCGATCCCCGACTCGACCGCCCATTGAGCCAGGGGAGTGGCAGCGTCTGACACGTAGATCGGCCCACACTCCGGACCACGGAACGGACCGCGGTAGGCATTGGGTGCCGGCAGGAACCGCGTCCAACTCGGGCGAGTCGACAGCGCTGCCGGGTTGTCGGCGGTGGATGCGGAGACGCCATCGGCCGCCATCGTCCACCCGTGGTACGCCTCGGCGAGCGAGATCATCGTTTCGCGGCCGGTGTAGATCTGCGCGATCCGAATGGCCAGATCCACCGCCTCCGTACCGCTGTTGACGAGCAGCACGGTGTCGAGGCCGTCCGGGGCAAGGGCTGCGAGGCGTTCGCTGTACTCGGCAATCGCGGAGTAGTGGAAGCGCGAGTTCGTATTCAGTAACTGCCATTGGCGTTCGGCTGCATCAGCGATGCGCGGGTGGCTGTGTCCAACCGAACTGACGTTGTTGCACATGTCGAGGTAGCTGCGGCCCTCGACGTCGATCAGGTGGCTGCGCCAACCTCGTTCGATCTGCGGCGGGTCTGCGTAGTAGTGGTGGTTCACACTCGCAACGCTGTGGTTCCGACGCTCGAGCCACTGGTGTTCGTCGACCTCGGGAGCAGCGATCTCGATCCCGAACAATGCGGACGGATCTGGGCAAACCTCACGCCACGGGTGGGCCTGGGAGGCTGGCACAAACAGCGGCGGCATGAGTCCAGTAACAGTGCAGACCTGAACGACGATTCGGTTCGCATTGCCTCGCGCAACGGCACCGAGCACCGCGCCCCGACGTACCTTCGTGCCCGCCTTGACTGCTGGCTTGACGCCTTTGAGGTGTAGATCGAAACCCTTTGCCGAAAGAACCAATCCGTCCCTCGCAGTGCTCACAATCGTGCCGCCGATCGGGGCCGACAGCGTTGTCGCCGTGGGCACGGCGATCTCGGCGTGCAGTGCGTAGGTTGCGGGCTCGACGTTGGATTCAGCGCGTGATCGAGTCAGTCGGTATTCCCCGTAGCGGGCGAGCGCGTAGCCGACCTTGCCGCGAGCGGTGGTGAACGCCGCCGACTCAACCTGTGGGTTCAACCACGCACCCTGGTCGAGGAGGTGCGACGTCGTCGAGAAGTCCACGCCGGTGGCAACCTCACTGGTCAAGCTCTTGAACAGCGGCGCAAGCTTGGCACTTTCGAGTGGGTTCTCCGCCGCTAACGGTCGACGGCCGAGCGCATCGGAGATCGCTCGGGTAGCGACCGCGCTCGGGATTGACGTCGCAACGTCAAACACAACCCATTCGTGCGGCAGGTTCGCCGCGGCGTACGCGTTGTAGGGATCGGTCGCGACCTGGTGCTCGCCGCTCACGGCGAGAACCGCCCCGCGCGCGACGATCAGTGGCCAAATCGCAGCGATCTCAGCATCAGACAGCTCGATGACCTCGTTGAACGCGACGATCGCCGGGATTACAGCAAGAGGGTCATGCGGGTTGTGATGCAGGACTGAGGAACACGTGACAGCGATCTCGGCAACGAGCCAGGAGTAGCCCACATCACCAAGGTCGATCACTCCGAATGGGTGCAGCCGACCGTCGACGCCGTATCCGCAAACCACGTTGTCATCGGTGATGTCGCCGTGGATCGGTTGGATCCGAAGCTCGTCGGCGACGGCGGAGATCTCAGTCCACGCCAGCGTGGTTGCTGCGGTCAGATTTGTGCGCGTGGTCTCATCCGGCACGAACTCCGCGAGCGACTTCACCACTGCAGCGGCACGACGTAGGTCCCACTGCAAGACGCGGTCAAGGCCACCATGCTCAAGTGGCGCAAGCGCAAGTGCGGTCAGAGCACTGATGCGACCAAGTTCCCCGATCACCTCCGGCGCCAGGTATTTGGTATCGGTGAGTGGCTCACCCTCAACGAAGGTCGACAGACGTACGTGCGGGCCACCCTCACCGTCGGCGAGTTCGAGCAGGTTTCCGGCCAGCGAAGCGATTGGCGACGGCGCGGCAATTCCGTGAGCCGCGAGTTGTTGCATCGCGATGTTCTGC
>CAUJEJ010000135.1 GCA_963169255.1 Actinomycetota bacterium | reverse complement strand
GCAACGACTAGGCGGATTCCTCATCGGCTTCGTGCTCGGGGTGTTCTTCGTCGCGATGCTGCTCGGACTGATACCCGGTGGCGGATCGGTTGCCGGAATCACGGTCGCGTTCGCAATCATCTTGATTGTGGTGGCCTTCGTGCATGGGCTCTCGAACGCACGCATCCACGCTTGGGTGATCTTGCTAGGAGTCTCGTGCTTCGCGGCTGGCGTCTACCCGACGCTGGCGTCGAACCCGCTCGCGGCAGGTGGGCAGTACGGCAGCTTCATTGCAACGCAGCTTGCGATGGCGATGATCGGGTTCCTCGCAGTAATTCCGGCGTCTATTTGGCCAGACAAGACCTCACTCGCTCACCAGAAGAAGACGGAAGAACCTCCGGCCCCGACAGAATCCACACTTGTGGATCCTGCTGCGGAACCGGTCAACTCAGCATCAATTGATCAGATCATTGGCGGGACTCGATGAAGTACTTCAATCGTCGTAACGGCGAACAATCGAACGCGGGCGATTCACGTAGCGGACTTCTCGGCAACACCACGGTTCGCGTGGTCGCCGGAGTCGGTGCATTCTCGGTGTTCGCGTTAGCAGCCGGAGCGGGGCAAGGATTCGTTGCGCCCGTCGCTGCGAGCCCCCAAACCGCGCAGATGGCGCAGTCGTTCGCGCAGCAGGCATCGGACACGACATCTGCCACGGCTAGCAACCCCCTAGACATCGTCGTTGGCAATGCGCTGACCGTTACGTCCGATGCCAAGGGCGAGGTGCAACGCAACGCATTTGCGGTTGCCACCAACATCTCCGGGCAAGGTCAGACCGAGGTCGGGGTGCCAGTCGGACCAAGTCGAATGGTCAACGTCACGAGCTTCAACAGCTTGAACGTCGACAACGGCACAATGGAATACAACATCAATAACTCTGGCGAACAGGTCCAGAACTTGCTCGCAACTGGCGGGCAGTTCCAGGGCAAGATGCCAGTCGAGATCGTCACGAAGATGACGGTTGACGGCAAGGAAGTTGATGTCAATTCAGCAACCAAGATCACTGGTCAGGTTGTGGTCAACTGGGAGTTCAAGAACAAGACCACGACCACCGAGACAGTGACCTACGCAGATGCCGCGGGCCAGATGGTTTCCGAGCAGGTTGCCGTTGGTGTTCCGTTCACTGTTGCCCTCAAGGGAACGTTCAGCGAGGGCTGGACCAACCTCGTGGCACCGTGGGCGAACAGCGGGTTCTCGCCGGGTCAAGAAATCACCGGTGGCGGCAGCATGGGATCGAACGGCCTTACGCTGAGCATGTCGGGAATGGCGGACAACGCGGAACTCCCTGAGATGTCCGGCAGCTTCGTGCCGACCAGCGCCAACGGGTCGATCACGACTGGTTTGGGCAAAGTCGCTACCGCGGGCGAGAAGGTGACCGGCATTCTCAACGGCGAAGCAGTGCCCCTGCTCGTCGCCGTTCAAGGAGGCCTGGGTAAGGCGTCCGGCGAGATTGCGACGCTGCTTGACAAGAAGGTCAACCCGATCCTCAACTTGCTGTCGAAGTTGCGCTTGGATCCCACGGGTGTGAATAAGTTGCTCGATACCGTTGGGCAGGATCTGACCACTGGATCGAACATTCTGCTTGGCGCAAACGCGGTCGTTGATGAGGGTGCTGCGCAACTCGCGGGAGCGCTCGCGACTGCCACGTCACCTTCAAGTCAGGCAGCACTGGATGCCTTGATCGCGTCGCTTGACGATGTTGACGGCAAGCTCGGGACAGCCATCACTGTGCTGACGGAGGTGTCGACGGCGCTGCCGGAAGTTGCAGCCATTCTGGGCACCAAGGTTCCGTCTGCGGTCGGGATCCTCCTATGCCCGAGCGGCACGGGTTCCACCTGTACGGTGGGCCAGATCCTTGAGGCAGACCTCACTGGGAAGCTGGCGAGCACCTGCAACGCCGCATACGGCAGTGGCTCGGTCGCTTCGACCTACTCGGGGAGCGTTCCGGCAGCTCTGACCACGGCTATCGCGAACTTGAACGCTGGGACTTCGGCGCAGCAGCAACAGGGGCAGCAGCTTCAACAATTGCAGAACATGTTGGCTGCGCAGGCCACAGCCTTTGCTGCCGGTGGATTCCCGACACAAAGCGAATGCACGACCGCCGCGGGCACAGTTCAGACCTCTACCAACGGAGTATTCGAGAGCCTGGGGCAGATCGGCAATGACCTTGCCGAACTCTTGCCGCTACTCAAGACGCTCGATGCAGGCCTGGAGGATGTATCCAAGGCACTCAAGAACATCGAGGCCAAGATGCCGGCGATCAACCGTGCACTTGACAACCCGTGCTCACCGATGACGATCTCGAACATTGAGAACTGTGGATTGATCCAGGCGTTGACAATCTCGGCCAATGCTGACGCTCAAGCAAGCGAGCAACTCGATGCAGCTGTCATCCGATTGGTGAACACGCTCAAGGTCCCGATCGATGAACTCTTCAGGATTGCTAACGACCTAGGTCGGGCCGCATTGCCTCTGGAAGAGCAGATCAACGGACTGCCCGGGGTCATCAACGAGCTAGCGAACGGTCCGCTTGGGTACTTCGTCAACGGTGTTGAGGATCTCGCAAGCCTCGCCACGTCTCTCACCGACGGTGCAAGCAAGATCGCAGCTACCAACAAGCTGGTTGACGAGAAGTTCGTTGCAGGCGAAGGCTTCCCGTATGGTGCTCCGGCGACAGGCGAAGGAACGGTCACTGCGGCGACGTACTCGTTCACGCTGGCGGAGCCGTCAACTTCATCGACCTCTACTGCGGTCGTTGTTGGCTACTCGTTCCTACTGCTCATAGCAGCCCTCGGAGCATCCATTTGGTTGACTCGACGGTCCGCCGCCTAGTCACCTAGATAGGAGATCCGGGGGAGTAGCCCTGGCCGCGAGGCCACGGGCTACTCCCCCGGATCTTTTTTTGGTGGTTTGCGTCGGCCGCCCATAGGCCACCGCGCCTTCTAGTCGGCGCTCACGGTGTTTTCGCGGGCAGAGTTCGGATCCTGCGCACCCCACAGTGAATCCAAGGGAAGAAGCTAGAAGTTCCACACCTCGACGGCCAGCGCTGCGGGTACGCCGACGGTAAGCCCGGCCTGCTCTAGGTAGCCGCGGAGGAACTCCGGGTCGGACATGGGGTTGTCGCCTAGGCCCTCGAGGTACGCCTTGTGCTCGGACAGCGATGCGATCGCTGCGTCGATGTATCCGGTGACGTCGACCGCGTGGCTCGACTGCGGAGAGCCTGCTACCAGCGCGATCTTCGCGCTGTGGGGTTCGGTGCCGGGGAAGATCCAACGATTGCCAGCGTCGGAGATCGCGTCAAGCGCTGCGGTGCCAACGGCTTGGTGATCGGCGCTGTTGCGAGCGCCTGGTGCCCAATGGTCACGGTTGTTGAACAGAAGGACGGTGTCGGGCTTGTGTCGCCGAATGGCTTCGGCGATGTCTTGGCGTAGCGGAAGTCCGTAC
>CAUJEJ010000134.1 GCA_963169255.1 Actinomycetota bacterium | reverse complement strand
CGGGCCGGTGACGGCTTCTAACGGCCAGATCGTGCTCGACACCGGCGCCGTCATCGACGAAGTCAAGAAGATGCTCGCGGAGCGAGGCTTGACCTCGATCGCCGACCGCCCAACACCCCCGGCAGCAGACCGCGAGATCGTTCTACTGAACTCCGAACAGGTCGCCCAGGCGCAGACGATCTACAAGTTGACGGTGCCCATCGCAACCTGGCTCATCGCTGTGGTCGCACTGTTCTTCATCGCAGCTATCGGTTTGGCGCACCGCCGATCCCGGATGGTCGCGTACGTCGGCATTGGCGTGTTGATCGGAGCCGGCGTACTTCGCACCGCCCTAGCGGTGGCACCGGAGTTCATTTCCAATACGTTCATGGGAACCCCGTTCCAGGCCGCCTCCGTCGTCTTCTTCAACACCCTGACGACCTACCTCAAGAACGGCACCGCACTGATCCTCATCATCGGCATTCTGCTAGTCGTTGGCGGATGGATCTTCAGCGATCAACGCTACGCGGTCGCCTTGCGCGAGAAGGTCGAGTCGTACCGCAAGCCCGCGCCGCCGACGCCACCCGCGCCACCTGCCGCATCTGCCTAGTTAGACAGGGGGTTTCACACCAACGGGTGACGCGATGCGAGACTTAGGGGCAATTTCGATCGCCTCACTCGCCTTGGAGTAAACCTTGCGAAGCCCGAAAGCATTCTTCCGCCCGCTCGCCGTTGGAGCCCCCGCACCGCTTTACGATGTGCCGTTCCGACCGTCCCGGATGATTCACTTCTTCGATCCGAGCAACGAGCGGATGGCCGCCAAGGTGCCGGACATCGCCAAGCAGGTCGACGTCCTCCTCGGAAACCTGGAAGATGCAATTCCGGCCGACCGCAAGGATGCGGCCCGCGACGGCCTCGTGGCTATCGCCAACGCCACCGACTTTGGCGACACCCAATTGTGGACCCGGATCAACAGCCTCGATTCCCCCTGGGTTCTCGATGATCTGCTGACGTTGGTGCCAGCAATCGGCAACAAGCTCGACGTGATCATGGTTCCAAAGGTTGAAGGCCCAGAAGACATCCACTACATCGACCGACTCCTCGCGCAGCTCGAGGCCAAGTCCGGAGTCACGCGACCGATCCTCGTGCATGCAATCCTGGAAACTGCCGCTGGCGTGGCGAACGTCGAGGAAATCGCTGCCGCGAGCCCGCGCATGCAAGGGATCTCGCTAGGCCCGGCAGACCTCGCTGCGAGCCGCCGCATGAAGACCACGCGAGTCGGTGGCGGACACCCGAGCTACCTCGTGCGAACCGACCCCGTTGGCGATGACATCCACGGCGACCGCGCAACCGCCCAGCAAGATCTCTGGCACTACACGATCGCTCGGATGGTCGATGCCTGTGCAGCGAACGACATCCTCCCCTACTACGGCCCGTTCGGCGACATCGCTGATGTCGTAGCGTGCGAAGATCAATTCCGCAACGCATTCCTGCTCGGTTGCGTCGGCACCTGGACGCTGCACCCGAAGCAGATCGAGATTGCCCGCCGCGTATTCAGTCCAGAGGTCGCTGACGTCGAGTGGGCCAAGCGCGTCGTCGATGCGATGGGCGACGGCACTGGCGCGGCAATGATCGACGGCAAGATGCAAGACGATGCGACCTACAAACAGTGCCAGGTTGTGTTGGATCTCGCACGTGCTCTCGCCGCGCGCGATCCGGAACTGGCCACCGCGTACAGCCTCTAAATTCTCCCGACGACAAGGACAACATCTGTGACAAATTCTGAAGCTGTGCTGCGCCCACGTCGCTCCGTGCTCTACATGCCGGGCGCGAACGAACGCGCCCTGGAGAAGGCAAAGGGACTCCAGACCGACGCGCTCATCCTTGACCTAGAGGATGCCGTTGCCCCCGATGCGAAGGATGACGCACGGGCGCGGGTTTGCGCCGCCGCGCAGTCCGGTGAATACGGCGACCGCGAGATCACGATCCGAATCAACGGCCTCGGGACGGCATGGCACGACGCCGACCTCGCGGCAGTGGTTGCCGCCAAGCCTGACGCCATAGTGGTACCGAAGGTCAACTCGGCCGATGAGGTTCGCACCCTTGATGCTGCGATCACGTCAGCAGGCGGCGGACCAGAGATCGCGCTCTGGGCGATGATCGAAACACCCGAGGCAATCCGCAACGTCAACGAGATTGCAACAGCGAGCACGCGGTTGAAGGTGCTCGTCATGGGCACCAATGACTTGGTCGCTGAGCTTCACGCAGTCCACGTCCCCGGGCGTGCACCGATCCTGACAGCGCTGAGCCTGTCGGTCCTCGCTGCCCGTGACGCTGGCATCGAGATCCTTGACGGCGTCTACAACGACGTGAAGAACTCCGACGGTTTTGAGGCGGAATGCCTGCAAGGTCGCCAGTTCGGCTTCGATGGCAAGACCTTGATCCACCCAAGCCAACTCGAACCCGCCAACCGACTGTTCGCGCCATCGCCTGCCGAGGTTGAGCATGCGCAGGCAGTCATCGTGGCCTTCGACGAAGCGACCGCGGAAGGCAAAGGTGTCGCAACGGTGAACGGCAAGCTCATCGAGAATTTGCATGTCGCCGACGCGCATCGAATCCTCGCTGTGGCCAAAGCCGCTGGGATCACGGCGTAGGGGGTTCACCACTCAACCCACTTAACGAAGATGTCCCCGCACCAGTTCACAGATATCGGTGCGGGGACATCTTCGTTAAGTCACTAGCTGCGAATCTTGTAATCCTCAAGAAGGCGTCGCGCGATGATCATCCGCTGGATGTCTGCGGTACCTTCACCGATCAGCAGCATCGGTGCCTCACGGTAGAGGCGCTCAATTTCGTATTCCTTCGAGTAGCCGTAGCCACCGTGGATGCGGAACGAGTCCTCGACAACCTCTTTGCAGTACTCACTCGCGAGGTACTTGGCCATACCGGCCTCTAGGTCGTTGCGGGCTCCCGAGTCCTTCATCCGAGCCGCTTTGACCATCATCAAGTGCGCGGCTTCAACCTTCGTTGCCATCTCGGCCAGGCGGAAGGCAACAGCCTGGTGTTCGGCAATTGGCTTGCCGAAGGTCACGCGCTGCTGGGCGTAGTCAACGCCGAGCTCGAACGCACGATTCGCCAATCCGCAGGCGCGCGCAGCAACGTTTACACGACCGACCTCGACGCCGTCCATCATCTGGTAGAAGCCCTTGCCGACCTCGCCGCCAAGCAGCGCGTCGGCCGGAAGCACGAGGTCTTCCATAACAAGTTCAGTCGTATCGACGCCCTTGTAGCCCATCTTGTCGATCTTGCCCGGAATCGTCAGACCCGGCACGACCTCGCCGAATCCCGCAGGCTTCTCGATGAGGAAGGTCGACATCTTCTTGTAGACGCTCGCATCTTCAGCAACGTCTTCATCAGTGCGCACGAGCACTGCGCACAGCGTGGATGAACCACCGTTCGTGAGCCACATCTTCTGACCGTTGAGCACCCAGTCGTCACCCTTGTGCTGGGCTTTGCTGGTGATCGCGGAAACATCTGAACCACAGCCGGGCTCGGACATCGAGAACGAGCCACGAACTTCACCCGTCGCCATGCGCGGCAGGTAGTTCTGCTTCTGCTCTTCGGTGCCGTGTTGCATGATCATGTACGCGACGATGAAGTGGGTGTTGATGACACCACTGACGCTCATCCACCCGCGGGCGATCTCTTCAACACACAATGCGTAGGTCGTCAACGACTCGCCGAGGCCGCCGTACTCCTCCGGAATCATGATTCCGAAGATGCCCATCTCCTTGAGACCCTCAACGATCTCGGTCGGATACTCATCCGCGTGCTCGAGTCGCTGCGCGTTGGGAATGATCTCGTTGTCGACGAAGGCGCGTAGTGCCTGCAGGATTTCTTGTTGAATCTCGGTCAGATCCTCAGTCGAAGCGAGGCGTCCCATGGGTACTCTCCTTGAGATTTCGGCGATGTTTGATGATTGGTTCAGGCACTGCACGACGTCAATAACCGCGTATTGCCAGCCATTTCTACTCTTGAGTATCCCTGACGCCGCTCCTGCCACGAGAACGGACCCTCGCGCGCGTAAACGTTGAATCGGCGCGCGGCGTGCCAGATGCACTAAACCCCTCGATTCGCGCCTGCCGCCGAACTATTGGTGAACAGCGCAATTTCCGCAGGCGGTGGTCGCTGCTGCCGGAGTAGCGTGGCGGTCATGGCCCGCCTGACGACTCGTGCATTCGTAGGGCGCCTGGCAGGTACGCCCATTTTTGACCCCAACGGCGACCAACTCGGGCGCATCCGCGATGTCATCGTCGTTCTCCGACGAGATCGCACCGCTCCCCGAGTCCACGGCATGGTCGTGGAAGTTCCTCCGCACCGGCGGATCTTCTTGCCCATGACCCGCATCACCGGCCTTGAGGCCGGCAACGTCGTGGCGACTGGCCTAGTGAACATGCGGCGGTTCGAGCCGAGGCCGTCAGAGTCCCTCATCGTCGCCGAACTCCTCGACCGCAAACTCACGATCACCGCCAGCGGTGATCAGGTCTCACTAGTCGATGTCGGAATTGAACAAACCCGCCAACTCGACTGGGTCATCACCAAGCTCTTCGTCCGCAAGGGCGGGTCAGGGTTCCGCCGCAGGGGCGAGACCCTGATGGTCAATTGGGACGAGATCTCTGGGCTGTCCGACGAGATGCCCGATCAGCCAGCAGACTCATTGCTAGAGAAGCTCGACGATATGCGGGCCGCGGATATCGCTTCTGTGTTGACAGACTTGCCGTACAAGCGTCAGCTTGAGGTCACGCAAGGGATGGACGATGACGTCCTCGCTGACGTACTTGAAGAACTGCCCGATTCCGCACAGGTCGCGATCTTGGCAATGCTCGACGACGAACGAGCGGCAGACATCCTCGATGAGATGGATCCCGGCGATGCCGCGGATCTCCTTGGCGAACTGACTCCGCAGCGCGCGGAGGAACTCCTCGGCCTGCTCGAACCAGATGACGCGGACGATCTGCGTCGCCTGCTCACGTATGACGGCAAGTCCGCCGGTGGAATCATGACGACGGAGCCAGTGATCCTCGCCCCAGACGCAACGGTGGCCGAGGCGCTTGCCCGTATCCGCAACGAGGATCTGCCCACCTCGCTGGCGGCACAGGTATACGTAGCCCGCCCGCCGCAGGAGACACCCACAGGCCGGTTCCTCGGCGTCGTCCACTTCCAACGCCTCTTGCGGGAGCAGCCAGGGACCTTAGTCTCCTCCCTCGTCGACTCAGACCTGGAGTCCGTAGACCCCCAGGCACCACTCGACGAAGTCGTGCGCCACTTTGCGCGCTACAACTTGGTGGGCCTACCCGTGATCGACAACAACGACCATCTCCTCGGAGTTGTGACCGTGGATGACGTGGTTGACAACATGCTCCCGGAAGATTGGCGCGAGAGTCACTCGGCAGCCACTGACACTGAATTGATCACCAATCGAAAGGCCGGTGAAGACGATGGCAACTGAGCGCCAATCCCGGCTCACATCCCCGGTCCTTAAGTCCGGCGGACTCGATCAGCCCATTGACGGACGACGATCGCTTCGAATGTCCGTCGATCCTGAGACCGTCGGCAAGTTCTCCGAACGGATTGCACGGTTCCTCGGTTCATGGCGCTTCATCGGCTACATGACGGCCTTCGTGCTGACGTGGGTTCTGTGGAACATCTTCGCCCCCGTTGATCTTCGGTTTGACGAGTGGCCGTTCATCGGCCTCACACTCCTACTCTCACTCCAGGCGTCGTACGCCGCACCACTCATCTTGCTTGCACAGAATCGCCAGACTGACCGCGACCGAATCCAGTACCAGGAAGACCGGGGAGCCACTGAACGTCTCATCGCCGACGCTGAGTTTCTCGCACGTGAGCTCGCCTCGGTTCGCATCGCCATGGGTGAGGTAGCAACCCGGGAGTTCATCAGGTCTGAGTTTGAAGATCTCTCGCGCACATTGGCAGCGGCCGAACCTGAGGCACTCGATAGCGACGTGACGAAGGCGAATACCTCGGGCGAGAAGAAGCGGTCAAAGCGCAACTCGTAACATCGTTCGCATGACCGTTGTGTCGCGCGAAGCGATCGATGCCGCACTGGCAACCGTGCAAGATCCCGAGATTCGTCGTCCGTTGACGGAACTAAAGATGATCAAGAATGTCGACATCGCAGACTCCGGGTCGGTTTTGGTCGAGGTCTGGCTAACCGTTAGCGGCTGCCCGATGCGCGACGAGATCACTGGCCGCGTGACTGAGGCAGTGAGCAAAGTCGCTGGGGTAACTGATGTTTCGGTCGTCCTCGACGTGATGGCCGAGGAACAGCGCGCAGCCTTGCGCGAACAACTGCAGGGCCCAACCAAAGAGAACGTCTTCAACGCTGCCGGGAACACCACCAAGATTGTCGCCGTCGCCTCTGGCAAAGGTGGCGTCGGAAAGTCATCGCTGACTGCCAACTTGGCAGTCGCTCTTGCGGCGCGAGGCATGTCGGTCGGCTTGGTTGATGCCGACATCTACGGGCACTCGATCCCCCGCATGCTCGGCGTTATCGAGGCACCCACCGTCGTCGACGGAATGATCCTCCCGCCCGAGTGCTTCGGAGTTCGGATTATTTCGATGCTGCCGTTCAAGCCGGGCGGCATAACCCAGGCCGTTGCCTTCCGAGGGCCCATGCTTCACCGCGCCCTCGACCAATTCTTGACCGACGTCTACTGGGGCGATCTTGATGTCCTGCTGCTCGACTTGCCACCTGGCACTGGCGACGTCGCAATTTCCGTCGGACAACTGCTGCCACGGGCCGAACTCGTTGTTGTCACAACCCCGCAACCTGCCGCGGCTGAGGTCTCAATCCGCGCCGGAATGTTGGCCCAGCAGACCCACCAGCGGGTGATTGGCGTGATCGAGAATATGGCTGGGTTCCCGTGTCCGCACTGCGGGGAGCCAATCGACATCTTCGGCGTCGGCGGCGGCTCGTTGGTTGCAGAATCCCTCACCCGCGAACTCGGCACCGACGTGCCCGTACTTGGTCGTGTCCCGTTCGACACACGTTTGCGTGAGGGTGGCGACGCGGGGGTGCCCCTCGTCGTATCAAGCCCAGACTCCGCTGCCGGTCAAGCAATCGAGTCGATCGCTGCGACTCTGGCGGCAAAGCCACGCGGGCTTGCTGGAATGAGTTTGGGAATCACCCCGGCCGGTCGCAAGTAGCCACAACCGGCGCGCGACGCACACCCTCAGTTCGCGGCGGGAGTGAGCCGGCCGCGAGGACTACGTCGCGTCGGGATCTAGTCGCGGTCCCGCCGCCTTGGGTTCAGCGGACGTGGCACTAGCGCCAGCTTCGACGCTGGCGGCGGCGGCCGGGGCAGCGGCCTTGGTCGATGGGCCCGTCACATCTGACATCGCCGAACTAATGATGCGCTTAGGGTGCAGATCCGACATCGAACGCAAGTCAGTCTTGATGCCGTCCAGGTCGAGATCTGGTACCAGATCTTGCTGCGCGGTAGAAGCAAGTTCTCTGAGCTTGCGAACCATGCGCCCAGCGTCCGCGGCCGCCTTTGGCAGCTTGTCCGGCCCAAAGATCAACAAGGCTACTGCAGCAAGCAGCAGTAGTTCGCCCCAACCGACATCCATCACCCCGCCATTGTCACCCATGAATCAGGTGAACGTGGCCTTGGCTAGGCAATTATTCGGTGCGAGATCCCAACTTGACGGTCACATCGCGACTTGCGCCGCCGTTTGGCGTCGCTATCGTCAATGTGATGTCTTGCCCTGGCTGATTTGCCCGGATCGCACTGAGTAGTTCACCTGGTCCAGCAATCTTGTTGCCGTTGACCGCGGTGATGACGTCGCCATCCTTAATTCCCGCGCCAGCAGCTGGGCTCCCCGGCTCAACCCGACCGACCTGCGCACCCGAACCGTCGTACTGGGTGTTCGGCTGGACGCCAATGATCGGCACGGTCGAAGTACCCGTAGAGATGATCTCGTCGGCGATCCGCTTGGCGTTATTGATCGGGATCGCGAATCCAAGGCCGATCGACCCACCAGATCCGCCATCCGAGGCACCGAGGGTCGCAATAGCGGAATTGATGCCAATGACCTGACCTTCCGCGTTGACCAGTGGTCCACCGGAGTTGCCCGGGTTGATCGCTGCGTCGGTCTGCAGGGCACTGATGAAGGATGCTTCACCTTGACCACCAGCAGTCACCGGGCGGCCCAGCGCACTAATGATCCCGCTGGTAACAGTTCCCTGCAGCCCCAGTGGCGAGCCAACCGCGATCGCTGCGTCACCAATCACCACAGCATCGGAGTTCCCCAGGGTCGC
>CAUJEJ010000133.1 GCA_963169255.1 Actinomycetota bacterium | reverse complement strand
GCATCCTTTCGACCTCGGCGTTCCCCTGCGCCTGGATCTTGGAGACGACATCCTGGATCAACGCATTGGCGTCCAGCGGGGTTTCTGCGGCCCGAACTCGCCTCGCCAAGCGTTCCCGGGCCGGAGCTGGATTGAGCCCGGTAGGGGCCACCACGGGCGTCGTAGCGTTCTCCGGATCAAGCAACCGCTTCGCCGCGTTGACGGAAGCCGCCGTGACCCGAATGCCCTGCTGACTCGCCAGGGTCTTCAGGTCGTCGATTGCGATGTCTGGTTTGTCCTGCAGCGCCGCGATGGCGAACAAGATCGAGTCCTTGACGTTCGGGAAGCGGGCCTTCTGCGCGGCGAGGTCCTCGGCCCAGGGGTTGTGCTCGGTCGGGGTGGTGATGGGTGCGGTCGCGGTCATGTCGGTCTCCGTGGATGTCGCCCGTGTTGGGATCCCGCGCCAGGCTCGTGCCTGGGCGTTCCGGTGGGCGACCGACATGTGCCCTCAGGTCGGGGAACACTTCAAGGCGAAGCTCGGGAACGACCGCGTGGTTTCCTGCGCCAGCGCACCCCGGGACGCAGCAATAGGTGGTCCATGCGTCCGGACACGCGAACGCGCCTCGTCAAGCCGAGTGTGCAATGGACCGGTCAGGTTCATGGTCCGTGACCTACGGCTGCGGCTGATCGAAGCCGCGATTCCGACCAGCCAGGGCGGCCATGCCGAAGCCCGCAGGATGACCGCAGCGACACGATCGCCCGGACCGGCGCCAACTCCCGACGCGGTGACGTTCGTGCGCGTGGGTGGCTCTACGGGCCATCAGACGTGGCCTGCGAGCGGTGTCGCCAACGTCATCCCCCTTCGGCCAGCAACCGCGCCAGATCGACGCAAACGTCGCGCGGCAAGGGCGTTCCCGTAGCCAGGGCTCGGCGGATCAACGCCGCGAGTTCAGCATCCGGCGCCACCGTACTGGCACTGGTACTGTTGTCGCCGGGGGTGCGATCGCTATCTCGCGTCCACACGGTCACTTGCGACTTCGCGCTTGCAGGTTCGAGTCCTGCAGGGCCTACCACATAAACCCACGAGTTCGGCCTCTAAACCGCACTTTGGACGCGATCGAAGGTTTGCGCGGGGGGCGAGTGTGCCGTCCGACACTCCTGGGCTCTTGGGCCCGGGCGGGCCTGCGCCCCCTGACAGGGCCAGCCCCTCAGCGTGGCTCAGAATCACCGCGCTGGGCTCAGAGATTCACCCAGACCTGATTGCCACCGAACACGGCGCTACCGACGTGGTTTGGTCCGATCCCAAGAATCTGCATCACGAGGCGTTGGCCTGGTGGGTTTACGTAGTTTTGGAGGGAGAAGACCCACTGCTGTGGTAGCGGTCCCGTGAGCATGAACGGCACGTAGGAAGCCTGGTCGATGAGGATCGGACCCTGGCCAGGGAACTGCATGAGACCGTCGTCGAAACTGAAGAGCACAAACCCGAAGCTGCCCGGCAGCGAGGTCGTGCCGTCGATCCACATGAGCCGGCTTTGCGCGTCCCAGTTGGCGGCGAGGTGGATCGGCGTGCGCTCGTAACAGCCGACGTCGACCTCGAGCAAGCCATCCCCATCACCGTCGACGACGCGCGCGTTCGTCTCGTTGTCGGCGCGAACGAATGCGGTCATCACGCCCGCATCGATGGTGGGGCTGGTCGGCTGCACGTGAAAGTCGCCAGCGGTCGGATTCACGAGTCGCGGATCGACGCCGATCACATTGCTCGCAGGGAGTGGGCCGCCGAAGCCAGCGCCTTGCGCGATCGTCGTGCAGTTGAACGCCCAGTTGCCTTGGAAACGCGATAGGGGTGCGCCGCTCGTGTTGTTCTCGAAGGCGATGTTGAAGCCCACTACGAGGTTGTTGTATGCGAGCGAGGTCGTGCTGTCGGAGATGTAGGCTTTCCAGAGACCGGTATGGAACGTGTTGTTGAAGAACTCGTTGGTGCCCGAATACTCGAGGATCGCGTCGTTGCTAAGATTGACGAACAGGTTGTCGTGAACGCGCCATCCGGTGACGACGTCGCCCGTCCAGAACACGAACCCACGATTCACATTCTCGAAGCGGCAACGATCGATCTCGACGTTCATCGCGGCATCGGCCGAGTTCACGCCCGAGCCGCTACTGAACACGCGCGTCCACCAGCCGAGCTGGTCACTGTTGCGGATCGTGAGGTTGGTGATACGCATGCCGTTGGCGCCATTGATGGCGCGGAAGACGGTTGCCGTGCCACCGTTGAGGTCGATTACGACGTCGCCGAGACCACGGATCACGAGGTTTGCCTGCGGCGTCATGCCGAGGTTGATCGGAAACGCCTCACCGTTTTGGATCGTGCTATAGGTGCCGGGTAGAAGGTGGATCTTCGCGTTCGGGCCCGCGAGTGCGACGGCCGTGGTCAGCGAGCGCAGCGGTTGGTTGTACGCGCCCGAATTGCCGTCGTTGCCGAGCAGGGGCTCGACCCACAGTTCTTGTTGCGCGAGCGCGGAGGAAGCGAGCGAACTCGCGAGAAGGCCGCCGAAGACCGCGAATCTGAGCATGGTCCGTTTCCTGATTGTTGGTGCTCTGTGAGCACAGAGCGAGGTCGCGGTATTCTATTCGACTCTCCGGAATGTGGGTGAACCCCACATACTTTGCGCATGTGGAACCTGTCCTCGGTCTTGTTCTCGCTGCTCCCCGCGTTCTCGCCCCAAGAACCCGCTCGACCGCCCGGCGCGCAAGGGCAGCTGGCGATGACCGGCAGCTACGTCACAGAGGAGGGGCAGACGCCGAAGTGGACCAAACCACCGTTTGCGTACGACGCCAAGGTCGCCACCGGGCGCAAGGTCGCCAAGGTGGCGGTGGTGATCTACGACCCCAAGCTCCCGTCGGGTGAGACGCTCACGCAGCACGTCAAAGGCGCCGACCCGGTGCAGTACAGCCACATCCTCGTCGACGTGATCCGGCAAGCTTCGTGGGGTTACATCAACTACGAGATCGTCGATTGGATCACGATCGATGGTTTCCCGACGAAGGTCGACGGCTTCCGGTACACGCCCGAGAGTTACCTCGCGGCGCGCGCGAAGAACGAATGGCAGGCGGCGACGTCGAGCTACGCTGGGGTGCTGCGCGAGGCGAAGTTGCTCGATCGCATCGCGAAGGAGGGCATCACCGAAGTGTGGCTCTGGGGCGCGTCGGGCATGCACTTCGACGAGTTCGCCGGTTGGCTGAAGGACCGCTACCAGCGTTTCGCGCCGACCGACAACCCGTGGTTCTACCGGCCGTATGACATTCCCGGCGAACAGCTTGGCCGCACGTTCTGGGTCATGGGTTTCAACTATGAGGTCGGTGCCGACAACATGATCCACAGTTACAGCCACCGCGTCGAATCGCAGTGTGCGCTCGCGTTTGCCGATGGCGTTTGGAGCCCGAAGACGCAGCGCGATCCCTGGAATGTGTTTTCGCTGCTGGAGGTCGACATTCCTGGTTCCCCCTCGATGGTCGGCAATTGTCACGTGCCGCCAAACGGCAAGGAGGGCTACGACTACGGCAACCAACGCAAGGTGCTCAGTTGGGCGGACCGCTGGAGTCGTTATCCCGATCTACGCGGGCAACCGCGGGAAGTCTCGCGCGAGGACTGGGGCAACACGCAGTTTGGCTACCAGAAGTGGTTCCTCGAGCACCTGCCGAAGGGGCCTGGGTACACGGAGTACGGGTACGACAACTGGTGGGTCTACATCGCAAACGTCGACGGGGATCTGCCCGATTGGACGCCGCCGCAAGGGCCGTTCCGGCTGCCAGAGGGCATGCCAGCGATCGAGAAGGCGAAGTAGTGAATCCGCGGTGGCGCCAGCGACGCCAAAGGCTGAGGCTGCTCGCCCTCGGCCTCAGAAGGTCGTGCTGAGGCCGAACGAGGCGATCACTTCCGTGCCCTCGTCGTTGTTCAGCGCCTCGTTGGTGTCCCCGAGCATCAGCGCATGCACGCCGAAGCTGGCACCCCAAGGGCCCATGCGCGATGGCAGGAAGTGCAGGGGTGACGAGATGACAACACCGACATCGACGTAGCCGAGAGTCTCGTCGTTGCCCGTCCCGAACTCATAGTAGTCCTTCAGGCTGAGGCCAACGGTCACCGGCACACTGATCGTGATGGGCTGACCACCGAGCTGGCCGGCCTCGAAGCTGGGTTCGATGCCAAATTGGGCGTACTTACCACGCCCGCTGCCAGCGTCGGCCTGACCTGTCAGTTCGAAAGCAAACAAGAACGATGGCTTGAGGCTGAACGAACCGCCCCACAAGTCGCTGTCATCGAGGCCGACCGAGAACGCGAGCTCCTGCACGGTGCCAAACGAGTCATTGGGGCTGGTGTAGGCGGTGTAAGTGGTGCCGAGCGTGAGATGCTCGCTGAAACCTGCAGTCAAGGTGGCGTAGAAGTCGCTCTCATACCAGATTCCCCCCGCGCCGCCGGTTGGGCCGTCGTGGAGGCTGTTCCAGAGACCAAACGCGAGGTCGACGTTCTTCAGTGTGTCATCACCGTCGGCGGTGAAGAGGTTGTAGCCAAGCTCAACCCAAGGTTGGGAGATGACGCCTTGATTCTCTTGGAGGATGCCGCGGAAGTAGTAGGCCGTCGTGAAGTCGACGCCGAAGGACCCGTTGACCACCTTCTCAGGCTCGAAGG
>CAUJEJ010000132.1 GCA_963169255.1 Actinomycetota bacterium | reverse complement strand
ACGGGGTTATCTTCAGCGATGAACGAGCCGTGGCCGGCTTTACCTTCGGCGATTAGTCGCAGCCAGGCGATGCCCTTCTCCGCAGTCTGAATCGGGTACATGCGCAAGTCGTCGCGAAGTGTGATGCTGAATCCTCCCACCTCTCCGACGGCCTCGGTCACGCCCTCAAAGATGTCGGGCCGGTTGTCGACGAGCCATCCAGATCCGTGCGTCCCGCCCGCCTCTTCGTCAGGTAACCAAAGGGCAACGATGTCGCGCTCGGGCTGCACACCGTTGCGGGCCCAGTCACGGATGACGGCCAGCATCATCCCGTCCATATCCTTCATATCGACTGCGCCGCGACCCCAGACGTATTCGTCCTCGTCAATAACGCCAGCAAAAGCGGGGTGAATCCAATTCGGTTCGGGGGCAGGGACAACATCGAGATGGCCATGCAGCAGCAAGGCACCCCGAGTCCGATCGCGTCCGGGTAGACGCACCACCACGCCCTGGCGCCGGTCGCTCGTGGTGCTGTATCGCTCCGGCTCAAGTCCGACCTCGACGAGGCGTTGGAAGACGTAGTCAGCCGCGGCGACTTCACCAGGACCCTCGTCGTTCCCGTAGTTCGATGAGTCGATCGCGATCAACTCACTCACCAGTTGAGCAACCTCTGCTTGTGCGGCGCTTGTGTCACGGTCATCCATGTTCAGATGTTCCCCCACCCGGGGTGGTTATGCCCGCTAGCCAGCCGCGATTCGCTCTCGTGTCAGTGCCCCATTCAGCCAAATGCCGAAGCCAGTCACCACCATCGACAACGCGTACCGCTATTCTTTCCCGGCAACCTGGTCCGGGTGGCGGAATGGCAGACGCGCTAGCTTGAGGTGCTAGTGCCCTTTAACGGGCGTGGGGGTTCAAGTCCCCCTCCGGACACAACGAGCGAGCCGAGCGAAATGAAAGCTCGCTTTCATTTCCGAGGCGAGCGATGTCGTGTTGACGAGCGCGCAGCGCGAGGATCACACACCCGCACCTTCCGAGCGATCCCAACAATCCAACGAACGAAACGAGACTCCCGTTTGGGTGGGTTGGTTCGCTTCACACACCGCGCAGGTGGTGTGCTGCCACCGTGACACTTGCATCCGAATCCCGCGTGAGTCTTCGAGCGCTGGCAATAGCCTGTTCCATGGCCATCTGCTGTGCTGTCGGGATCGTCCAGCCATCAGCCTCTTCTGCTTCTCAGGTCGCGACATGGCAGGCATCACCTACCCCTTACTACGCGACGTCGGCACAGATGACGCGCGTTGCCTTGTCCCCAGACGGAGACCGGGCAATCGCTGTCTGGCGCGCACCCCTTGACGGCGCGCAAGGCGGGCCAAACGTCATCAAGTCCGCCACGGCGGAAATCAGCGGTACGACGGCTGTGTGGGGAGACTCAGAAACGTTGTCTGACGAGACCCTGGAAGCGGAGGAACCAGACGTTGTGCTGTCGGCTGACGGCACCCAAACGACCGCCGCCTGGAACTACACAGTGGGCCTCAATGTCTACTCCAAGTCGGCGACCATCGATAGCGACGGCAACGCCGACTGGCCGGAGACCGCCACCGAACTGTCAGATCCCCAATCAGGTGTAGGCCCCGCGGCGCAAATCTCAGCGTCTGCAGACGGAAAGCGCGTAGCTGCGATCTGGAAGGCTGATGGGGATGGCATTGCCTCCAGAAACGCGACGATTGTCAACGGCGTCGCCGCGTGGCACGACCTGAAGGTCATGCCCAACGCAGACGGGTATCCCGATATTGCGATGTCGGGAGACGGCACACGAGCAAGCGCGATTTGGGCTAATGACCTCAACGGCGAACATCGCATTGATTCCATGTCCGCGAAGCTCACGGCAAATGCAGCTGCTGACTGGGAGTCGGCGGCTCACAACCTCACCACTGACTCAACCTCTTTCGGAGATGACGCTCACATCCTTATGTCGGCGAGTGGCGGGCGGGCCATCGCCATTTGGAAGAGCGGCAACTACGCCCAATCGTCGTCCGGCACCATCGCCTCCAGCGGAGTTGCTTCGTGGCCGGCGAACGGCACAGAGATCTCTGAAAACCCTTCCCAGGGTCCCAACCATCTGCAGGTCGCCATGTCTGCTGACGGGACAACAGCTTCGGCAGTCTGGCGAAACATGGGTGCCATCGAAACCAAGTCGATGAAGATCGAGAGCGGTGCCGCGATCTGGGGTGACCTCGAGACGCTGGGTAACGGGGGAAACAGCAGCGTGCCGGAGCTCCGGGTCTCAGCAGACGGCACCCAGGCTACGGCCGTGTGGACCCAAGATGACGATGGTGTGAGGTCCGCGTCCGCTGACATAGCCGGGAACGAAGCCGCCTGGGGTGCGACAAGCATGGTCACGCAGTCGGGCGGCAACAGAGCGGTCATGGGATTGTCGGCCGACGGTGCCAGATCCACCGCTGTGTGGATCACAGGCGACACCCTCTGGTCAGGGTCGGCGGCGCTCACATACACAGTGGCTTTCTATGCCAACGGCGGTACGGGAAGCATGACTGCGCAAGCCGCAAATAGCCCGACGGCGTTGTCGGCGAACGGATTCAGCCGCACTGGATACACCTTCGCAGGCTGGAACACCAAGGCCGACGGCACCGGCAGTTCATACACCAATGAGCAGGTGTACCAATTCCGCTCTGCTGCGACGCTCTTCGCGCAGTGGCAGGCACCTGGTCTACTCGTTCAACTCCCCCGCCCTATCAGTTGCGTACGAAGCGGAGCGAAGCCTGCAATTCCGCGCGCCGGCGTCCGGACGCTCACCCGCGGGCACTGCATCACCAATGCCGGCCAGATCGTGGGTACCCGGATAGAGGCGAAGACAACTCGTGGCGACATGCGCTTGTTGTCGCTGTTTTGCCAGGTCCGGGGAAAACTGCGCACCACCGACGCCACTGGCAACGGCGCCCGCTACTGCACGCGGGGCAAACTGGCCGTCCGAACCTATGGCAAACGACTGAAGATCACCGTCACTTGGTCCGCCGCGCAAACCAGCACATACGCCGCCTACCGCGCGCGCCAGATCTACCGCACCTGAACACAACGGGCGACCTCGCTCATCCGGTCGAGGTCTATTCGGGGAACTTCTGCACGTTTCCGGCCACGCATCCCGCTGCGGACGCAACATCTTCAAAGCGGTTCTCGCCGCTTTGAGTCATCGTGGTTGGTAGCCGAATTTCCGCTCAGCCTGCGCTGACGTAACACCTACGCCGCGCGCAGGTAATCGTTCGGACACCTCGATGACATTGATCTGAACTGGTCCTCTTGGGACCCCATAGACTGTTCTCGTCGCCCTCAACCAAGATTGCCAACTAGATGCACAACACGCCGCTCATCACGACTCTGGTCGTTGGGATTGTGCTGGCGTTTGTCTTGGGTTCGATCGCGCAGAGACTCCGGCTTTCACCTCTGGTTGGCTACCTCATCGCCGGACTGGTGATCGGGCCGTACTCCCCCGGTTACGTCGCCGACCAAGCGATTGCGGCAGAGCTTGCAGAACTCGGCGTCATTCTCTTGATGTTCGGTGTTGGACTCCACTTTTCGTTGCGTGAACTTCTGGACGTGAAAGGCGTCGCGATACCCGGGGCGATAATTCAAATCGTCGCGGCAACGGCGATGGGAATAGGACTAGCTCATCGGATTGGCTGGTCCATCGGCACTGGATTGATCTTCGGCCTGTCTCTAGCCGTCGCGAGCACCGTGGTGTTACTGCGTGCATTGCAACAATTGCGGCTCCTCGACACTCTGCGCGGGCGAACGGCCGTTGGGTGGCTCATTGTTGAAGACCTCGTTATGGTCTTAGCCCTCGTGCTGCTTCCCGCCGTCGCACCAGCGCTCGGTCCAGATAGTCAAGGCGCTTCACTCGACACCGCGGAACTACTCTCCATTGTCGGAATCACCGTCGGCAAGGTGATCGCTTTCGCACTGCTCATGCTGCTCGTGGGGCGCAGGGTAATTCCATGGGCACTGCAATGGGTCGCACATCAAGGCTCGCGGGAACTCTTCCGCCTGGCAATTCTCGCGATCGCGCTCGGTGTTGCGCTCGGAGCTGCCTACGTCTTCGGCGTCTCCTTTGCCCTCGGCGCGTTCGTCGCAGGCATGGTGCTCGCCGAATCGGACCTCAGTGTGCAGGCGGCGGAAGAATCACTGCCCTTCCGCGACGCATTTGCAGTCCTCTTCTTCGTTTCGGTGGGGATGCTGTTTGACCCGTCAGTGATCCTGGAACAACCAGTGTTCGTCTTGCTGACTATTGGCATCGTGATCGTCGGAAAGTCGGTGATCGCCTACGTCATTGTTCGACTCGCGAAGAAGGACCACAGCACCGGACTGACCATCGCGGTCAGTCTCGCTCAAATCGGCGAGTTCAGCTTCATTCTGATTGCTCTTGGCATGCAGTTGGAACTCTTGCCCGACCTCGGCCGCGACCTCGTGCTTGCTGCGGCGATCGCGTCGATCTGCCTCAACCCGGTCTTGTTCCGGCTCATCCCGCAGGCAGCCACTGAACAGGTCACAGTCAGCGCCTCAGGTCGCCCGATTCGTTCAGAAAAGGCCGGCCACACGGTACTGGTTGGTTATGGCCGGGTGGGATCCACAATCGGCGCAGGCCTGCACGACCGCGGTGAGCCGTTCATCGTCATCGAGGATCGCGATACTCCCGCACGCGCCGCGGTTGCCGACGGTGCAGAGCTGATCGTGGGCAATGGAGCCGACCCCGAGATGTTGCAAGCGGCAAACATCGGCGCTGCCTCCCGACTGGTCGTTGCAATTCCAAACTCCGTACAGGCGGGTGAAGCGATTCGGGCCGCCCACGCGGAGAACCCGGACTTGCACATCTACGCACGAGCCCACTCAGATCGTGAAGTCGTGTATCTGCACGAATGTGGAGCGACCGAGTCGGTGCTGGGCGAGCATGAGATCGCCCGAGGCATGCTCAAACTGCTTGACGGTCAGCCTCTCTAGCGGTCTTTGAAGCCGTGCGGCAACAGCGGCTGAACGGGTTCGTTCACGGCGATCGGGTTCAACTCACCTTTTAAGGTTTGACCGCAACCCGGACATGGCATAACAAAGCCAGTAACGAATCAACCCACCGAACATTGGAAGCGCCATGTCAACGATTACACAACCAGCAACCGTCGCACTCTCAGATCAGCGCAGCCGCCCGACCATGACGATCATCGCCTGGGTCTGTGCCGTTCTCACAGCGCTCTACATGCTGCCGTGGGCCATCGCTGCGACGCGGGGTAAGGCCAATGCCGGCACCATCGGTTTGATCAACCTGCTGCTCGGTTGGACCATCATCGGATACATCGTCGCTTTGGTTCTCGCGCTCACACCTCACGGCACCAAGGGCTACGCAACGCTGAACGCGTAACCCTTCGCACCCAAGTAGCGGCTGAGGGCCCCGAGCAGTCTGGTCTCGGGGCCCTCAGCCGTTCGCCATTTGTGCTAGAAGCGAGCTGATAATTAGCTACTACTCGACGGATCCTTCATGAGTTCCTTCGTGTCGAATACCTTGTTCACGATCATTCCGAGGACTCCGGCAACTACCACGTAGGCCGCGATCGCGGCGAGCGTCGAGACGAATGCAACTGGGATTGCCACCACGAATGCAGCTACCGGCGTTAGTGATCCCAATATCGACAACTGACGAAATTTGCGGCTGATCGGCGCGATGAACATCCCATCTCGGTCTGCAACAACGAATAGCACGACTTCCATCGTGCTGATCATCGCTGCGTATGCGCTGAACACAATGATCGCAATGGGGTTCTGCCAGTACTCCCCCAACATCCCGGCTGGGAAGGGCAACAGTGCGACCAGACCTAGATACACAACGATCACTGCGATGTAGCGCGCGCTCATCCCTGATAGTGCGTTCGTAAACCGATGATTCGCACGCCAATAGATGGCCACCCAGAAGAAGGCAACTGCGAAACCAGCGATCAGCGTGCCCTTTTGGCCGATTGCCGACCACAGCTGTGATGGCGAAGAAGGATCCTCAATCTCGGGTATCCCAATATCGACAGCCATGAGGGTTAGCGCGATCGCAAAGACTGCATCGGAGAAGAAGACGACACGGTCAAATCCGACCCCGTCCCCGTCGCGGGGGTAGAAGGTGCGGGTCCACGGATTGGTGGCTTCTGACGAAATCATGCGCAGACGCTAACGCGAGCCTCCAACGCCGAAGCGCACGACGCGCCCTCGGCAATGCGGCTCAAACAGTTCAGGCAAACCCCGAAGTGCTGCGCTGAAGCGCGCTATTGCCCACCTTGTCACTAGGTCTACGTGCGACGACCCTGAAAAAATCTACGGCAACGTAGGTTACGGAGACGTAGGTTGGGTACAATTGCCCTATGACGCGGATCCTCTCGCTCGCGCAACGCCTCACTAGCCCGCTGTTGCCGGACGACTACCTGACCCTGATTGATCCTCTACTCGCGCAGAATTCGCTGCGGGGACGCATTGTCAGCATCGAATCACACACGACTCGATCCAGCACCATCGTCATTCACACCGCGCGCCCCGTCCCGCCATTCCAGGCGGGTCAGCACATCGGCGTCGGCGTTGACCTCAACGCCGTGCGGCACTGGCGGACGTTCTCGCTTTCCGGCGCGGCACCACTACGCCCCACCCAGACACTGCATGTCACGGTCAAAGCCACAGGGTCAGGCGGCGTTTCCGATCATCTGGTGAACCATGCGAAGCCTGGCGACATCCTGTTCCTCGAGCCCCCAACTGGTGAGTTCACCCTCACTGAGGGCGGCGCCGAATCCCTGTTGATGATCGCTGGCGGTAGCGGAATTACCCCACTGCTCTCGATGATCCGCACCCTGACAGTCACCGACACCCCACCTTACGTGCACTTGATCTACTCGGCGACGACACGCGATGACATGGTCGCGCTCGCAGAACTGCGGGACTACGCAAACACAATGCCGTGGTTCAAACTCACCCGGTGGGAATCGACCGTCCAGGGTCGGATCGACCAATCCGCGCTGGCACAGATCGAACCCGACTGGAAAGACGCGGTTGCCTACGTGTGTGGTCCGGCAGCAATGCTCACTGCCGTGGACGGCTGGTGGCGTGAGGCAAGACTCTCTGACCAACTCAAGATTGAACAATTTCAGACTCAGCTAGTAGTCGTTGACGGTGAAGGTGGAACAGCCACATTCAGTGCGTCATCGCGCACCTCAGACGCGCCAGCAAATGAGCCACTACTGACCGTCGGCGAAGCCGCCGGGGTACTCATGCCGAGCGGGTGCCGAATCGGCATCTGCCACACGTGCGTCGTGCCGTTGAAGTCGGGAAAGGTTCGTGACCTGCGGACCGGGCGGGTCCATGGCGAACCCGATGAACCAATCCAGACCTGCATCAATGCTGCCGCGTGCGATGTCGAGCTCGACGTCTAGAACCAGACCCTCACTCCGAATCCAAGGAATTGACATGATCACTGCAACTGACGAACTAATGATCGACCTGACCGATGATCGCGAACTACATGCCGCGATAACCAGGGATCTCACAGCAGAGCAGGTCGACGAGATTGGTCGCCGACTCGATGCCATACGTGCGGATATCGAGAGTGACCTCGGCGAAGATGACGCGGCCTACATCCGCCGTCTCATCCGGATCCATCGCTACCTCGAGATCAGCGGCCGTGCGACGTTGATGGCATCGATCCTTCCGCCCGCATGGTTCGCGGGGACGGGACTCCTCGCCACAGCCAAGATCCTGGAGAACATGGAACTTGGGCACAACATCATGCACGGCCAGTGGGACTGGATGCGTGATCCGGCGATTCACTCCTCCACCTGGGAGTGGGACAACGCAATCAGCGCCGTTGATTGGAAACAATCTCACAACGACATGCACCACATGTGGACGAACGTGATTGGCAAGGACAAGGACGTCGGCTACGGCCGTCTGAGGGTGACGTCTGACCAGGAATGGCGAAAGGACCACTTGTTCCAGGTCGGCACCAACGTCCTCATCGCGTTGTTCTTTGAATACGGAATCTCGATGTATGACGCGACACTCGAGGAGATCAAGAAGACGGACGCGCCGGGGCATCCACGGATTCGCGCGCTTCGTTCACTCTGGGGCAAGGTGAAGCCGCAGGTCATCAAGGACTACGTCGCGTTCCCTTTGCTATCGGGGATCAGTGCCCCAACGACCCTAACGGCGAACTTCACCGCAAACGTGATCCGGAACGTCTGGACCCACACGATCATCTTCTGTGGACACTTCCCCGATGATGTCGAGTATTTCACCGAGGAAGAGATCGAGGGTGAATCCAAAGGTGAGTGGTACCTGCGGCAACTCATGGGTTCGGCGAACATCGAGGGCAGCCCACTCTTCCACACGATGAGCGGAAACCTTAGCCACCAGATCGAGCACCACCTCTTCCCGGATTTGCCAAGTAATCGCTACGCGGAGATCGCGCCACAAGTCAGGGAAATCTGCCTCGAGTTTGGTCTGCCGTACACGACCGGCCCGCTAGGGAAACAGAGCTTCGAAGTGTGGCGATCACTAGCGGCCTTGTCGCTTCCCGACGATGTGCGCGAGCGCCTTCGGATTGCTAGCTAGGCGACCCAACTCTGCGCCAGCGTCGGCCGTAGTCTTGCCTGATGAGTTCGTCGACCCCCGTTCCCTCCCAAACAGAGGAAGCGAACCACCCTGAACACCGCCCTATCCGCACGTTCCACGCACGCCGCAGTCGGATTCGACCGAGCGCAAAGTCAGCGATCGACCGACTATGGGACCGCTGGGGCGTCGACATCGACGACAACTTCGACTTCGTTCGGAGTCTGCGCACCGATCATGACGTGGTGCTCGAAATTGGCTGCGGTATGGGCGATGCGACAGTCGCGATGGCGCGCGCTGAACCCAATACAACGATCCTCGCCGTAGACGTCCATACCCCCGGGCTTGGTGTCATCCTTCGTGATTGTGAGCGAGACGGCGTGAGCAATGTTCGCGTTGCATGTTGTGATGCGGTGACCCTCATCCGCGACCACATTCCCGACGGTTCGCTGGCTGGGATTCGCATCTACTTCCCAGACCCGTGGCCGAAGCAGCGCCAACATAAACGACGCCTCATTCAGCCCGAATTTGTGTCACTCGCCAGTTCTAAGCTGCGGTCTAGTGGAACGCTGCATCTTGCTACCGACTGGCAGAATTACGCCGACCAAATGTTGGAAGTCCTCAGCGACGAGCCGACGTTGCACAACACGTCCGAGGGCTTCACGGCGCGACCGCAATGGCGCCCGGTGACTCGGTTCGAGAGCCGCGGACTGCGTCTCGGCCACACGATCAACGACCTGCTCTTCACCAAGGTCTAACGGAGGATCACGCCAGCGCTAAGGGCGGCATTTGCTGCGCCCACGGACGCGCGAGCTCGAGCTGGGTAGCAAGTCGGAACATCCTCTTCTCATCACCGAAGCGCCCGGCAAGTTGCACGCCGATTGGCAGGCCCTCATCGTTCCACCACAGCGGAACATTCATGGCGGGCTGGCCCGTCATGTTGAAGACTTGGGTGTTCGGCGTCTTTGCCAACGAATCTGCAGACATCTGTTCGAGTACCGACCGCAGCACACGACCCGTCGACGCCCTGCGCAGAGCAGACAACGCTCCACGTTGAAGAACATTCAATGACAGTTCACCGACTCGGACGGGCGGGAAAGCCATCGTGGCCGATAGATGTAGGTCGATGTTGTGTCCCTCGTAGAACGCGGCGACGTTTCGCCCCAGACGTTGAAATGTGTCGCGGGCAGATTGCAACTGTGCGGCGCTGAGCTCGTCACCAACTTGCTTCAGGAACCATGTCGGCAACTCAAACATGTCAGCTCGGGGAGCCACACCCGTCTTCGCCTCAGTATCTCGGACTTCGATTGCGACGCTAGCCGCGACCTGAGTCAGGTATGCCAACGCAAGTTCCTCGCTATCGAGGGGGAGGTCAAGTTCCACAACCTCGTGCCCCAGGGACCGCAGTAGCAGCGCAGCGTCTTCGACGGCGGTCACACAGTCGGGGTGAGTCTGTGGACCCAACATCGCCTTCGTTGAGAATCCAATCTTTAGCTTCCCAGGTGACCGCAGTGAATCCAGCAGAAACGACCGGGGTGCAGGGGGTTCTGCGTATGGCGCGCCAAGATCGCTTCCGTGGGTCACGTCGAGCAATGCAGCGCTATCGCGCACCGTTCGGCTCACCACGTGTGGCACAACCAAGCCGCCCCAACCTTCTCCGGCAAATGGCCCCAAGGGTTGGCGACCCCGTGTTGGCTTGAGCCCAAAGAGCCCGCACGCAGACGCGGGGATCCGAATTGATCCGCCGCCGTCACCCGCGTGTGCAGCAGGCACGATCCGGGCCGCTACGGCGGCGGCCGAACCTCCCGATGAGCCGCCAGGCGTGCGCTGCGGGTCCCATGGGTTTCGACACGGCCCGCGGAACTCCGATTCCGTCACGCCCATGATTCCGAACTCGGGGGCGTTCGTCTTCCCGATGATGAGGAGTCCCGCATCCTTGTAGCGCGCGAATAGTTCGGAGTCAGTACTTGGACGCCAATGCTCCAGCGATCGGCTCGACGACGTGTTTGGCTCGTTCGCTAGGACGCCGTCCATGTCTTTCACCAGGAACGGAACACCTGCGAGGGGCCCTCGCACGTTCACTTCCGCCTCTTCACGGACAGATTCATCACGCCGCACGACGATTGCGTTGAGGTCAGGGTTTAGCGCATCCGCGCGCGCGAGAGCGGCATCAACGAGCTCTCGAGGGCTCGCTCGTCTTTTGCGCACAAGTTCGGCAAGTCCCATGGCGTCAAATTCGATGTACTCACGCGGCTCCATTTCGACATTCGACCATGCAACGCAAACAATGCCAACCTGATCGCGCACCAATGCGCCCACTCAGAGTGCAGGCCGCGCGTCGCTTCCCTAGGCTGACTTCACTGCATTGGCAACGAACGACGGACTCGAAGGACTCAAACAATGAAGTGGGACGGCCAGCAAACTCCAACGTGGAATGAGCCAATCTCGAACGAAGCGGCCAAGCGTGCGATTGCCGGTCAGCTCGCGGATCGCGCGGAAGACGGACACGTCATTGGCATCGGATCGGGCTCCACGAGCTTTCTGGCACTGCTAGCCCTCGCCGAACGGGTGAAGTCCGAAGGCCTCTCCATCCGTTGTGTCCCGACCTCCCTGGAAATTGAGTCCTACGCCGCAGCGCTCGGGCTACCGATCACATCGCTCATCGATGCGCGCCCTGACTGGTGCTTTGACGGCGCGGATGAAGTGGACCCAAGCGGCAATATGATCAAAGGTCGAGGAGGCGCGTTTGTGCGCGAGCAGCTGGTCTTCGCGGCGGCAGCTCGTCGAATCATCCTGGTCGATGATTCAAAGTTTGTGCCACGACTCGGAACCAACTTCGGGGTCCCAATCGCCGTGGTACCGGAAGCCGCGAATCTCGTTCGTCAGCGAGTCCGCGAGGCAACTGGAGTTGAGCCACAGGTTCGCCCGGCGAAAGGCAAGGATGGCGGCGTCATTGACGAACAGGGAAGCCTCGTCATGGACCTCACGACCGACGGCGTGATAGAGCCAAGCGCACTAGAGGCACTCTTGCTGACCACTCCGGGAATCAGTGCAACAGGCCTATTCATCGGCTACGAGTTCGAAGTCATTAAGTAGGCGCCTGCTGGTTGCGCATCCTCATCCTGACAAGCACTAGCCAAACTTCCGATAGATGACCTTTCCAACTTCATCATCGGCTGCACCGGAGACCTCGTCGTCCTTGCTTAGCCGTGGTGAAGGCACCGGACTGGACACGACGCCAGGAATTTCACTAGCAGGAAGCGGCCGGTAGAAGTGATACCCCTGCGCGAAGTCAACGCCCATCGCGGTGAGGTTGGCGACGGCTGCTTGGTCTTCAACTCCTTCGGCAACGATGGGCATACCAATTGTCCGGCATACTCCAACGATCGATTCGAGGAGACGCAGCGCATCATCGTCAACTGAGGACGGCATGACGAATGACTTGTCGATCTTCACTCGGTCAACCGGCAGAGTCGACAATTGCGAGAGCGAAGACTCCCCTGTTCCAAAATCGTCGAGTGCAACGCACACCCCGAGCCGCCGGATTTCCATGAGTGCTTGGCGGGCTTGTTCTGCATCACCGACAACTGCACTCTCGGTGACCTCGATGCATAGGCCGCGCGCGGGTACCCCAAATTCCTCTAGTGCGCGCCGGACAACCTCGGCGAAGCTCGGCCCGAGCTGCCTACGTGACACGTTCACGCTTATCTGGCCGACATTGACACCGGTGTTCCACCAGGTGCGCAGTTGTTGGCATGCCTCGCGGATCACCCATTCGTCGATCTCGGCACTGATACCGGAACCTTCAGCAATCGGGATGAACACGTCCGGGAACATCCGCCCGAGCTTGGTGTCCTCCCAGCGCAACAGTGCTTCGGCCCCGATCACTTGTCCGCTCGGCAGTTCGACAATCGGTTGGTAGTGCAGTTCGAACGCACTGTCCTCAAGGGCACGTCTGAGACCGTCTTGGATTCGTAGGCGGTAGGCAGTCTCTTCGTGCATCGCTGCGTCGTACCAAACCGCTGTGGATCCCCCGGCCGACTTGGCCGCGTACATCGCAAGGTCCGCGTTTCGCAGCAATTCAACGGAGTCTTCAGCATCGACCGAACGCGCGATTCCGAGACTCGCCGCAACGTTGACCGTGTTGCCTTGCACGAGGAAGGGTCGCCGAATCGCTTCAATAATCTGTTCGGCGGCTGCTTGTGCGTCGTGGCCCGCGTCAAGGATGAAGACAAATTCGTCGCCGCCGATCCGTGCGATCTGATCCTCATCGTCCACACTGCGGCGAATTCGGCGAGCAACAGCGATCAGCACATCGTCGCCAAAGGCGTGGCCGAACGTATCGTTGATCGTCTTGAAGCCATCAAGGTCAGCCAGAATCATCGTCACTGGTTCGCGGCCCGGACCGAAGCAGTGTTCAGCGAAGATTCGCCTCGCCAACGCCAGATTCCCCAGCCCGGTCAATGGATCGTGGTAAGCCTCATAGCTCAACCGCTGCCGAAGAATCTGCTGCTCGTGGATATCGCGAGTGTTGACGACAACTCCCGCTACGTTCGGATCAGCAAGCATGTTGTGTGCGACTGCTTCCACCCAACGCCATGGACCTCTTCGACCTGGGGCGTCTGTGGTCGCGGGTCCCACAGGGGGGCCGACCCGCAAGTCAAGCTGCGCCGTCGCACCTGGTCGCCGCATGAGTTCTCGATGGGCGCTCTCGAGTTTCGGCAGGTCATCCGGGTGAACAAATTCCTTCAACGACCGGCCAAGTACGTCGTGGGGTGGCAGGTCGAGCATGCGAAACACCGCGGGACTCGCGTAGCGAAGCGTGCCACCGTCGTCGTGCAAGGTGATCAAATCCGACGACCCGGTGACGAGAGATTCGAAGAGTTCGCTGTTCTTACGGAGATCAGCATTCAGACTGCCGAGCTCCCGATTGGACAGCAATTGCTCCGCTAGCAGAAGCAGAATGAGCAATGCGGCTGAGTCGAATCCCACCGCCGTTAGCGATTCACCTTGTGCGGCGGTCACAAGCCCAACCAGGAGCGCACCGCCAACTGTGACGACGGGAAGCAGCGGCAGCCATCGATTCCACGACTTCCCGGTCTCCCGTGGGTCGTCCTCGGTGGCCAGAACCCCGACCGCGTTGGTATCCGTAGCGGCCGCCTGAGTTTGACGCCACGCAACAAGGCCAGCAACGAGCAAGCACAGGTAGCCGACTTCCGCAACGATCGCGAGCCAGCCTTCGGCGGCCGTGGAACCTTGCGCAATGAGAACTGCGCGAGCAATCTCGTGCAGCCAGAGGACCCCGAGTCCACAAGCGATAGTGAGGAGTTCGCGGCGCTGCCGATGATCGACGCGCAACACCATGGAGACCACGACACCGAGTGCAAACGTCGCCGCCGCGGGATACGCCACTACAGCGAGTTCCGCTAGCGATGGCACACCGGAGGCCGGCGTTGCCGGAAGCAAAATCAACGTATAGAGAATCACACAGATCCCAGTAGCCGCGACTGCGCCATCAAGGAGTGCGTGCACCCTCGACCCCACGGTCGACTTCGCGAATGGATAGCAAATGAGCCCACCGACCATGAACGGCAACGCTGCTAGGAAGATGACGTCCGCGATGGCGGGGAATGATGAACTACCCACTTCTGGGCGAGTGATCGCTGCTATCACGCCGCCAACGACGGCAAGAGTCAATCCCGCCGCGAGTAGAGTCCGCGCCCGCTTTAGCGTGTCAGGCGAACGAAGTGCCGCAAGCCCCATCGCTGCTGCCGCGAGCAGTGACGTGAGTGCGAGAAATGCGACCGCCAACACAGTGCGGGCGCCCGCCGGAATTCCTGGCACCAGCATGATCACGGCGAAGGCAACAAGAATCGCTACAAATGGCCCCGCGGGCACGCTGTAACGACTCTCCTGACGCATCCTCCTCTCTTCGGGAACGGAGATCGCCAGATTGAGGTTGCACCTAAACAATCACTCCCTGGGCGCAACGAAGATGTTGATCACACGCGCAAACGTGTGACAGTTCCGCCAACTAGCCGGTACAGCCGCATTCTGGCAACCTAGACACGTGACCGATCCCGCTGATGACGACCCGCCAAATGATGCCGAATCCAGCGAATCGCTAAGGTCATCTGCCAAGCGAAGAATGGGACAGGCGGCCCGCAGCGACGCCACTGCCCGGACAATTTCAAAGCTAGAAGAGAAGATCGCCGCGTTCCGACGCGAACGTAAGATCGGTAAAGGCACACTGCGCGACACCCACGTGGCGGCATATCGAGGCTACGTATCCGGCGGGATCGCACACATGCGGATCCGTGTCACGGAGATGCCGGTGGTGCCGGATTCCGCGGAACTAGTGACCGATCCAAAGGTCGTCCGGACGAACCTTCGGCGATTTGTTGCACTCGCTTTCCCAGGCGTCCGACTTCGAATTCTCTTTCTCGATCAACAGGTCGATGTCGAGACTGATCGACACGGATACGCAACCGCACATATTCCCGCCGATGGACTGGCTCCCGGGTGGCACGAGTACCACGCTGTGACGATTCCCGACGATCCGGACGAGACACCACAGATCGTCACCGGTGAGGTCGTGCTGCCCGATCCGGCGGCACCGTTCGCCGTGATTTCAGATATCGATGACACCGTGCTGCGCACAGGCCTGACCGAAGGTTTAGTCGCAGTCCGTCAGACATTGCTCGGAAGCGCCGCGACTCGGCGCGCGATACCTGGCATGGCGGCGCTCTATCGGGGCTTGTCCGCTGGCTACGGGAACAAACCGGCGCCTTCGTTCTCCTACCTGTCTACGGGACCGTGGAACCTCTACGAGGTCCTGACAGAATTCCTCGAGCTTCGGGGCTTCCCCAAGGGTGTCCTTCACCTGACTGACTGGGGACCACAAGAGCGCTACGTGATGCGTTCCGGCAAAGAACACAAGCGACTATCGCTGGCGCGCGCGTTCGCGGCCTACCCGCACACCACATTCATCTTGATCGGGGATTCCGGGCAAAACGACCCTTACGTCTACGTCGAGGCTGCTCGTGAGCATCGCCAACAAGTCAAAGCAATCGTGATCCTCGATGTTGGCGAACACATGGCCGAGCGAGCGAGCGAACTTCGCGCCTGGCAAGAGGAACTTGCAGCAGAGAACGTGCCGTTCTACTTTGTTGCCGACGCGACGGAAGCGGCCCGAGTGCTCTGCCGTCACCGAATCGTCAACAAGGATGCTGTCTCCGACGTTGCAGCCGAGCAGGCGGAACAAGAAGCCAATCAGTAAGCGGCCCAAGCCCATTTACCGCGATCCGCGCTCCGATTCTGCGCGGATCCGTACTAACGTCTGACCTACCTGACAGCGTGCCAGGATGCCTAGAACGTTTCTGACGGAGACTGGAATGACCGAGTTCGCCTGCCTGGAGATCTGTGCCGGCGCGGGAGGTCAAGCTCTCGGGCTAGAACAGGCCGGGTTCTCTCACAGTGCCGCTGTGGAGATTGATGCCGACGCGTGCGGCACTCTGCGCCTGAATCGCCCCGACTGGACGACGATCGAGGCTGACGTCCGCACTATTCGTGGCCGCGATTTTCGTGGGGTCGATCTACTCGCGGGGGGCGTGCCGTGCCCACCCTTCTCAATGGCTGGCCAACAACTCGGAGCTGCCGACGAGCGGGACTTGTTCCCTGAAGCTCTTCGTCTTGCACGAGAGGCGAAGCCCAGCGCAATCATGCTTGAGAATGTTCGTGGCCTAGCGGGTGAACGTTTTGCTGAGTACCGCAGCGGGGTCATTTCCCAACTCGAGGAACTCGGCTACCGAGCTGACTGGCGTTTGCTTCAAGCCGCTGACTTTGGGGTCCCCCAACTGCGTCCGCGATTCATCTTGGTTGCTCTCAAACCGCGAGCCTTTCGTCGATTCGTGTGGCCGACACCTGAGCCGGAGCGAACCACCGTTGGTCAGGCGCTCAAGGATCTGATGGCTGACCACGGGTGGCCGGGGGCCGACCGCTGGGCTGCCGGCGCAGATCGAGTTGCGCCCACCTTGGTGGGTGGATCGCGGAAGCACGGCGGCCCGGATCTTGGTCCTACGCGAGCCAGGAGCGAGTGGCTCAAACTCGGAGTGGACGGGCGGGGAATCGCAAACTCCGCACCGTCGGGCGACGATCCGATCGAGCTGACTCCAAGGTTGACGTTGCGGATGGCAGCCCGTATCCAAGGATTCCCTGATGAGTGGGCGTTCGCCGGCCTCAAGACTGCAACGTATCGGCAAATCGGCAACGCATTTCCTCCACCGGTTGCTGCGGCACTCGGGCGAGCAATTTCAGATGCGCTGCATGGAAAGTAGCGGGAACTACCAGACGAGGCGCTCGTGGACCTGACTCTGGATCTAGGGATTGTCCCTATCGAATCGACACGTCAGAAGCTGGCGACCCTGCTGGTCCTTGAGAACTCCCAAGGTCAACCGCAGATCGCTGCGCCGACGATTGCGGACAGCGACTGCGGCGTCGTCGCCGAGGAACTCGCTCATATCGCCGGTGGAAGCGATGCGCTCGCGGCTGCCATTGGGCGGGCGATACGCAAGAGTTACGACCAGGTCTACGACGGCCAACACACTGGACGTTTTCATTGGGCGCAACTTTCGAAGACCGAGAAGACAAATGCCGGATCGCTCGTAGAGATCTGGCTCGCGCGCGAGCTTGGGCTCAGCGATGGAATCACTTTGGACTTCCAAATCGCCGGGCACGAGGTGGACTGCAAATTCAGCCAGCGCGACGGAGGATGGATGCTTCCGCCAGAAGTCCGCGGCAGCATCGCAATGGTCGTCACTGCGGATGACTATCAAGGAACTTGGAGCCTAGGACTTGTTCGCGTCACCGATGAGCGCCTGAGTACCGCAACCAACCGCGATGCCAAGGCCACACTCAACAGCACCGGTCGGTCTGCTATCTCATGGCTGTTCCGAAACGCGCAACTACCGTCAAACACTCTGCTGGCCCTGCCTGCCGAGGATGCGGTAGCGATCATGGGGCGCTCAGATTTGGCAGTTCGGCCGAGTGGGCAAAGCCGACTCGACGAACTGTTCCGCCGCGCTGAGGGAAGGGTGATTAGCCGCGCTGTGATCGCGACGGTTGCGCAACAAGAAGACCCCATGAAGCGAGTTCGCTCAAATGGCGGGAGCCGAAGTCGCTTAGCTCGCGAGGGATACGTGCTACTTGGCCACTATCAGTTGCATCGCCACATTGCCGAGACGCTTGGGTTGCCACCCGCTCGATCGGGCGAGATCCTCAGTGTCCGCCTCACACCCGCAGAGGTCGAGACGACCGAACCCACCGTCACCATCTCAATGCAACGTTGGCGACGATGGCGCACCGGCGATCGGGTCGTCAGCGTGCCCGTGCCACCCCACAACTGACGGATCTGCAAGAACCTGACTAGTTTCTGGCGACCTTTCGGCGTCGGGGTTCGTAACGCGGACCGAACAACTCCCCCAACAGCCCTGGTTGCGCGCCATCACCAGCCAGCACCTTATGGAAGTACTCGCGTCCCAGCACCCACTTGAAGATCGGCTTCGGGAGTTTGAGGAGCGCCGACAACGTGCGTGGACCGTCGTCTGCAGTCGCTTGCGACGCATGCGCTGCTAACGAGGCACGTTTCTGGGTGATGTTGGGTCTCACGTCGACGCGGTAGTCAATCTTGTCGCGCGGGGTGTATGCAGTGCGCCAGGTCTCGATATCGAGGCCGCCGAGCGCCGGAACGGCCCAACGCTGTGCGTAGATGAGCTTGACTACCCTCAGCATCGGCTCACGTGGCAAGGTGGCTTCGAGGAGCGGAGCAAATGTGTAGATCTCGGCGGCCCGCCTGACGGTGTGGTGGACCTGAATGTGATCGGGATGGCCGTACCCGCCGGACCTGTCGTACCCGACGACAACATCGGCAGATTCCGCTTCGAAGATCGAGACCAATTCGGCCGCGACGTGGTCGACCTCCGCGTCGGCGAATCGGTGTTGACCAGGACCAACCACTGCATCGCCAGCCAAACCAGAATCCGAATAGCCCAACTGGTGGAATGCCGAAACCCCGAGCGCGCGGCCGGAAGTCGCGAGCTCCGCCTGGCGGGTAGCGGCGACATCACCGTCGGATGCGACCTCTTGGGAAACCAAACCAGCGGCGCCGTCCGTCGCCATGACGAGCACCACCCGGTGCCCGTGTGCGCTCAGCCGAGCCATGGTGCCCGAGGTGAGAAGGGCCTCATCATCGGGATGCGCGTGAACAAAGACAACCGTAGACACGTGTGCCAGTCTGGCGCACAGGTGGCCATTGAGGTGTGATCAGTGAGAAGGTACCCAAGTGAGAGTCGCCCATATCAGCGATTGTTACCTGCCGCGGACAGGTGGAATCGAACTCCAGGTTCGCGGTCTCGCACATGCGCAACTTGACGCAGGCATGTCGCCGGAGATCATCACCGCGACGCCGGCCGAACGGGGCAGGCCCCGAATTCCCGGCGAGGTAGACGACGGCGTACCGATTCATCGACTAGCAGTCAACCTGCCAGCTGGGCTCCCCGTCACTCCACATGTCGGCAAGCGGCTCCGGGAAATTCTGGTCAATGACGTCGATGTTGTCCACGTTCACGGCGGACTGATCTCGCCCTTTGCGTGGCCCGCCCTCCGGACAGCGGTAAAGGCTGGCATCCCGGCAGTGGTGTCGGTTCACTCCGTGTGGACCGGTTGGTCACGCGCATTCGCCGCGGCAGACTTGGTGACGAGATGGCGTTCGTGGCCCGTCCTCTGGACTGCGGTGAGCGACGTCGCGGCCGCGCCGATGCAAGAAGCCCTCGGCAGTCACGCGACAGTTCGCGTCCTTGGAAACGGGATCGATCTCGACCGCTGGCGACCTCCCCCGCGAACGGAACTACCGCCTGACGAGATTGTCATCGTCTCGGTCGCACGCCTTGCTGTTCGCAAGCGCGGGCTCGCACTCGTTGACATCCTCCAGGATGCACGGCGCCGGGTGCCCGCGAACCAGCGACTCAAGGCGATCCTGATCGGCGACGGACCCGACCGGGCACGCATTGAAAGGACCCTTCGGCAACGCGGCATGGACTGGGTTCATTGCGTTGGGTGGCAAGATCAGGATCAGATTCGCGCCCACTACCGCACCGCCAGCATCTACATCGCGCCGTCGCGGCTGGAATCGTTCGGAATCGCCGCACTTGAAGCTCGGACGTACGGCCTACCCGTCGTGGCACTTCAAGACTCGGGAACCAACGAGTTCGTCCATAACGGCGTCGAGGGATTCTTGGAAGCGGACGACGCTGGACTGGCTGACGCGATCGCGAGACTCAGCACTGATCGCGAACTGCGCGAGGGCATCATCGAACACAACAGGACGACCCCTCCAGCGTTCGATTGGCCAACGGTAGTCGCGCAAACGAACGACTGCTACCGCGCTGCACAGGAGCTAATTTCCTAGTTTCAGTCTGGGCCCTTTCATTGGCCAGTCGTCTTTTTGGCATCCATTGCACCGGTCGTTCGTGTTGCGTGCAGATCGAGGACTCGCAATTATCAAATGAACTCCAGTCAAACCCCGAGTGACGAATCCGAACGGTGGCCTCCATGCAGCAGGGCGAAATGATCGCGATCGTGGTGATGCTTGCATCATCTGCTTGCTACGCCCTTAGCTACGTCTTGCAGCACAAGGGAACGCAGGCCTCAATCGGTGAGGGAGTTGAGAATGCGGGGGTTGGTCGGCTCGTCCGAAACCCAATCTGGCTCATCGGGATCGTACTTTTCGGAACCTCGTTTCTGCTCCACCTCGTCGCGCTCTCGTTCGGGTCGGTTTCAGTCGTACAACCCCTTATCGTCACCGAGCTCATCTTCATCCCGCCGTTTGCTGCATTGATCAGCAAGGCGCGCATTCACGCTCGGGACTGGGTGGCGATCTTGTCCGTAGCGGCCGGCCTAGGGATCTTCCTCATCGCTGCAGCGCCGGAGGAAGGATCGAAAGAACCGTCCACAGCTGTCTGGATCATCACGTTCTTCGTGTTCTACGCAATCTGTGGACTATTGATGCTGATTGGCTCCCGGTTGCCAATCAACCCACGAGCTGCTGTTGCCGGAACGGCGGTCGGCTTCATCAATGCTGCACTTGCGATCTTCGCGAAGGGCGCATTCGAAGGTAACACTGGCAGCATCTTCACCAATCCGCTCTCGTACGTCACCATATTCATCGCAATCACCCTCGTCGGGCTCACGGCGTTAGCGTTCCGGGTGGGACCGATCACCACGTCCTCCCCCGCGATGATCGCCGCCACCCCGATCATCTCGGTGATTGCATCAGTCATTCTGTTCGGTGAGACCCTCAACACGTCCCCAATTGCGATCGCGATCATCGTTGTATGTGTCGTCGTGGTCGGCGCTGGGGTCTACGCGTTGACCCAATCTGAAGCAGTGCACGCTGCCTTAGACGACTCCGTGGAGTCCGAGATCGGCGAAGCTGTTGCCGAACACGAAGTAGCCAAAGGCGAGACGCCGCAGACCTAGCACCACCAGCTGTTGAGCCGAAGGGCGCACAGCTCTAAGACCATCGCGTTCGACCCACTTGTCCAGCATCGCAGCGGTGTGTTGGCGAGTGGATTCTCACGTCCCAACCCCGGACCGTGGGAAGTTCGCGACGCGTCGCAAGTGTTGCGCCGATCGCGGCACAACACAGGGCATCATTCTGTCTCCCGGTACACGACGAAAGGCTCGGAACTAAGTGAGAGGCAGTCTGCGTCGCTGGCAGCAAGAGGCCCTTACCGCATTCTGGGAAAGCCCAAACGAGAACTTTCAAGTCACCGCAACGCCAGGCGCAGGTAAAACCCGGTTCGCCATCACGGTGGCCAACGAGGCTCTTGAACGCGGCATCGTCGACCAGATCATCGTGGTCGCGCCCACTGATCACCTGCGCACCCAATGGGCGGAAGCAGCGATCGGTCGCAAGCTCAAGCTCGACCCGACGCTGTCGAACCGGGTCAGCCAAATCCGTGGCGGGTTCCATGGGTACGTCACGACGTACGCCCAGATTGCGGCCGCCCCCAGGCGCCACCAGCTTCGAGCCCAGCGCGCACGTACGCTTGTGATTCTCGACGAGATCCATCATGCCGGCGACGGACTGAGTTGGGGCGACGCGATTGCTGAAGCGTTCGAGACCTGTGTGCGACGCCTTACTTTGTCGGGCACGCCGTTTCGAACCCGCCCTGGCGAAACAATCCCATTTGTCTCCTACGAGCAAGTTGGCGACAGCTTCCAAAGTCGTGCGGACTACACCTACGGCTATCGTGAAGCGCTCGCTGACGCGGTCGTGCGGCCGGTCGTGTTCGCGGCGTATAGCGGGCAGGCTCGCTGGCTCAACAGCGCTGGTGAGGTCGTGTCGGCTGGCCTCGGGGAAGCCGTCGACGGCAAGTCGAACACGAAGGCGGTAGAACAACTTGCCTGGCGGACAGCATTGGACCCACGGGGTGATTGGGTTCCACACGTCATCGCGGCGATGGATGACCGACTGAATCACCAACGTGCGCATGGCGTGCCCGATGCTGGTGGTTTGGTTCTCGCGAGTGACCAAGACAGTGCCCGCGCTTACGCAAAGATCGTGCGCGAAGTCACCGGAGACGAGCCATTGTTGGTCCTCTCCGATGATCCCGATGCGTCAGCCAAGATCAGCCAATTCCGGGACGGCACAAATAAGTACGCGGTGTGTGTGCGGATGATTTCCGAAGGGTGCGACATCCCCCGGGCCACCACCATTGCGTACATGACGAGCTACCGTACGTCGCTATTCTTCGCCCAAGCGGTGGGCCGAGTCGTCCGCGCTCGTAGGCCGAAAGAGATGGCGACGGTATTCCTGCCTGCGGTGCGGCCGCTGCTCGAACTCGCTGCTGAAATCGAATCTGAACGCAACCACATTTTCCGGGTTCCGCCGACTGCTCCAGAAGATGCGCTCGACCAACTCGTCGACCTCCGCAACGACGAACCCTCGCTTGACACCTGGCAACCGCTGGGCGCCGAGGCCGAGTTCGCACATGTCCTGCAGGGCGGTCGCGCCGTGACTGCTGACTACTCGGCGATGGCGCCAGATGATGAATCTGAAGAATTCCTCGGCCTACCTGGCCTCCTCACGGTCGAACAGACCGCAGCGTTGCTGGCGAAACGTGATGTGGAGATTCGTCGAAAGACGCGCGCAGCCAAACAGGTAGATCCGAATCCGGAGGAAGCGTTCGACCTTGCCCCCTGGGAGGAACTCGCTCAGCTGCGTCGCGAGGTGAACGCAGCTGTGGCTGCAGTCGCCGCTTCGACCGGTGAACCTCACTCTTCGATCCACGTGTGGGTTCGAAATCGCGTCCCGGGACCGCCTTCGAACGCCGCCGACGCACCAACACTGCGCAAGCGAAAGTCAGCGCTGCGTTCGCGCTTGGTGAAATAGGCACCAAAGCGCCGCATACGTCGATCGGCGAACAATCGGCGGGTCGCGGTTTGTCGCGCGCAATCGACCTGACATTCTGGATTGCCGAATTCGCCACCACACACGCGCAGGACGATGGAGTCGATGATGACCAATGCCGGGGAAGCCGCTGGGGTCACGGCGCGCCAACTCGCCATCGAGCAAGCCCACGTCGACCGTGTCTACGCCCGCCTAGACGAGATTCGCGAGGCAGCCGCCGTTCGGTTGGCCCGCGCGATCAGCGATCCAATCGCTGGCACCCCAGGTAGCCGGACTGAGCGTGACGCACTCGTGCAACTCCACGGTCGCCGAGTAAAGGAACTCGACACCGTCGACGAACGCCTGTGCTTCGGCCGCCTCGATTTGCTCGATGGTGCTCGCAGATATGTCGGGCGCATTGGCCTGTCTGACGAACAGCAGAACCCGCTCGTGATGGATTGGCGTGCTGACGCAGCCGCTCCGTTCTATCGAGCGACCGCCTCCGAACCGGCAGGGGTGGTAAGGCGGCGCAACATCGCTACTGCTAACCGATCGGTCACCGGGTTAGACGACGATGTGCTGATCATGGATGCGCTCACGGACGAAACGCGTGAAACCGTGACGGGCAACGACTCATTGCTCACTGCTCTGGATTCGGCGCGAACCGGCCGAATGCGCGACATCGTCTCAACCATCCAGGCTGAACAGGATGTCATCATCCGCTCTGAAAGCCGCGGCGTCTTGGTCGTTCAAGGCGGGCCGGGTACGGGCAAGAGTGTTGTTGCGCTGCATCGCGTCGCCTATCTCCTCTACGACCAACGCGACCGCATCGCTCGCGCGGGTGCGCTGGTCGTAGGCCCCAACGATGACTTCTTGGAGTACATCGACAAAGTGCTACCTGCGCTCGGCGAGACAGGCGTGGTGCTGGCATCGCTCGGCACGTTGTACCCCGGAGTGCGCGCAACTCTCAACGATCCAAACGAGGTCGCGGCGATCAAGGGCGGCGAAGAGATGGCTGGCGTGTTGGCTAGAGCGGTGGCCAATCGACGCCGGATTCCCAGTGCACCTATCGCGCTGAAAGTAGACGGTGTCGCTCTGACAATGACGCCGCGCGATGTCGAAGCAGCGATCCGACGCGCGCGTGACACCCGCAAGCCTTACAACAGGGCGCGCAACACCTTCGCGAAGGACCTCCTCAATCGACTTGCAACGCAGCTCGCAGGCAAGCTGCGGCTGAACCTCGAACCCGAAACAGTGCAGGGCCTCGTGGCCGACCTGCGCGATGACGTGAATGTTCGACGCGAGATCAACCTGTGTTGGATGCCTCGTACTCCGGAGCAACTCCTCACGGAACTCTTTACTCGGCCCGAGGTTCTCGCGGCCGCTGCTCCTCACCTGAGCGCGCACCAGATTCGGCTGTTGCAGCGTGAACCAGGCTCACCTTGGACAGTCTCAGATGTTGCGCTGCTTGATGAAGCGGCCGAACTCCTTGGCGACTTCGAGCCCAATTCGAAGGGTCCGAACGGCGCTGACGCTTCTGAACGAGCTCGCGAGGTTGCCTTTGCAGCAGCCACGTTGGCCGATAGCGGTGCCGCCGCAAAGATGATCACGGCAGAGCAGTACGTGGATCGATTTGCCGGTAGTTCCGAGTTCGCACCGGTGGCCGAACGCGCTGGCGCCGACCGAACGTGGGCCTATGGCCATGTCGTTGTTGACGAGGCTCAGGAACTGACGCCAATGCAATGGCGAGTGGTGATGCGCCGATGTCCATCAAAATCGATGACGATTGTTGGTGATCCCGCGCAACGCAGTGCCCCTGGTTCAGCGGCAAGCTGGCGGGCGGCTCTGAGCCCGCACGTCCAAGATCGTTGGCGACTGACCGAACTCACGATCAACTACCGAACTCCGCAAGCCATAATGGAAACGGCGGCGCGGGTACTTCGGGCAGGTGGAGGGGAAGACACCACGCCCAAGTCGGTGCGCGCTGGCCGTTGGCCGGTTGAAGTCGTGCGGATAGACGAGTCGGTCGACGCACTGGTCGCCGTGCTGGCTGCCGAAGCCGCGCTTATCGAGTTCGGCACCGTCGCCCTGATCACTGGCGACGGGTTCCGAAGTCTGGCGACCGCGGCAGTCAGAGCGGCCTCGGAAGCAAGCAGTGCGCTCGCAGCCGGCGACGTTCGCGTCACCACCCACTCGATGTTGAGCGTCAAAGGGCTCGAGTTTGACAGCGTCGTTCTGCTCAATCCAGCCGATGCTCTTGAGTCGTCAGCGAACCCGGTCCATGACCTCTATGTTGCGATGACCCGCCCTACCCAACGGCTAA
>CAUJEJ010000131.1 GCA_963169255.1 Actinomycetota bacterium | reverse complement strand
GGCAGTGTCTTCGCCTGAATCGGGAACGGTGCGTTCACGCCGCCCGCGGCGAGGAGGTCAACGATCGGGGTCGGGATTGCAAAGTCAGCGAAGCTGGGGGCGTTGTTGCCCTGCTGAGTGCGTGATGAAACGGGGCGGGTGTCCGCCATGGGGTACTCCAAATGGTGAAAAACGAATCGCGCCAGGCATCACTGGACCGGCAGCGGCGGACATCGGGATTGATGTCCACACCAACTCTGCGCGTCACTGCTAGCAACTGCCATCGATTCCTTCGCGACAAACAACGTGCGGCTCAGACCAATTGCTTGGGACTGCCGACGCTGATTCGCAGCGGAAACCTGTGGTGAACGTCAAATCTCTAGGATCTGCCGTGCTCACGCTCAAGGCTGGAACGCCAGTCTCGCACACTTGCATGACGCTACGACGCTTACGTGGTGAGAGTCACGCCTGCTCTCGTGCATCACGGCGGGCTTTCGCGGCCGCTGCGTCTTCGGCCTTGGCTTGTGCAAGCGTTGGAGCCGTTCCCCCATGCGTGGCCGGGAGCCACCACCGATCGCTGTCATCACGGGGCTGGTCGGGGTAACGGTCGATCGTGTCGGCGAGCAGACCCTCAAGGCGCGCCCGGAGTTCAGCCGTCACCACATCGGGATCGTCTGTGGCGGTGGGATGCATCGGCTCGCCCACCGTGATGAGGATGCTTGTGCCGCGACGTAGGGAACGAGGCGTTCCCTTACTCACCATCCGCTGGCCACCAAAGACGATCATCGGAATCAATGGAACATCTGCTTGAGCCGCGAGCCGCGCGGATCCACTCTTGAGGTCCTTGATGAGAAAAGCGCGACTGATTGTGGCTTCGGGAAACACTCCGATGACCTCGCCGGACCGAAGCGCCGCGAGCGCCTCGTTGTAGGCGTCTGCGCCCGCTGACCGATCCACAGGAATGTGGTGCATACCCTTCATCAGAGGCCCCGACACCACGTTGTCGAATACTGAGTCCTTTGCCATGAACCGAACGAGTCGCTTGGATTCGTCCGCTCCTAAGCCAACGAAGATGAAGTCGAGGTAGGAGACGTGATTGCTGGCGATCACCGCCCCACCCTCGGTGGGGACGTGATGAGCACCAACAACATCGAACTTCAATCCCCACAGCTTGAACGCGATCCTTGCGCTCGTGATGATCGGCGGGTACACGATGTCAACCATGGTTGTCAGAGTATCTGCGCACCACTGCTAGCACACGGCATTGTCGCGACAAGAGAGCCAATCGGTTGCAGCGCAGTCCGAATATCCGTCGAAACCGCAGTCATTACCAATCTGCACTCCTCACATGGGTAAGAATCGCCATCGCCATGCTGCAACTTCGGATCTACTCCCCAAGCGCAACGACTGAACCGATCACCGAGATCCTTCAGTCGAGCCCCGCCGTGAGCGCTCTAGCCGTGATGCCGGGGGTTTCTGTGCGACCAACCGGGGACGTCATTACCGCGGATGTGGCTCGAGAATCAGCCAACGAGGTTATCGAAGAACTCTTGGCAACGAATGTTCACAAAACGGGGTCGATCCACCTCAACGATGCCGACAACTGGATTTCCCAAGCCGCGTTCGACGCCGAGGAACTTGCGCCGGGTGAGGGATCCGATGCGGTCGTGTGGGCGCAGGTTGTTCAAAACTCTTACGAAGACTCCAAGCTGACGTGGTCCTTCCTAGCGTTCATGGTGCTCGCGACCCTGCTTGCCTCGATTGCCATCGTGCTCGACTCGCAAATTCTGGTCATCGCAGCGATGGTCCTTGGCCCAGAGTTCGGTGCGGTTGCAGCCTTGGGGCTGTCACTGATCCGCAAACGTGCGTCGCTGCTGGGCCAAGCAATGCGCACGATCGTGATCGGTTACGCGGTCGCCATCCTCGTCACGACCGGAATGGTGTTGATCGGCCGATGGCTCGGCTGGATCACTGCCGACGCCCTAGAAATGCCCCGTCCCGAGACCGCGTTCATCTATACACCAGACAAGTGGTCGTTCGTCGTGGCAATCATCGCTGGAATCGCGGGAGTACTGGCCATCACCTCGCAACGGGCGGGTGGCCTTGTCGGAGTGTTCATCTCGGTCACCACTATCCCCGCAGCAGGCATGATTGCGATTGGACTCGCGTTTGGCGCTGGAGAAGCGATTCGTGGCAGCCTCGCACAGTTGCTCATCAACCTGATGGGTATGGCAGTTGCTGGCTGGGCAACGCTGCTCGTGCAACAGTTCATCTGGTCAAAGGTTGCGAAGACGCCACTTCCGCGCGCCCTACACAAACGCCAGAACCATACGGTCTAGGGTGAGCGTGTGCCTTGCTTAATCGCGCTGTTTGCGCTGATCTCTCCCCGTCTAGCGATCTTCCTTCTGTGGCTGTTCACAGATCGAATGACCCTCGCCTTCACCTCTGGGTGGGTCGGACTCATCGGCTTCTTCTTCCTGCCGTGGACCACACTGGCGTGGACGCTCTGCTATGCCCCATTCGTCGGCATCGGCGGCTTCGGCTGGTTCATCGTGTTGTTCGGATTCTTCCTCGATATCTCCTCCTACGCGAGTAGCAAGAACCTCAACCGCAACTAGCGCATCTGCGTGTGCAACTTCGCCTCCCCAGGTCCGGCTAAACAGCTGCGAATCTGCGTAGGATCCGGCTACCGACCCTGGACGTGAGGCAATCTAATGACGACCGAAAACAACGCACCGGAGCCAACCGCCGAGCCGACAGCGGCTGAACTCGCTGAACTCCGAGCGGAAATCAAGTTCCTTCGCGAGCAGGTCGCCGTTCAAGAGGTGGCTAGCCACCAGGCCAGTACCAAAGAACGCGGCACCTGGTGGCGGACGGCGCTAGCGACGTTCCTGATCGTTCTCGCCTGTCTCATGGCACCACTGTCCGTCTTCTCCGTATGGGCTAAAGGCGAAGTCACCGACACGTCCCGCTACGTCGCCACGGTCGCACCGCTTGCTGCCAACCCTGACGTTCAGGAAGCAGTAACTACCCGGATCACCCAAGAGATCTTCAAGTACATCGACGTCGAAACCCTGACCACTGAGTTGGTATCGACGATCGCCTCCAATCGCAACCTCACCCCGACCCAACAGGCGGCGCTACAGGCGTTGACGGGTCCAGTCACCAGCGGAATCGAGAGCTTTACCGAGAGCACGATCAACAAGGTTGTGACCTCACAGGCGTTCGCCGATGCGTGGACTCAGGCCAACTACATCGCCCACAACCAGATCGTCGCACTGCTGTCCGGCGACGACACTGGCGCGATCTCCGTAGACAACGATGAGGTCACTCTTGACCTTGGCGACGTGGTGACCCAGGTCAAGAACCAACTGGTCGCTCAAGGCTTCACAATCGCCGAGAAGATCCCGGTCATTGATACCCAGATTGTGCTCTTCCAGTCCGACCAAATCGGCAAGCTGCAAATGGCGTACTCCGCCCTCGATGCCATGGGGTTCTGGTTGCCAATCGCGGTCATCGTGGTTGGACTGCTCGGAGTCGTCGCCGCGAAGAATCGACGTCGCGCGTTCGTCGGATTCGGAATTGGGCTCTTCTTGAGCATGGCGGCCATCGCTGTCGGGCTCACGATCGGCCGAGCGGTCTACCTATCAAGCCTTCCTCCCACTGTTGATAAGGACGCTGCAACAGCGGTCTACGACGCATTTGCGCTCTTCCTGCAGTCCGGTATCCAAGCGGGTGCGGTTATGGGTATCGTCCTCGCGCTCGCTGGACTGCTTATCGGTCCGAGTCGACTCTCGGTCGCGATCCGCGGACTCGCGGTCAAGGGCGCACAGATGTGCCAGCACGGCCTTGAGCGAGTCGGTGCATCGATGGTGACGGCACGCGAGTTTGCCGCAGCGCAAGCAACCTCAATCCGAATTGTCATCACGGTCCTCGCGGCAGCGTTCGTGCTGATTCAGCAATACAAGACGGTGTCCCTCATCATCTGGACCACCGTCGTTCTCTTGGTTGCTCTGTTTGTTGTTCAGGTATTCGCCTCTGGGGTGGACGAAGACGGTAAGGCAATCAAGCCGACTCCCCTCACCCCAGACGAGGCTGAGTCGGCAGACCAAGATGCGACGGAGAAGGAACCTACGCCGGTTGGATAGCGACAGACTGTTTCTTCGTCGTCGCTGCCGCCGCGATGTTGCGGATCATGGAGCCGAAAACAATCCCATGGAACGGCATCACGGAGTACCAGTAGATGTGCCCGGCGAGTCCGCGGGGATAGAACGTTGCACGCTGGCGCAACACGGTCTGCCCCTCATCGTTGACGCTGATCACGAACTCCAGCCACGCGAGACCCGGCAACTTCATCTCGGCTCGGAGCCGAAGTAGCTCTTCAGGAACCAACTCTTCAACGCGCCAGAAGTCGACCGCTTCGCCGACAAATATCTCCTGCGGGTCACGTCGACCGCGGCGTAGTCCGACGCCGCCAACCGCGCGGTCCATCAGACCTCGCAGTTCCCATGCGAGCGGTAACGAGTACCAGCCGTTGCTGCCCCCTAGCCCCTTGACCACGGTCCACACCGCAGCCCGCGAGGCGGGAACAGTTCGCTCGCGGGAGTCGGTGTATAGGCTCCCGCCAGCCCAATCTGGATCGGTTGGCAGAGGTTCAGATGGTGCACCCGGCACTGAGACCGATGACCAACGTGTCGCCACCTGCGCATCCCGAACTCGCTGAACGGCCAAACCAATCGCCTCATTGACGGTCAACAGCCCAGCCTCAGGGTCTGGAACAAACTGCTTGATGTCGCTCTCGCGACAGATCACTTCGTGCCGCAGGCTCTCGACAAGTGGGCGCGCGATGCTCGCCGGAACAGGTGTGATGACACCCACCCAATGGCTAGAGAGGTTGGGCGACAGCACCGGAACCGGAACAATAACCCGCCGCCGCAGACCCGAAATCGACGCGTAACTTTGCATCATCTGGGAGTAGGTGAGGACGTCAGGACCGCCAATATCGAAGGCGCGGTTCACGTCCGCGGGAAGGTCGGCGCATCCCACTAGGTACCTCAGCACATCGCGGATCGCGATCGGTTGAATCCGATTGTGGACCCACTTTGGCGTCACCATGGCTGGGAGCCGCTCCGTCAGGTAGCGCAGCATCTCGAAACTTGCCGAACCCGATCCGAGAATGACTGCGGCTCGCAGCTCTGCGGTCGGCACACCGCTGTTTCGCAGCACCTCTCCAACTTCGGCCCTGGAGCGCAGATGCTCGGATAGCAAGCGCACGTCTCCGGGCGGCACCAAGCCACCCAGGTACACGAACCGGCCGACCCTGGCCTGCTTCGCCGCATCCGCGAATAGCTGCGCCATGCTCCGTTCGGCAGCCGAAAATCCTGACTTCGTGGTGAGCGAGTGGAGGAGGTAATAGGCAACGTCAACGCCGTCGAGCGCATTGGCGACTGCTATCGGATCGTTGGCGTCCCCGGCAATGATCTCCACGTCACCTACCCACGGCATATCACGTAGCCGCTCGGGGTGCCGCGCGAATACCCGAACGCGTTTGCCCGCGGCCAACAAGGCGGGCACAAGGCGGCCGCCGATGTATCCAGTTGGTCCGGTTACGAGACAGAGCTGCGAGTTGGCCACCACCTCACCGTAACGCCAGATGGCCGCCCACCTCACAAGGTGGACGGCCATCTGGGGCGGCGTCTGCCGCTAAACGTTGCCTAGCTGTAGAGCGAGTCGAGCAGTTCCTTGTTGTGAGCCTCGACAACCTTGCGCTTGACCTTCAGGCTTGGCGTGAGCTCACCGGACTCGATCGAGAGGTCACGATCCAGAATCACAAACTTCTGGACATTCTCCCAGTGGTTGAGCTTCTCGTTCAGCTTGTCGATCGATGCCTGAATGTAGGCCTGCATGTCAGGATCCTCCGACAACGTTGCGAGATCCGTCGGCTTGCCTTGTGCCGTTGCCCAGGCAGCTGCGGCGTCTGGATCGAGCGTGATGATCGCGCTGACGAACTTTCGGCCATCCGCATGGACAACCATGTTGCTGGCAACGCCACACAGCGCCTTGAACTGGCTCTCGATCGCCGAGGGCGCGACGTACTTTCCGCCTGAAGTCTTGAACAGATCCTTCTTGCGATCAGTAATCTTGAGCCGGTCGAATTCATCGAACTCGCCGATGTCGCCAGTTGCGAACCAGCCGTCTGGCAACAGCACCTCTTCGGTTGCATCCGGCCGATTGCGGTAGCGGCGCATCACTGCTGGGCTACGAACCAGGATCTCGCCGTCATCGGCGATCATGACCTCGGTGCCTGGTTGCGGTTCACCGACGTAGCCTCCACGGCGGGTGTCCGGGCGGCAGATCGTGGTGATTGCCGACGTCTCAGTGAGGCCGTAGCCCTCAAGCACTGGCATGCCAGCTGCCGCGAAGAACTCCGAGATGTCAGCAGCCAGCGGAGCCGACCCACTGATGAAGAACCGAACGTTACCGCCCAAGACTCCGCGGATTGTCGACAAGACCAGTTCATCGGCTTGTGCGAATTCGGCCGACAGCGCTTCATCGGGTGCGTTGCCGTCCATTTGAGCTTGGTGGTACTTCGTACCCACAGATACGCCCCACGCCAACCCTTGTTCCTTCTCGGGTCCGCCGGCGCGTGCCATGGCTGTGATCGCAGCGTGGACCTTCTCGAAGATCCGCGGTACCGCACCCATGAATGTCGGCTTGATGACGGCACAGTTCTCCATGATCTTCGGGACTCGCCCGTCCACCGCAGTCGAAAAGCCAATCTCGACTTGGCACGTCAACAGCACGGTTCCAAACACATGTGCCATCGGAAGCCACAGCAGTTGGACGTCGTCCTCACTCATAACGCCAATGGCGCGCAGCGCTTGCCCGCAGTATCCCCAACTCGACTGAACGATCTCGACGCCCTTGGGCTTGCCGGTGGTGCCCGAGGTGTAGATCAACGTGGCGAGGTGATCAGGCTGCACAGACGCGGCCCGATCCTGGACCAGGCTCGGGTTTGCTGCAAGCGCTTCCCGGCCAAGATCGCGCAGACCGTCGAGGGTCAAGGAGAATTCACCGTCGCCCGGGCCGTTGAAGAGCACAACCTTGTGCAATTCCGGCAGGTTCTGGCGCTGTTCCAGGACCTTCTGGAGCTGGACTTCGTTCTCGGCAAAGAGGATGTGGCTGTTGGAATCGCTCAAGATGAACGCGACATCCTCGGCTCCGGTCGAGGCATAGACCGTCGTGACAGCGCCACCGGCCAACGAAATTGCCAAGTCAGCGAGAATCCAATTCATTGAGGTGTCGCCCGCAATAGCGACCCGTTGCTCGCTCTTGATCCCGAGAGCAATGAGGCCAGCGGCAAGGACGGTCGCGTCTTCGCCTACCTCTGCCCACGTCAGCGAGTTCCAGCCGCCATCGTCGTTGGGGAATTGGAACGCCGTGCGGTCCGGAGTCGATGCGATCCGATGGATCAGCATTGCGGTGAACGATGCGTGACCTTGTGGCAGTTCTTCCCTGGCTTTGTAAATCGTCGACACGTGTAGATTCTCCTCGATTGGATATCGGTGTACGTAGCCTCAACAGCCTGTGATTCAGCTGTTGAACTCTCACGGCCTCACCTATTGGTGACGGCCAAGGTGCAAACTCGCAACAAGTACTCGGTGAGACGAAGCGCCGCTCGCACCCTTGATCAGTTCGATCCTGGTGTTCTCCTCAACCTAGTCGGACT
>CAUJEJ010000130.1 GCA_963169255.1 Actinomycetota bacterium | reverse complement strand
TGCGTGGTCGTGAAGGTGTCATCAACGGACACGCCGACAAAGGCGTTCAAGATCGCGACCAACGGGAAGCGCTGCTAGCCGAGCAGATCCACTGAGCCAAACGGGTGGCGGTTGATCTTCAGCGATTCCGTCACTAGGTCGCTGCGCCCTACTTTGCACATGTGCGGTGGCGGCGTGTGGCCTCAAGCGCGACGATTGCAGGTCTGATAGTCGTCGCGAGCCTGACAACGTCTCCCGTTGCGCAAGCAGAACCTGCCAAAGCATCCGCGCCGAGCGCACGTGTTGTGCAAGGTGTTGCGGCTAACCGCGCTGCGACTCCGTGGTTCATCATGCTGCGAATCGCTGCCGCTAATCAGGAGTACCTGTGTGGCGGGACGGCGATCTCCAATCGTTGGATCCTGACAGCCGCCCACTGCGTGTACGGCATGACGAAGGGCGACATCGCTGCGAGCCGCGCTGTGGTCAATCCGACTGATCTCTTCTCCGATCGCAAGTCGCGCACGGTCAGTTGGAAACGCGCAATCGCGCACCCCCAATTTGAACTTGAGGCGAATCGTCACGACGTCGCGCTCATCGAAACCACCAAGTCGCTGAACACTCGCGCGCTGCCATATTCGGGCGCCGACACCGCTCCGGAATATGGAACCGCGTTGAAGGTCTTCGGCCTCGGAGCAACAAAGAGTGGTGGGTTCCCGAGCCGCACATTGCAGATTGGCGCTGTCCGAGACCTCGCTGGGGCAGACGGCGCATGCGGTGGCTACCAGGATCAATACGACGCAGCCGCGATGCTCTGCGCCGGCACACCCGCGGGCAGAGTTGATGCCTGCCAAGGCGATTCCGGCGGCCCCTTGACGGGCTGGGCTCAAAGGCGAACGCTGGTCGGGATCGTCAGTTGGGGATATGGCTGCGCCTCGGCCGGTTTCCCGGGCGTCTACACGCGAGTGGCGAGCTACGCCACCTGGATCGAAGGTATCTCTGGAGTCCCGGGTCACGCGTCGGCCATCGAGGCGTTAGGTCCCGCCGAGATTCGCTCAGTACGGCCTTGCCCGAGTGGGCGGTGCGCAACGGCGCGCTCCAACCCACTGCGGCTATCGGTGAACAACCTGGGTGATCAGGCCGGTTCCTGGCGGGCATCAGCCAAGCGCCTGAAGTTGTCTCGGACGAGCGGGGCTCTTGGCCCCAACGATGCGACTCGCCTCACCATCCGCCCCAAGTCCGGTACTCGCGGATGCGGACGAGTGAAGATCCACGTGGAGAATAGGGTCGTCACGAATCTGTTGGTCCGAGTCAACGGTGGGCGCTGCTAGTCCGCAAACAATCCATAGGCCGAGTTGGTGACCAACGGTGTGGACCTACGTTGGGTCCCCTCGGTGGTCGGCGAAGAAGCGAGTGAGGAGTTCGGCGCATTCATCTGCCAGGACCCCACTGGTCACCTCTGGCCGGTGATACAACCGGCGGTCTCGAACGACGTCCCACAGGCTCCCGACTGCACCGGCTTTGTCGTCGAACGCGCCGAACACGATTCGGCCTATCCGCGCCTGCATCGCAGCCCCCGCACACATTGCGCATGGCTCGAGGGTGACCACCAACGTGCACTCATCTAGGCGCCAATGTTGTTGCACTTGCGCTGCCTGCCGAAGCGCGACGACCTCGGCGTGAGCCGTCGGATCAGCATCGATCTCGCGCCGGTTCATACCCCGACCAAGGACCGCGCCTGCCGGATCGAGCACGAGGGCACCTACCGGAACATCGTCCGTCTCTAGAGCCGCCTGCGCCAACAGGATCGCCTCGCGCATTGCTGCGGTGTCGGCTGTGCTGTGCTGCATGAACTAGCGAGGAGGGTCTAGCAGCGATTCGAATTGCTCGCCAAATCCGAGACGGCCAGCAACCGTCGTGAGTACCTCGTCGGGGTAGAGATCGAGGTCTTCGGCCAGAATCGCAAACTCGCTCCCTGACATCCCGAGGTCAGCGAGCAATGTGAGGTCGCCGGCGGGCGTCAGTTCGTCGAGTTCGTCATCCTCTGGCATTGGCAATTCCAGACCATCAAGGATGTCCGCTGCGATGGACCAGTCCTCTGCCGCTGAGACGTCCGAGAGCAGGAACCGCGGTTTGGCGCCGTCCATCCGAACGATGACAAAGAAGTCCTCTGACACCGCAAGGAATCCGATGACGCTGCCTTCAGAAGGCTGGGCGGACAGCGCTTCGGTCAGTGCGGCAACACTGATTCCCGTGCGACGGGGAAGTCGTGTGACCTGCCATTGGCCATCCTCTAGCCAGGCAGAGATGACGAAGTCGATGGTGTCTTCGTCCATCAAGGGGTTCCCTCCAACAGCGACCGGCCCAATGCCGACCTGCGTGGGCAACTCTGTCAGGTTCATGCCTTCAGCGTGACCTCAGTACCGCCATTCCACCTACTGATTACAGGTAAATAGCAGGTAACACTTTTGACTACATCGCCTTGACGGCGCTGACCACCTTTGTGAGTGAGTCCTTGGCGTCCCCGAACAGCAGCGTCGTCTTCGGATCGAAGAGCAGTTCGTTCTCGATTCCGGCGAAGCCTGGGCGCATTGAACGCTTGAGGAACACGACCTGCGCCGCATCCGCGACGTCGAGGATGGGCATTCCGTAGATCGGCGCCGTCGGGTCGGACTTGGCAGCCGGGTTCACCACGTCGTTCGCACCCACGACCATGACAACGTCGGTCGAGGAGAACTCTGGATTGATTTCGTCCATCTCCTTGAGTTGCTCGTACGGCACGTTGGCCTCGGCGAGCAGGACGTTCATGTGGCCAGGCATACGGCCGGCAACCGGGTGGATTGCGTAGTCAACCTCGATGCCCTTCTCGTTGAGCAAGTCGACGAGTTCGCGGATCTGGTGTTGTGCCTGTGCAACCGCGAGACCGTAGCCGGGAACGATGATGACCTTGCTCGCGTAGCCGAGCATGATCGCGACGTCCTCGGGACCAGCGGACTTGACGGGGCGATCTTCGCCGCCGCCAGCACTTGCTGACACCGCGGTTGCCGTGAAGGCACCGAACATCGTGTTTGTGAGCGGGCGACCCATTGCCTTGGCCATCTCGCGCGTGAGCAAAGTTCCGGAAGCGCCGACGAGCGTTCCAGCAACGATGAGCAGCACGTTGCCCAGGACGTAACCAGAGGCTGCGACCGAAAGGCCGGTGAACGCGTTGAGCAGCGAGATGATGATCGGCACGTCGGCACCGCCCACTGGCAGAACCAGCAGCAGGCCGAGTAGGGCCGACAAAACGATCAGGACCACCAGTAGCCACGTCGCCGGGTTGATGACCAATGCGACGCCAGCGACGATCGTTCCGATCGCTACAAGCGAGGTGATGTATTGCCCGCCGGGGATCACGATCGGTCGGGTCGTGATGGCCTCTTGCAGCTTGAGGAACGTGAGGATCGAGCCCGTGAACGACACCGAACCGACAATCACGGTGAACACCGTTGCGGCCAGGATTCCCTTGGATTCGCTTTCACCGGCCTGCAGGTATTCCACGATCGACACGAGCGCTGCGGCGCCACCGCCAACACCGTTGAACAGCGCCACGAGTTGTGGCATCGAGGTCATTTTGACCTTGCGGGCGATCGGGAAGGCAATCACCACACCAACGATGATTGCGCCAATGATCAGTGGAAGGTTCTTCATCCCTGGGTAAGCGAAGAAGAGCGTCACAACCGCAACGACCGCGCCAAAAGCGCCGAGCAGGTTGCCGTTACGGGCGGTCTTGGGTCCAGAAAGTCCCTTGAGTGCCAACACAAAACAGATGGCGACAAACAGGTCGATGAGTTGCGCCCAAACCGGCGCAACAGCCGATGCACCGCCGGCTGCGAGTACCGAGGTCACTTCTTGGCCCCTTCGTCAGCGGCGGGTTTGGCTGGCTTCTTAACCTTGAACATCTCGAGCATGCGGTCGGTGACGACGAATCCGCCGACGAGGTTCACCGTGGCCAGCACGATCGCGATGAGACCCAGCACGATGGTCAGGGTGTTGTCGGAGTTGCCGGTCACGAGGATCGCGCCGACGAGCACGATGCCGTGGATCGCGTTCGCGCCCGACATCAGCGGGGTGTGAAGGACGGTCGACACCTTCGACACGACCTCGAAGCCGACGAAGATCGACAGGATGAAGATGGTGAGTAGTGCGACTCCGGAATCCATTAGGCCGCATCTCCCTTCTTGATGACGCCGTTCAGAACAACGGCACAGCCTTCGAAGACTTCGTCTTCTGGATCGAGCACAAGCTCGCCGTCCTTGACCGCGAGGCCAAGCAGTGCAACCACGTTCATGGCGTACAGGCGCGACGCGTGGACGGGCATGGTGCTCGCAACATCCTTCGCACCCCAGATCCGCACGCCGTCGATGACAACCTCTTCCCCGGCAACGGATCCTTCGACGTTGCCGCCGGTCTCGGCTGCGAGGTCGACAACGACTGATCCGGGCTTCATGCCCTCGAGCATCGCCGCTGTAACCAGCCGTGGTGCTTGGCGACCTGGGACGGCCGCCGTCGTGATGAGCACATCGGAGGCCGTGATGTACGGCGTCAGGAGTTCACGCTGACGGGCAGCGCGCTCCTCTGTCATCTCGCGGGCGTATCCGCCACCGGCCTCGAGCGCTTCGAGTTCTAGCTCAATAAAGGTGGCACCCATCGAACGGACTTCGTCAGCCGAAGCGGCGCGCACGTCGTACGCGGACACGACGGCGCCGAGCCGCTTTGCGGTCGCAATTGCTTGCAAACCCGCGACGCCGGCGCCAAGCACCAGCACCTTGGCGGGCGGAATTGTTCCTGCAGCGGTCATGAAGAGGGGGAAGAACTTGGGCAGCGCTTCAGCGGCGACCAAGGTCGAGCGGTATCCGGTGACAAGCGCCTGCGAGGTCAACGCATCCATCGATTGTGCGCGCGAGATCCGCGGCACGAGGTCGAACGAAAGTGCGGTAGCCCCGGCGGAAGCAATTGCCGCCACGGTCTCGGTGTCGGAGTTCGGTTGAAGGAAGCTCATAGCCACCGCACCCGCCTTGAGCCTTGCAGCGTTGGCGGGATCAAGCGGCCGAACCGTCGCGACGACGTCGGCTGACGCGAACGCATCAGCAACATCGGCGGTCGCCACGATCGTGGCACCAGCCTCGACGTAGTCCGCATCGGTGGCAAACGCAGCCGCTCCGGCACCGGATTCGATCGTTACATCGAGCCCCAACGCGGCCAGCTTGCCCACGGTGTCAGGCACCAGGGCAACCCGGCGCTCACCATCGCGAGTCTCTGCAGGCACAAATAGCCTCACCTAAGCCCACCTCCAGTCATTCGACGGAGCCTAATTGCGCAAGTGAACGCTTGTTCATCCACCCCCGTAAATCTTGACCAAGGCAAATCCAAGCAACTCCTTATTTTCCAGTCACTGCGAGCCGGTTCCGAGACTTCGAGGCGACCGCTGGCATCCTGTGCCCATGCTCGAAAAGACTCCGTTACGCGCTCGTTTGGTCACCTCTTCCGCCCTCGTCGTCGCGTTAGGGCTAGGCCTCGGCGCGTGCTCCTCCGGTGAGACGAGCACCAGCACTTCGGACTCTCCGTCGCAGTCAGCGAGCCCGAGTCCGTCGCAGTCCGGGTATCCGATCGAGTTCAAATCAACCCTGCGCTCAGTGCAGTCGCGCGTGAACGACGTGGGCACCAAGGGGAACCAGACGTACGGTGTGAACGTGCTCGAAGGTTCCACCGAAATCAACGATGTGTACGTCAAGGTCCGAATGCTCGGCACCGTTGACTACACCGACAATTCCGGCACGATCGGCGGCTTCCTCGAGTTGATCTGGCAAGACGGCACGATCCTTGGGTTCCGGCAGGACGGCACCGCGACGTACGAAAAGTCGAGCAAGGAGACCCTGTTCGACGCGAAGCTAGAGACAGTGAACGGTTCCGGAAAGGCCGTCGGAACTACCGGAACCGGCACTCTAACGGGCACCCGCCCGGGCTCGCTCGGAGCTTCAGTGAAGATCGAAGTCGCCCTTGACTTGGTGAACGCGCCTGAGTTGATTACCGGCGACGAGAGTTCACGCGGTGTTCCGACCCCGTCAAAGAGTTATTCAGCCACTATCGCTCCGTAGCCAGGCCTTTTCGCGGCCACGCGCAGTCACGATTGCACGATTCGTAACGATTGGACCGGTGCAAACTGGCGGTGGTCCGTCGTCAGCGAGCGTGCGCGTTGAGGCCCGACATACAGTCCGAATATTCGGGAGTTTTCACAAGGCTGCGGCATTTTGGGCTGTTCTAGGGCCCCAGGAATCCGTTCTTGGCGTGGCTCTTCACGCCGCGCTGCCATGCGTTCGCCCTTACGACGACCTCCGAAGACAAGCCGTTGTAGTGGCCGGACGACGCGTTCGGCGGCGCAAGTATTGAGAGGAGCCGACTCATGGGCCGCGTATTCCTGTTCGGCGCAGCATGTTCGGTTTTGGCCTTCTTCATCATTATGTCGGGGCAGTTGCTCAACTTTGACCTGCAGAACGTGCTCCTCGGGCTTGCCCTCGGCGCTGCTACCGGATTGGTTCGTACCCACAGCCCCCTCGTGCGGATCTCAGCATTCCTCATCGGCTTCGCCCTCGGAATGGCGTTCTACGTACTCCGGCTGGCCGTGTTCCCGTCGACGTGGCTCGGCAACGCGCTCGCGGTGGTCTTGGTCCTCATGTTGATGACCACGATCTCGGCGCTGACTCGGGACCGGTTGCCGCTGTGGGCGATGTTCATTGGCAACGCCGCATTTGCTGGCGCGTACAACGGCTACTTCTCCGCGACACCATGGCTGTTCGAGACTCAATCAATTCAGGTTGCCGCCGCGATGTTGTTCAGTTCCGGGGCCGGGTTCTTGGTGTGCATCCTGGTGGAGATCCGCGTTGCTCGCGGTGGGGTCAACCCGACTGATCCGATGAAACCGGCACGCCCGGAACCGCCTGCAGGCAGTGCCGTCGACTCACCAGTAGGTACTGGCGAACCGATCCCGGCCGGCGTGGGAGCGAGCTCAAGTGCCGGGCTGTCGGTGCTCAACCAAACACAGAGCAAGGAGGCCTGACATGCACCCCGGAGCACCCAAGCGCACCTTCGGCGCCAAGATCCGGCAGTCAGTCGCCATGAAGAGGATCGGTGCAGTCGCGATGACTTCGGCCATCTTGTTGGCCGGGGCAGGATCGATGACGCCCGCCCACGCAGATGCGACGACGGACAAACTGAATGCGACGTACGACAAGCTCAAGGCAGCGCTTGAGAGCGCCACGGAACCCAAGCCGAGCCCACTTTCGGGCCTCGCGCCCGAGCCGGGCAGCCCTCTCGAGGAGAGCATCGCGCAGCTCAAGGGTGACCTAAACGAGTTCCTGCCTGGCGGGAAGCTCCCCACCGGCAGCCCGACTGATCCGAATCTGATCAACCAGAACCCCGGCAGTCTTGCAACGAACAAGCTCAACGTGACTGTGGCCAAGAGTGTGTTGGCGTCGACCGA
>CAUJEJ010000129.1 GCA_963169255.1 Actinomycetota bacterium | reverse complement strand
CACGCCAGTGAGAACCACGAGTCTCCTCGCGCAACGCTGCCGCTGCCGTCAGCACCTGGGCAACCATCGACACGTTCGTCGCTTCCCACGCCCCGGTGTGCGGTTCGTCGCTGTGGTCCGCGACTGCCGCGGCGATCTGTTCCGAAGCCTGCGCCATCGATTCCGCTGTCCGAAGCACGCCGACGTTCGCGGTCATGAGTTGCTGGATCTGCTCGCGTGCACTCGCGTCTGCCAGCGCCGAATCGGTCGTTCGCGGCAACGGGTCGCGGCGAGCGGGCAGTCCTGACGCGAGCAGTGCACCGATCCGGTCGGCGAAGACCAGCCCCTCAAGCAAGCTGTTACTCGCGAGCCGGTTTGCGCCGTGAACGCCGGTACACGCGCACTCACCGACTGCGAACAGCCCGTCGATACTGGTGCGGCCGTTGACGTCCGTCACCAGCCCACCGGACACGTAGTGCTGCGCCGGGACCACCGGAATCAACGCAATGCGCGGATCGATCCCATGGTTCAGGCAGGACTCCAGAATGTTCGGGAAGCGCTTTCGCCACATCTCGTCGTCGAAGCCGCGAGCATCAAGCCACACGTGCGGCCGCTTCGTCTCTTCCATCCGACGCATGATCGCCTTGGCCACAACATCGCGCGGCGCAAGCTCGGCCATCGGATGCTGGCCAACCAAGAAGCGATCGCCCTGGTCATCGAGCAACACAGCACCTTCGCCGCGCAGCGCCTCGGAGATCAACGGCTGCTGACCGCGGCTACCCGACCCAAGCCACAGCACCGTCGGATGGAACTGCACGAACTCGATATCGGCAACCTCGGCCCCGGCCCGCAAGCCCAAGGCAAGGCCGTCGCCAGTCGCGACTGTCGGGTTCGTTGAGGAAGCAAAAACCTCGCCGATTCCACCGGTCGCCAGGACCACCGCGGGCGCGAGTGCGGCCCCGACTCCGTCGCGTTGTCCTTCACCCATAACGTGCAACGTCAGACCCTGCGCGGCACCGTGATCATCAACCAAGAGGTCCAACACGAGGGCATGTTCGATGAGCTCAATTTGGCTGTCTTGAGCAACTGCGTGGACGAGCGCACGGCTGATCTCGACGCCTGTTGCGTCGCCACCTGCGTGCGCGATGCGATTGCGATGGTGCCCACCCTCACGCGTGAGCGACAGCGCACCGGCGTCGTCGACATCAAAGGCCGCTCCCCAACCAACGAGGCGACGAACTGCGGCCGGACCCTCGTAGGCGAGCACTCGAACCGCATCCGGGTCACATAGCCCAGCGCCGGCAACCATCGTGTCGGCAAGGTGATCGGCGGGCGAGTCATCCTCGGCAAGCGCTGCAGCGATCCCACCTTGCGCCCAGCGAGTGGAACCCTCGTCAACCTTCGCCTTGGTCACGAGGAGAACTCGGTGACCCGCGCGGCGGGCGTGCATCGCAGTCGCGAGCCCCGCGATACCGGACCCAACAACGATCACGTCGGCGTCGATCGTCCAGCCAGGTTCCGGACTCGTCAACCTGGGGGCAAAGTGCAGGGTCATTCGGTGCCGTCATCTCCAGTCGAGGAACGCGCGCCGGATTCGGCCGACGGACCGAGCTGCACGGGTGCATTGTCTAGCAGACGTGTGCCGTCGACGATCACGGTGAGGATGAGTCGGGCCTCGCCTGACTCAGGCGCCGGACGCATCAGCGGATCAGTGACGGCAACATACTCAACCTCCACCGATACTGCGGCGGGTGCGTGAAGGACCTCGAGAGTCGCGTCTATGCAGGCCTGCGTTCCACCTGCAGCACCTGCTTGACCGGCCGCAATCGCCACCGGAATGCGCGCAGCGACCTCACGAGCAACTGGCGAAAGGTACTTGTTCCGGGTCGACATCGCGAGGCCAGATTCTTCACGGCCAATCGGCCCGCCGACGATCTGAGTCGGAATATCGAGGTCGGCGACCATCTGCCGGATGAGGGTCAGCTGCTGGTAGTCCTTTTCACCAAACACTGCAAAGTCCGGTTGCAGCAACTGCAGGAACTTGGCGACAACCGTGAGCACACCACGGAAGTGGGTCGGGCGCGCAACACCCTCGTACAGCTGACCGAGCGAACCTGGATCGACGGTGACAGCGGCATCCCCATTGGGGTACATGACGTCTGGTGTCGGCGCGAACACCAGATCAACCGAGCGCTGCGCGCACATCGCGACGTCGGCATCAAAGGTTCGCGGGTACTTGCCAAGGTCCTCGGTGGCAGCGAACTGCAGGGGGTTCACAAAAATTGTTGTCGTCACGTGACCTTCCGCGCCGACCAGGTCGCGCGCGATCGTCATCAGCCCGCCGTGTGCGGCATGCAAGCCACCCATCGTCATCACGACTGCGCGCGGCTTTGGGGCAACGGCAAGGGCACGCGCGAGGCCCTCGCGGGTCTCAACGACGAGCGGCTTGGTCTCAGACGTCACCGGGCTGCCTCGTCGCCAGGCTCAGCGAGCACCTCGAGCAGCGCCTCAGCTTGCGTCGCCCGCAGGCTCCCATTCGCGAGCGCACGATCAGCAGTCAACCGGGCCATCGCTACGTAGGCCCGCCGCGCCTCGACCGATACATCGTTGATCACGTCCACGTGCGCTGCGACGGTCCCCGCATCTCCTCGAACCACTGGTCCAGTGAGGGCTGCGTCGCCAGAGCGCAGGGTGTTGTCTAGTGCGGCGTACAGCAGCGGACCCAGGAGACGTTGTGGATCTTCAACTCCGGCGAGCTTGAGGAGATCAATCGACTGAGCAACCAGCGTGACGAGGTGATTCGCTCCATTCGCAAGTGCCGCGTGGTACAGCGTTCGGTTCTCTTCGGGAACCCAGATCGGGTCACCACCCATCTCCACGACCAACGCTTCGGCCACTGGGCGCAGTTCATCAGGAGCTGTGACGCCGAACGGTGCACCCGAGATGCGCTCAAGATCGAGGCTGGTGCCAGTGAGGGTCATCGCCGGGTGAAGTGCCAGGGGTAACGCACCGGCTCGCGTTGCCGGTGCGAGCACGTCGATTCCGAATCGACCACTTGCATGAGCAATGAACTGCCCGGCGCGGAACGCGCTGGTGGCCGCCAGGCCTGCGACGAGATCTGGCAACACGTCGTCCGGCACGGTGATGAGCACCAAATCAGCAGATTGAATGACCTCTTCGGGTGTCACAAGAGGCACCCCTGGGAGTAGCGCCTCCGCGCGGAGTCGACTCAGATCGCTGACTCCGTAGGCCGAGACCACGTCATGTCCGGCCCGTCGAAGCGCGGCCCCCAAGACACTCCCGGCCCGACCGGTGCCGACGATCCCGACGGACAACCGCGGGGCGCGACTGATCGACGACAACTCGTCGTCGTAATCAGATTGCGACTTGCTCACGGCGACACCCTAGGACTAAGGCAACGGTCGTTACCGTGTCACCGTGCAGATTGATCCTGACGGCGCCGCGACGACCCGCGAGTGGACCCTCGAACTTGGTTCGCAACACCCCGCTGGGCACGGTCCAATTACCTTTGATTTGGCGCTGGACGGCGATGGGGACGACGCGATCATCGCGTGGGCTGAACCTCGGTTGATCCCCCTGCACCGCGGGGTCGAGAAACTCTTCGAATCTCGTGACTACCGACAGGCGTTGATGCTTGCGGATCGGCACGAATGGCACAGCGCATTCGGATCAGAGCTTGGGTTAGCGCTCACCATCGAATCGATGTCGGGAATCACCGTTCCGCCGCGCGCGGTTTGGATTCGAACCGCCATGGCCGAGTTGAGCCGCGCGATCCACCACCTGCGTTGGGTCGGCGAGACGATCGGCGAACTCGACCGAGAAGCTAACGGCGTCGAGCTTCGCGGTGCTGCGCGACGATCCCGAGATGGCCTCTCCGAATGCCACGAGGCGATCTCGGGTGGGCGTCTACATCCGATGCTCGTTGTTCCCGGTGGGGTGCGAGAGGACACCCCTGCAGGCTGGACTGACGTGCTTCGCGACAGCGCCTCAACCGCAACCGCCAACGTCGAGTCGCTGCGAACGTGGGTCGACTCAGACGACCAACTCGGCGGTATCGGCGTGCTCACGCGAGCTGATGCGGTGGAGTTCGGGGTAACCGGGCCAGTCGCTCGAGCTAGTGGCGCCTCGCTCGACCTTCGATTCGACGACTCAAGCCTTGCTTACGCCGAACTCGTGGATGCCGGCGTCCTGCGGCGGGTGACCCGCGAATCGGGCGACGCGCAGGCTCGCATGGAGGTGCTGGTCGATGAGTTGGCAGTGAGTCTGGATTGCGTGATTGCCGCTGCCGATCGACTTGACGCGGCTGAGAATTCCGGACCAGTAAACGTGCGACTCCCACGGGCTGTGCGCGTGCCCGAAGGCACCGGCTATGGATGGACCGAGAATCCCTCGGGAGTCAACGGCTGGCATCTGACTTCACGCGGTGGACCGATGCCCTACCGCCTCAAGATCCGTTCAGCATCGTTCGCGAATGCGCAGGCGATGTGTCAAGCCGTCATCGGCGACCGTCTGGCTACGTTGCCGACAACCCTGATGACGTTCCTGCTGGTCGGCGGCGACCTCGGCAAGTGAGGAACAACTACTTGCCCACGGGGATGACCACTTGCAAGCGAGCGCCGGAACGTACGGTGTCAACCAAACGGACTTGGTAGTCCGATTCCAGGAGTTCATTCAGACGGGCCGCGACTGGATCGCGACTATCGCTAGCGGCGCCACGGAAGTTCGTGCCGCTCCCGTTGTCCTCGACGACCACCTCTACCGCTCCTTCAATCACGGAGACTCGAACATCGACCGCCGAGGCGTTCCCGTGTTTTGACGCGTTGACAATCCCCTCGCGCACCTCCTCAAGTCGTTGGAAGTATGCCGGACAGGCGTCCAACGACGGATACGTCGGGTCCCGTTCGAGCGCCGGAAACCCCGATAGCAAATTCTCTAGCCCGAACAGCGCCCGCGCATCGTTCGCCCGCGCCGTCCTGTTCAAG
>CAUJEJ010000128.1 GCA_963169255.1 Actinomycetota bacterium | reverse complement strand
CGCGGCCAGGACGGTCACGATGATCGCGCGCTGCATGAACTGGTACTCGATTGGCGAGGTCAGGAGCTCGAAAATGGTCACGGAGCATGCTCTTTTCCGGCGACGGTCATGCCGTGCATCGCGTTGACCAGCACCTCTGGGCGCATCACGACATCGGGACGGTCATGGATGACGACCGTCCCAGAGATGACCGCAACCTCGTCGCAGAGTTCAGCGATGTCAGACGACGCGTGGGTCGCAACGAGCATGGTTGCGCCAACGTCGCGGATTCCGCGAAGGACGTCCATCAACTCGTGTTGTGTCTCTTGGTCGACCCCAGCGAACGGCTCATCGAGTAGTAACAAGTCGGCGCCCTGGATGAGGGCGCGCGCGATGAACACACGCTTGCGTTGCCCGCCAGACAACGCACCGACTTGACGGCTCGCAACGTCAGCAAGGTTGACGCGCTCGAGTGCCGCCATCACGTCCTGGTCGGTGCACCGCGACAGCCGACCCCAACGAGACCGGCGGTAGCTGCCGGTCGCCACGACGTCCTTCACCAGCAATGGGAAGTTCCAGTCCACGTCTTCGGTCTGTGGCATGTACGCGACGCGGGCTGCTCTCAAAGCCTCCGAGACTGGGGAGTCAAACAGGCGGACGTCTCCGGAATTTGGTGTGACGACACCTGCAATCACCCGCAGCAGCGTCGACTTCCCGGAGCCGTTCATGCCGACGAGTCCGCATACCTGCCCGGCCGCGACGTGCAGGCTGGCATGTTCGAGCGCGAGCACGTCGCGATACGAGACGGCAACGTCGTCGACCTGAACTGCCCAGTTCATGGTGCTCGCGTTGGCCTTGTTCGTCATTGGGCTACCTGGGATGCGTCGGATCCGGCTCGCAGCCCGTCGACGATCGTGCGGACGTCGTGTTCGAGGAGTCGGTAGTACGTCGGCACCGGGCCCGCCCCCTCAGACAGCGAGTCAACGTAGAGGGTTCCACCGAATTGGGCGCCGCCTTCGTCAGCCACCAGCTGTTGCGATTGAGGCGAAACAGTTGATTCGCAGAACACCGCCTGCACCGAGTTGTCGCGCACGTAGTCGATGACGTCTGCCACGCGACGCGGTGTCGACTGCTTCTCTGCGTTGACCGGCCATAGGTAGCGTTCTTGCAGGTTCGCCGACCTTGCGAGGTACGAGAAGGCTCCTTCGCACGTGACGAGGCTGCGTTGGGATTCGGGGAGTTCCGCCAGCTTCGAGACCAACTCCTGATCAAGTTCTGCCAGCCGCTGGTTGTACGCGTCCGCGTTCGCACGGTATTCGGCACTGTGTGCTGGGTCGGCTTCACTGAGCGCCGTGGCGATGTTGTCGACGTAGCGCATCCCGGTGCTCGGAGCCATCCACGCGTGCGGGTTCGCGTAGCCCGCGTATTCCCCGTTCGCAATGGGGATGACCTCGACCCCGTCGGTCGCGGTGATGTGCGGAGCGCCGGATGCTTCGGTGAAGGCAGTGAACCAGTCATCGAGGCCTAGTCCATTGACGATGACGAGGTCGGCGTTTGCCGCGTTCCGGATATCCGACGGCGTGGGTTCGTAGCCGTGGATTTCCGCTCCCGGCCGCGTGATCGAGGCGACGTCGACGTGTTCACCGCCAACCTCTTTCACCATGTCGGCGAGCACCGTGAACGTGGTTGCCACCTGCAGGCGATCGGGGCTCGCGGAAGCAACGTCGGCCTCAGGTGCCGCACCCGTCGCGCACGCAGAAGCCGTGACCAGCACCAAGGCGCTGACCATCACTGCTACCGCGTTCCTGCCTCGCACCAATTGTCTCCCGCAATTTGCCGTGGCCCGCTACAAACGGTCTCACCACCATAAATCGTCACGGTGGTGTTCGTCAGGTCCGTTCGTTGCACCTATCCGAGGTATGACGCCCAGGCGTTGATGTTGTAACCCGGCGCTGACTTCCAATCGGCAAACGCCTGCGACTGCGGGTCGAGCACGGCGGGCACTACGAGGTCGGCGCGACGACCACCAACGAGGCGTGCTTGGTTCATCCACCACGTCGGGTCACCGAGGGTGTTGACGGCCGCGCTGACGACCTGCGCCGCATCGATCCCGGCCACTACTGGGGGTTCATCGGAATCAACCGGGTTGATCGAGAAGATGCCACTGGAACCCTGGCACCCATCATCGACTGGGTTCGCGACGACCGTGTAGGCCTGCGCGAGCTTCGCGATTGCGTACCAGTGACACATCGTGTTCTCGGGGTATTGGTTGGCAAACAAGCCGCCCGCATCTTGCAAGTGGCTGCCATAAGAACCGTCCCAATGCGTCGGAATCGCGATGACGTCCGCGCGGTTCACGGCGAGCACGCTCGATGCCTCTGGGAAGCGAACGTCCTCACAGGCCAACAATCCGATGCGGCCAATCTCGGTCTCGAACACATCGATGGAATCCCCCGCAGTCGCCCATTCTGCAAATGACGGATCGAGGTGAGTCTGGCGGTACTGACCCACCACGGTGCCCTTCGGCGAGACCAACGCGACCGTGTGGAACAGCTTCCCGTCAGCATGCTCAACGAAGCTGCCGACGGTGTGCTTGCCGGTGCGGACCGCGAAGTCACTCAACACCTGAACTGTGCGTCCAACGGACGATTCGGCAACGCCGCTTGCGGCGTCCGCTGTTGGTGGCACACCGGCGAAGCTGAACGCCGGGAACACGAGGACGCCAGCGGCCGTGCCTGCGTTCTGCACCTGCTCAACCAATGCCTCAGCGCGCGAAACGTTGCCGTCAAACTCCCCTGCGATCACGCGGTACTGCAGCGCCGAGAGCTCCACCTGCTGGCCGACCTTCGTGGCCGCGTTGTCGACCGGAGCACGGTAGAAGGCGATGTCGCCGTAGAGCTCCGGGCGCCGCCTAGCCAGCGTCGAGCGTTGATCATTGTCGAAAAGCGCAGGGTCAATCTCGCCGTAGAGAATCGATCCTGGATTGGCAATGTTGGTGTTGCCCGTCGTTGCGGGTGAGTGCGCGGTCCGTTCACCGCTACCCTGCCAAATCGATGCGCACCCACCGTAGGTGACGGTCACACCAGTCGTCGGGTTGGTCTCGGCATTGTTTCGGTCGGACGCAACCATCGCCAGACCATTCCAGGTCGACAGTTGCTGCACCGCCGCGATTGTCGAATGGTTCCCCTTCGCCTCTTCTTCGAGCTCAACGAGCACCCGATCCGAACAACAGATGTACGCGATGATGTCGGCACCCTTGAGAGCAGGAAGTCGAGCAGGTTCCCAGTAGGTGTCGTCGTAGCAAATGATCATCGCAATGTTGCCGAGTTCAGTTTCGAAGACGGGATGGCCGGTATTGCCCGGGACGAACCACAGGATGTCCGACGGGTTGAGCCCAACCTTGCGGTACTTGCCGATGTATCCCTTGGGCCCAACAAGCGCTCCGGTGTTGTACGTCAAGCCAGTCGCGGGATCATGCTCAGCGATGCCGGTCGCGATGTAGCAATTGAACTCGGCCGCGACTTTCTCCAAAGCATCAGTCGCTTTGCCCGGGACGGTGTCCATGTATGGCAAGAATTGCGCGCGGTCGCGGTAGATGTAGCCGGACATTGCGGTCTCGGGCAACACGATGAGGCGGGCGCCGTTCGTCGCTGCCTCTCGTGCGACTTCACATGCACGCTCGATGTTGCGCTCGAGCTCGAACATCTCTGGGTTGAACTCAACTGCGGCAACCTTGAAGGGTTCGGTTGGTCGCGTCATGGCGTGCTCCTTGTTGTCGCTACGTCGGTGAGAGATTCGGCTAAGTCGGTCGTTGGCGAACTAGGTTGTCTTTAGGCTTTCGTGGGGCCAATGTGGCGAGGGCCAATTGCGCTTCTGGCTGACGTAGAGCAACAACGCGACGGTCACCATTGAGGCCATCGTTGCGGCCCAGAAGTTAGTCGTAACTGAGATGACGACAAAGAGAGTCGAGCCGACTACCAGCGCCGAGGCGACCCAGTGTGCTTGCTTGGCGATGGTTGCTCGCTGACCGGACATGACGTCCGCGAGCATTCCACCGAACGAGGCCGTGATGACGCCCAGCGCCATCGCAGAGAACAACGGCGCACCTTCGGAGATCGCCTTTTGCGCGCCGATAGTGACCAGCAGACCAAGCACCGCACCATGCAGCAGCACGTCCACCCGGTGAACGGTGACGATCGTGCTAAACAGCAGTGCGCCGAACACCGCCCCAACAACACCAACCGGCAAGAAGTACCAGATCGAAATTGCGACTGGCTCCAAACCGAGCAGCATGTCACGCACCATGCCACCGCCAAAACCGACGAGTAGACCGGCAAAGATCGTCCCGAAGATTGGGACGTTCCTACTCCGTGCGAGGGCCGCACCAAACATGGTGTTGATCGTCATCGCGGCAAGTTGGAACCAGACCGGGAGCGTCTCGACCGAGTTGGGGACGCCGACGAGCAGCGATTCGTTCACAGCTTCTCCTGTCCTCTTGCGATCTCTGGCCAGATGGTGTCGACGGCGGGATTGCGAGTGCCCGACCAGGGAGCGGGAACCGCGTGCAGTTGTTTCGCGAATGCGTAGGTCTGCTCTACATAGATGTGCCGGAGATTGAGGAACCGACTGCGGGCCGCATCCAGGTCCGGTGGCAGCGGATAGTCGACTAGCTGCAGCGCGCTGATCCCGGCATGCCACTCATCGCTAGATAGGCCCGCATCAGTCGGTGACTGCCCACCGGACTTGATCGCCCGATGGATCTCGTCTTGCTTGGCCCAGTTGTGTGCATGCTGCGTCGTTCCGTCGAGGACCGACAGCGTCACCCCGCACTCGACCAACAACTGCACCGCATTGGGATCGACGTTGTCTGGTTCAAATGCGATTCGTAGCGCGGTCGCATCCATGACGGCGAGCATCGTGATCACCCAATGCCGCAACTCGGCAGTCGAGCGGAAGTCACTCAGGATCGGGTTGACCCGTTGGTTCAGTCGGACGTCGCAGGTCCAGTTGATCCAGTCGGTGTAGCGCGGCGCCTGATTCGCTGGCAGGCCAAGCACGTGCCCGCGGGCGAGGATCTGCGGACCCCAAGCGGGCTCCCCGGCCAGAATCGACAATCGAGCCATCTGGCTCTCGCGGCTCACAAGCGCGCCGTAGATCGCCATCAGGTAGCCGACGAAAATCGCGATAATCACCAGGCCAAGGAATGCGGCGATGAACGTCGTGATCGTACTTGCGACATTGACGGGTTCCACGATGCCGAGCGTCGTCAGCGTCGACCCAGATTGGTAGAACGAATTGAGCAGCGACAGGTCCGTCGTGCCGTACACGATCAGGCCAGTAGTGAAGATGAGAATAGTGATGTACACGACGAGCTGAATCAACAACGAGATCGGGGCGACCCCTGCGAGCCACTTGTTCTGACGCGAGTACGTGCGAATCATCGTGAGCGGCGCGTAGGCGATGACTCGGATGCAGCGACTGACCACACGGGTGATGAGCGGGCCCGGACCACTAGGAATCAACATCGCCTGGACGACCGCGAGCACAGTCCAAAGCGTCAACACAATCCCGAGGATCAAACTGGCCACGCGCATGCTCGGAACACTAACGAAGCAACCGTTCCAATTCCCTCCGAGAAGACGTAACGACATTCACTCACGCCCAGTGTTGGGTTCCCGTTGCAGCCTGGTCGATTGTGGCCCGCTAGGGGCCATTCCCGACCGTTCTGTCAGCTTGACCGTGCGGCGTCGGCGGTCGATGGCGCGGGATATGCGGGCTGTGGTGTCTTTGGGGGTGTCCACCGGGTGGGTCCAGGTGAGGCGGATGACTTCCCACTCGGCGTCGACTAGGTCGTTCTGGCGGGTACGGTCGCGAGTGAAGCGGTCGGTGGCGGTGTGCCACGCCTGGCCATCAACTTCGATGACCAGCTTGAGCTCAACGTTGA
>CAUJEJ010000127.1 GCA_963169255.1 Actinomycetota bacterium | reverse complement strand
TGGGTTCACACAATCAACAATGATCTTTCCTGCGAGCGCTGTACGAAGCTCAGTCAGCAATGCCTCGTGGCCCGCCCACGGAACTGCGGCGACAACCACATCGGCACGGGCGGCACACACAACGTTGGTTGCGCCTTCGACCGTCGCACCAAGATCGGCAGCGACCGCCTGCGCGCGCTGCTCATCACGGGAACCAATAATCACCCGCTGGCCCGCCTGTGCCCAGCGGTACGCAAGTCCACGGCCTTGCTCACCAGTTCCGCCGAGGACTCCGACTGTCAACGTCGAGACGTCGGGCAGATCGAACGGGTCACGGGCTGGCGGCTTTGCAATATCGGTCATGCGCCAAAGCCTGGCAGGAACTTAGGACACCGCGCGGAGCGGGGTCGAAAGCTCACTACTCGTTGTCGCCGTCCCATGTCGCGTTCTCTTTGTCCCACTTCTCGTTGCGCTGCCGTGCGTTCTCAAGCGCAAGCTCAGCCTCGCGTTCAGTCTCAAACGGGCCAAGGCGCTCGGAATTCGGCGCGCCAGCGCCCTCTTCGACCTTGCCACTGAGCAGGTTGTACCACCAAGCCACAACGACTCCCGTAGTTGAAGGCGGCCTGAAGTGACCGCTTCGGCCACGATAGCGACTCCACACCCACCTGCGCACTATGCGCTACATCTAAACTCGGGCCATGCCGCTAAAACCGGGAATCGTCACGCCGATTCGCCCCGTGCCAGCCTCGATCCTCCGCCCCGAATACGTGGGCAAGGAGCGGGTGACGCCATACGTCGGCGGCGACGTGCAAGACGCCGAGACGATCGAACTGATGCGCATCGCCGGAAGACTGGCGGCCCAGGCCCTTGCCGAGGTTGGCCGAAACGTGGTGCCCGGTGTGACGACGGATGAGCTCGACCGGATCGGCCACGAATTCCTCTGTGACCACGGCGCATACCCGTCAACACTGGGGTACCCAGGCTCCGGCGGGCACGAGCCCTTCCCCAAAGCTCTGTGTTCGTCGCTGAACGAGTGCATCTGCCATGGCATCCCTGATTCCACGGTCATTGAAGACGGCGACATCGTCAATATCGATATCACTGCGTTCATCGGCGGGGTCCACGGCGATACCAACGCGACGTTCTTGGCCGGGTCCGTTGACGAAGAGTCGCGCCTACTCGTCGAACGGACGCATGAGGCCACAATGCGCGCGATCAAGGCCGTCGCACCGGGGCGATCACTATCGGTCGTCGGCCGGGTGATCGAGTCCTACGCGAAGCGCTTCGGCTACGGCGTTGTACGCGACTTCACTGGACACGGAATCGGGACCGCATTCCATTCAGGCCTCATCGTGCCGCACTACGACGACCCAAGCCTGCGGGTCGAACTCGAGCCCGGGATGACCTTCACGATTGAGCCAATGTTGACTCTTGGCACGATCGACTACGACGTGTGGGACGACAGCTGGACGGTCGTAACGAAGGACGGAAAACGTACGGCCCAGTTTGAACACACCATCCTGGTCACAAACACAGGCTCGGAAATCCTGACCTTGCCCTAACGTCAACACCACACGCGCGGCGAGGCTATTCGCGCGCACCTGCATCCAACCTGGGAGCACACCGCATGGCACCGCAGCTGACGCCTGACGAACAAGAAATTTGGCGTGGGTGGATCACCTCCACGAGGCGGCTCTACACCCAACTTGGGCAAGAGATGCAGGCGGAGTTTGGGTTGTCCATGGGCGACTACGAAATCTTGCTGCAGCTCGCCGAGAGCCCGGAACGACGACTGCGGATGAGTGAGTTGGCAACCCTGACTTTGTCGTCGCGCAGTCGACTCTCGCATCAGATCGATCGGCTTGTGCGCGACGGCTTCGTCGAGCGAGAGGCGAATCCGGATGACCGGCGTGGGCTGTTCGCCGTGCTCACCGATGCGGGCCAGACGATGTTCGAGCAAGCCGAGCCATTCCACATCGAAGGCGTCCGGTCCAAGATTTTCGACGTACTCACCAAACGAGAACTCGCTGCCGTCGCAAATGCCTCCAGCAAGGTCCTCACGAACCTCGATCAGGGCACCTGACCCACACGTCGGCCCCGGCGAGGTGGACGAGTCGATCTCTAAGCCGGATCCTGTTCCCGCGCAAGCGCGAGCGGTGATCATCCATCTAGGACTGCCGTTGCCGACAGCCTCATGCGGTCTACCCGCGAACGTTGAGCGGGCCGCTCGTTCGCGCAGGCCTTTCGGCCCTCTTGACCTTGCTCCAGGTGGGGTTTACCTAGCCGCGCGAGTCACCTCGCGCGCTGGTGGTCTCTTACACCACCGTTTCACCCTTACCTTCCGGTAAACCGGAAGGCGGTTTGTTTTCTGTGGCACTGTCCCGCGGGTCACCCCGGGTGGGCGTTACCCACCACCTTGCCCTGTGGAGTCCGGACTTTCCTCGATTCGCGCGAGCGAACCGCGATCACCCGATCGACTCGTCCACCGCGGAGTCTATGCGCCCGGTGCGCTCGGCATCACCCGCCTAGACCGAACGCGGCGGGAACGGCGAAGGGCCCCCGCCACAGCAGGGGCCCTTCCGAGGTGATGACGACGCCTCTCGACGTGCCAACCCTTCTTTTGAGTCGCTTAGATCATTTCTTGACGGGGCACTCACGCAGCCTCGCCTTGAAGGTGATCCAAGACATCTCCGGTTAGTTCTACCGGGCCTCTCAGCCAAGCGTTCCTAACCCGAGTTCCTGTTCCGCACGACCGACAAACTCTCGCTTGCCGACCTGGCTTCCCAGGGTGTCCACGTGAAGCTTCGATAACCGCGGCGCATGCAGTTTCGCGAGTTGTCCCCGGCGACTCGGTCGTACCGGCGGAGGTGTTCCAACCGATATTTCTTCGAGTACCTCATAACAATCTCGCGCACCGAATGCTTCTGGTGAACGCCTCTAGTGAACCTCCAAACGCCGCCACTGGCAACGCCAAATCTGCTGGATACACCCTTATGGGTGCATGCCATGAGAAATTGCTTTGGGAGTGCGTTCGCCGGTTCTAGTAGCGGCGCAGAATTTCGCCGTCAGCACCGCGTTGCACGGCGTCAAGCGATTCGTTCACCAGTGCATCCGCAAGCTTGTTCTGTTCCCGCGGCACCCAGCAGTATTCGACCTGTTGCGGCGTGAAGGCATCGCGGGCGCGGATCGCCAAGTCGCGCATATCGGGGTGCTTGATCTTCCAGCGGCCACTCATCTGTTCCACCACAAGTTTGGAGTCCAGCCGTGCCTGCACGGTGGCGTTTGGATCTAGTTCAGCCACGATCTCAAGTCCGCGCAGGAGCCCGGTGTACTCAGCAACATTGTTGGTCGCGATACCGAGGTAGCCGGCGGCCTCGGCAACAACACGGTCACCCTCCCGCACGACGGTGCCGTACGACGCCGGTCCGGGATTGCCCCGAGAACCGCCGTCGGCCTCGATGACGTAATCCGGCGCCATCAGTTCACACCGGACCGAATCAGGATGCGACGGCACTCTTCGCAGCGAGCGACTTCGTCTGGCTCGGCACCGGCGATGATTCGCAGGTCAGTTGGGGCCAATTGCATGTGGCATCCCTCGCAGCGACTCCCCCGAAGCGGCGCAGCAGCGACTCCTCCGAGGCTTTCGCGCAGCTTGGTGTACAGCGCGAGCAGGTCTGCGGGAACACCCGAGACGAGGTCTTCGCGGCGCGCGAGCACCTCGGTACGCTCGGTCACGATCTCGGCGAGCGCTGCCTCCTGCACTGCTTGGACCTCGGCCCGCTCTGCCTCCGCTTTAGCTACCGCTTCCTTCAGGCGGTCAACCACATTCTGTGATTCCTCGGCCCGCTCCATGACCTCAAGTTGTGCATCCTCCAGGTCACCTTGGCGGCGAAGGAGCGAGGCAATCTCATGCTGGATCTCTTCGAGTTGCTTGCCAGAAGTGATGGAGCCGGAGTCCAGCAGTTGCTGGTCTTTCGTAGTTCGTTTGCGAACTTGGTCAACCTCGTCCTCTGCTTTGCGCACCTCACGTTCGAGGTCGGACAGTTCCGTCGCCGCGTTCACCACGTCGGTGTTGAGTTCCGCGAGCTTCTCGGTCAATTCGTTGACCTGTTTGGTCGCCGGTAGCGAAGCTTCGCTGTGCGCGAGCTGGTCTAGGCGAGTATCGGCCGCTTGCACGTCTAGGAGCAGGGCTTGGTGTTCTGGTGATGCTTTCAGGACTGACTCCTCAAGTGGTGTGACCAAGGATCGGTCACAGATGTGCTGACGTGCACCGAAACGTTATCGTCGCTCGCGGCATACGTGCTCGCCAGCCTATTCGCAACGTGTTCACACCACGGGAACTCACTCGCGTAATGCGCGACATCGATGACGGCACAGCCGCCTTCGGCAAGGTGATCGCTGACGGCGTGGTGTTTGAGGTCGGAAGTGACGTACACGTCTGCTCCTGCGGCGTTGGCCGCAGCGAGGAGTGAATCACCAGAGCCGCCACAGACAGCGACCCGACGAACTGGGCGTGTGAGGTCCCCAGCAACTCGCACGCCGTGATGGGTCGACGGAAGTTGGCGCGCCACAACCTCCGCAAAGTCAGCAAGCGTCGTCGCGCTTGTGAGATCCCCCACCCGCCCGAGGCCAAGACGATTCGGGATTTCGGCGAGGGCAATAACGTCGAATGCCGGTTCCTCATAGGGATGGGCGGAACGCATCGCGGAGACTACTTTCCCGCGCACGTTTCGAGCAGCAACCATTTCAATGCGAACCTCTATGACCCGTTCGACCTGCCCAACTGATCCCACATGTGGCTGTGCTCCTGGCAATGGGCGGAAGGTGCCCTCACCTGACAGCTGGAACGCACATCGCTCGTAGTTTCCGATTCGCCCCGCCCCCGCGCTCGCCATGGCGTCTACAACAGCTTTAGCTTCGGCTTCAGGGACGAACACCACAAACTTGTCGAGAGGTTCGACGGATTTCGGCTCCAGCGGGAGCAAATCCCGCACCCCCAGCACCGCAGCTAGCGCATCTGAAACGCCTTCTAGGCCGGAATCGGCATTGGTATGGGCGACGAGAAGCGCGATGTTGTTCTCGATGAGGTCATGAACGATGCGGCCCTTGGCGCCTACGGCAGCAACGCTCGTAACCCCTCCAAATAGCAACGGGTGGTGCGCCAGTATGAGATTCGCGCCACGTTCTCGGGCCTCGCGCACAGTGCTCTCTGTGACGTCGACGGTCACAAGGATCGATTCGACGGTTGATTCCGGGCGCCCCGCAACGAGCCCGATGGCATCCCAACCTTCCGCCAGGGCGACTGGGTACCACTGCTGAATCTGCTGGCTAACGTCGAAGACTGTTGTCACGAGTCCACCTTACGCATCCGAATGCGGCTCATAGGACTTTCACAGACTCGTGCCAGGTCACGCACATGTTGGCGCCTGACGCTTTCCTTATGACCTACCCAGAACCGCCTCACCCACAACCTCAGCAGCAACTTCCGTCGATGCAGCCGATTCCGCCGGCTCCACCCATGGCTACTGGCTCTGCGCCAGCGCGCAATGCGAAGACTAAGAACATTCGCAGCCTGAACCGAGCGACAGCGGTCGCGGTTTCGATGGCGATGGTGGGGGTGGTCGG